>NZ_JBICYB010000010.1:0-208898 GCF_043200575.1 Streptomyces sp. NPDC048392
CTACCGCCGTCGTGGGCACTCCTTCGAGGGGGGTGCGGGCGGAAGTCGTCCGTGACGGCATCCTGCCCGCTACACTCCCACCGCTCCACGTTCCCTCAGGTCAAGCCACGAAGTACTGCTGGAGTACTAGGGCCCGTCCCACGGCTCAGGTCCCGGCGAAGAACGTGGTGCGCCATCGGCGTACGTGGAATCCGGTGCGTGCCTGTGCGAGGCGCGTAGGGCGGCAGCACGATGGGGCCGGTCGGCCCTTCCACCCCGGCGATCCGCGTGGTGTGCTGGAGGTGGCGGGAAGGACAGCAGGGACACGGGGAAACGGTCGGAATCCGTGCACCGTGCGATCAGGATCCGCGAGAAGCGGATGTCCTTCCCGGCCTTGATGCGCCCTGGCTGCACCTCCCTTGTGCGGCATCTGCGGCGGCCCGGATCCTCTCCCTCTGCCCGGGCCGGACTGCTCTCTCCGTCGTGGCACCCGGATGGCCCCACTTGCCCGGGGCCGACGGTCCCGGCAGTGCCCGGAAGGCCCGTGGTGCCAGGGGCGCACACGCGACAGGCTGGCTGGTACCAGGGAAGAGCAGCCGCACATGGCAGCCGCCCGAACGACCGCTCCCCGAGGGCCGCGGGAAGGAGACGAAACGATGACCTCCACAACCACCCTCCCGATAGCCATGTCGGCGCAGCACCGCGAACGTCTGCTGCGACTCGCGCGCGAAGTCTCGTTCCCGTCGGGTGCGCGGCTGTTCGAAGAGGGCCGGCGGGCCGATCGCTTCTGGATCATCCGCACCGGAACGGTCGTTCTGGACATCCGCGTCCCCGACGGCCGCAACGCCGTCGTCGAGTCGCTGGGCCACGGCGAACTGCTCGGCTGGTCCTGGCACTTCCCCCCGTACCAGTGGCACCTGGGCGCCGAGGCACTCAGCCCGGTACGGGCCTGGGAGTTCGACGCGAAGACCGTCCTGACCGTGAGTGCCGAGCACCCCGAGTTCGGCCGGGCGGTCGCGACCTGGGTCGGGCAGGTGGTGGCCGACCGCCTGCAGAAGACGCGCATCCGTCTGTTGGACCTGTACGCCCCGCACGGCAGCGGAATCCTGCCGTGAGTACGGCTCCTCAGACCGGGCCGAGGAGGAAGCCATGCTCAACAGCCCTCACACGGTGAGTGACGTGATGACGCACACGGCCGTGGCCGTGGGTCCACAGGCTCCGTTCAAGGACATCATCGCGCTCATGGACCAGTGGAAGGTCAGCGCCCTGCCCGTACTCGAGGGCGAGGGACGAGTGATCGGTCTCGTTTCCGAGGCCGACCTGCTGCCCAAGGAGGAGTTCCGGGACAGTGACCCGGACCGCTTCACTCAGATGCGCCGCCTGACCGATCTGGCCAAGGCGGGCAGTCTGACCGCGGCGGACGTCATGACGGCTCCGGCCGTCACCGTCCACCCCGACGCCACCCTCGCCCAGGCCGCACGCATCATGGCGCAACGGAAGGTCAAGCGGCTGCCCGTCGTCAACGCCGAGGGACTTCTCGAGGGTGTCGTCAGCCGAGCCGACCTGTTGAAGGTGTTCCTGCGCACGGACGACGACATCGCCGAAGAGGTCGGCCTGGAGGTCGTCGCACCGCTCTTCCCCTCACCGGCGGACGCCGTCCGGGTGGAGGTGTCGGACGGCCTCGTCACTCTCCGAGGAAGGGTCAAGGACACCTCGTTGGTGCCCGTGACCGCCCGCCTGGTGCGCGCCGTGGAGGGTGTCGTCGACGTCCGGTGGGACCCGACGGACGTCGAAGCCCCTGCCGAAAGGTGAAGGGACTCATCGAGTACCTGCTCGGCGCGCACTCAGTCCGGACTGCGCCGACGGCGATTCACGTCTACGCGTACGGCGATCACCGACCCGGAGTCCGTCTCGTGCCGGTACGCACCCGTGGTGAGCCTGTCGAGAGCCTGACGGACCGCCGCCGACGATGTCCATGGTGTGACGGACAGGGCGAGAGTGGTCGCGAGTTGCCGGCTGTTCGCCTTCGCCCCACCCATCACCTGCCCTCCGATGTGTGCCTGTGCTCCTCCTGCATGAGATCCGGTTCCGTGACCGGGCGGTGCCGGGGGCCAGTCAGCGCGCACCGCACGTCCACGACGCCCTCGACCGAGCGCACCAGCCGTTCGGCCAGCGGAACGAGCGAGGTGTCCGGCACCCGGCCGGTGAGGGTGACGACTCCGTCGTGCACCTCCACATGCACCGATCCGAGTCCTTCCGGGAACCGGCTCCCGACGATCTCCCGGCGGACCTCCTCGGCGATGTCGGGATCGGACCGCAGGAACACCCTGAGCAGGTCTGCGCGGCTGACGATGCCCTGGAGTACGCCTGCCTGGTCGACGACGGGGAGGCGCTTGACCCTGTGACGTGCCATGAGACGGGCAGCCCGGGCCACAGGTGCCTCCGGCTGGACGGTCACGGCGGGAGTGGTCATCAGGTCCTCCGCGGTGACTGCCCGCGCCTTCACCAGTGCCCCGGGGGTCCGGCTCCGGGGGCCGCGCTTGTGGTCGCTGTCGCGGAATTCCTCCTTGCGCAGCACGTCGGCCTCGGAGACGACACCGATCACATGGCTTCCGGAGTCGATGACGGGAAGTGCACTGATCCGCTGCGTCTCCATGGTCCTGACGATGTCCTTGAACGTCGCTCCACCGGCCAGGGCGATGACCCTGCGGGTCATGACGTCGTCGACTCTGTAGACGTGGCCGTCCATGGCTTCCTCCCACCTGGCTGGAGAGTGTCCCGACACCTACAGGGTCCGTCACCGTTGCCGCGGACGCATGGGGCCGAGTGGCCACGGGGAGTGGCCGGCCGGCCCTTCCCCACGCCCCGGGGAGCCGGTGAGGCTTGTTGTGACCGGGCACGAGTGGCTACGGGCGGGTGAGGACCATGTCGGATGTGACCACTACGGACCTGTACGAAGTCACCATGGCCCTGTCCTACCTACTCGAAGACATGAGCCGGCCCGCGACGTTCAGTCTGTTCGTGCGTGACCTGCCCCCCGAACGCGGGTTTCTCGTCAGCGCGGGCATCGAACCCGCGCTCGACTACCTCAGCGCCTTCCGCGTCACCTCGGCGGACGTGGAGGACTTCGCCTCCGCGCTGCACCGGCCGTACGCCGACCTCTCCCCGCTGTGCGGGACGACGTTCACCGGCGAGGTCCGCGCCATACCCGAGGGACGTGTCGTGTTCGCCGGAGAACCACTGCTGGAAGTCACCGCGCCGCTCGCGCAGGCCCAGCTCGTGGAGACCTTCCTGCTCAACCAGGTCTCGCATCAGACGGCCGTGGCGTCGAAGGCGGTGCGGTCCGTCCTGGCCGCCGCGGGGCGTCCGGTGATCGACTTCTCCCTGCGCCGCGCCCACGGGACCTCCGCCGGAATGCAAGCCGCGCGCACGGCGGCGCTCACGGGTTTCGCGGGAACCAGCAACGTGGCGGCGGCGGTCCGCTGGGGGCTGCCCGCGTCCGGAACGATGGCGCACTCGTACGTCGAAGCCTTTCGCGACGAGGAGGCCGCCTTCCGCGCCTTCGCCCGCGCCCACCCGGGGCCGGTGACGTTCCTGGTGGACACGTACGACTCGGTACGCGGGCTCCGTACTGCGGCTCGTGTCCTGCGCGACCTCGGGCGGGGGCCGGGGTGCGCCGTACGGCTGGACAGCGGTGACCTCGGTGATCTCGCCCGTCGTGCGCGCGCCGAACTGGACCGTGCCGGCCTTCCCGACGTCCGTGTCGTCGCCAGCGGCGGCCTGGACGAGTACGGGGTGGACGCCCTCGCCCGTTCCGGAGCGCCCATCGACGTGTACGCGGTCGGCACCCGTGTCGGCACGTCGGCCGACGCTCCGTATCTGGACTCGGCGTACAAGCTCGTGCAGTACGACGGCCGCCCGGTCATGAAACTGTCGTCCGCCAAGGTGACGTCGCCAGGACGCAAACAAATCTTCCGGCGCCGGGGTGGTGACGACGTCATCGCCCTGTGGGACGAACCGGGTCCGGCCGGGGCGGAGCCACTGCTGCGCACGCTCATGCGTGACGGCCGGCGTCTCGGCCCACCGGACACCCTGCCGGAGGGACACGCCCGGCTGACGGCGGACCTGGCGAGCCTGCCCGCCGACGCTGTGCGTATCCGGGCTCCCCGGCCGGCAAGAGCCGTGTTCTCCGAACGGCTGTCCGAGCTGACCGCGGACCTCACCGAGCGCCTCCGCTCGTCCTAGCCTCCGCCCGCGTGGCCCTGGCACGAAGTCGGGCCGGCCCCCTCTCCGCTGGCGCGGTGGCGTGCTACCGGGCAGCGTGGACAGGGGCGGACGACGCTTGTGAGTGAGGTGACCATGCAGTCCTCTGAGACGACAGCACGGGTGGTCGTGGGGGTGGACGGGTCTCCGTCCTCCTATGCCGCGCTGCGCTGGGCCGATCGGTACGCACGTTCCGTCGGTGGTGTGGTGGAGGCGATCCACGTCTGGGACACACCGTCCGCCGTCGGTTTCACCGGTCCGGCCATCGATCCCGACTTCGACCTGGAGCAGGCGCGCGAGCGTTTCGCGGCGGAGCTGGACGTCATCTTCGCCGAGGAACGGCCGCCGGGTTTGCGGGAGGTCATCGTGGAGGGCGACCCGTCCGAGACCCTGATCCGCGCTTCCCAAGGGGCCGAACTCCTCGTGGTCGGCCGCCGGGGCAGGGGCGCGTTCGCGCGGGCGATGCTGGGCTCGGTGAGCCAGCGCTGCGCTCAGCACGCGGCCTGCCCCGTCGTCGTCGTCCGCCAGGAAACGGAGACCGACCCGGCTCACTGATCCGTCTCACCGGCGGGCCGATGGGCGACTGAGCCGGTGGCCACCCGGAAACGCAGGGTCCTCGCACCGTCGACCGCGAGGCGGTCACGACGGGCGGGAACCGTCTTACCCGCTCAGCTTCAGCGTGCGCTCGTCTCCGTGCCGAGGGCGGTCTCCCCGGAGGGTGTCCCGCGCACCTCCAGCGTCACCTCGGGCGCCTGGGCCAAGGTGTTGGTCACGGTGCAGTGCGACACCACCGCACGCAGGGCGGCCAGCTTCTCCGCCGGCAGGCGGGGGGCCGTCACGGTCAGGCGCAACGACGCGACGCGCGGCGGCCGGTCGTCCGCCATGCGGAACCCGGCACGGACGGAGAAGCCGTCCCGACCGGCACCGTGCCGGTCCAGGAAGCGCCCCGCGTAGTGCGCGGCGCACGAAGCCACCGCCGCCACGAACAGCTCCACGGGCGTGGGAGCGGTGTCCTTTCCTCCGTCGGCGAGCGGTTGGTCGACGGTCAGGACATGCTCACGGACCCGGACCTCGTAGGCGTCTGCGACGACCGGCACCACGTCAACGACTCCGGGTGCGGCACTGGGCTCCGGTTCCACGGCGGCTGCCTGGAACAGCAGCAGACCGGCGAGACGCCTGGCCTCCTCTGCCGTGAGCGACGTCCACAGCTCGTCCTCGTCGTAGGAGGCGAAGGACGTGTCCAGGACGACGCGCCCCATCCGCTTGGGCAGCCCCCGGGGAGTGAACCGGGTGACATTGATCGTACGACCACAGTGTGTGTGCAGTTTCATCTCGTCTCCCGCCAGGTTTCGCCGGTCGGCCTCACCGCGTCGGCCGGTCCCGGTCCGGTCCGACGCCACCCGGGCGCGTGCTTCCGGGACCGGAGGGTCCCGCCTCGTGCGCCGTGCGAGCACCACCTGTCTCAGTAGCCGGACGCGGAAGTGATACGGCGTCCTGTCAGACGTTCCGTCTCCACGGCGAGCCACATGGTGCGTCGTCCGCCGGGCCATGGCTCGGTGTGCGCGTGCTCCGCCAGCCGACGTGCCTCCTCCGGATCCGTCACGGCCCGGCATCGACCGACCACGAGGACGCTCCATCCCTGACTCATGGGTTCGTCGATGTGGTCGACCTCGAAGGCCACCTGGCTGTCCACGGCCGCGGCAGTGGCCGCGTCGGGGTCGGTACGGAACGCGACGTCTCCCTCCGACACCACGTAGTTGAGGGGGAAGACCGCCGGGCCGTCGGGCGTGTTCAGCGCGAGGCGGCCCACTCCGTGTGTCGAGAGCAGGGCGCGGCACTCCTCCTCGTCGAGGTCGCGCAGCGTCGGGTCGCGAAGTGCCACTCCCCGCCCCGGTGGACGGTCGGCGCCGCCTCCCTGCAGCTCGACGCAGGTCGTGCCCAGGGCATCGGCCAGTCGCACGAGGCTGCCCAATCCCGGATCCGCGGTGTGCGTCTCCAGGTAGGCCAGGTACTGCGGCGCCATCCGGGCCCGTTGGGCCACCTGCTCCAGGCTCAGCCCCTTGCGTCGGCGCGCCGCGGCCAGGCGTCGACCGACGTCGCCGGCTTCGGCGGCGGCCAGGGAGGATTCCACCCCTTCGCCACGGGGCACGCCCGAAGGCGCTCCCTCCGACCCCCTCACCTCTTCTGACCCATGGTTCACACGTGCGTCGGGGCCGGGGAACACCAGAGTGACATCCCCGGTGTCGGACCAGCGCACGTCGTAGGGCGGAGTTCCGTCGTCGTGGTGGAGGCCGACTATCTCCCCGTCCCGCCGGGTGACGCCGGTGGACGGGCTTTCGACGATCAGCCGGTCGCCGAGGTGTGCGTACATGACCGCGCCCTCTCCGTCGAAGGGGTTCCTCACTCCAGCCTCGCGCGCGGTCGGCGGTGATGCAGGACACCAGGGCGCGGTCTCCCGGCCGTACGGTGCGTACGTCCGTGCCGACCTCGACGATCTCGCCGACCGCTTCGTGACCGAGGACGGTTCCGGGCCGCACCTCGGGGACGTCCCCTTTCAGAATGTGCAGGTCCGTCCCGCAGATGGTGACGGCGTCGACCCGCACGATGGCGTCGGTGGGCTCCTTCAGTTCCGGATCGGGTGTGTCCTCCCAAGCGGACCGGCCCGGACCGTGGAATACGTAGCCTTTCATCGTGATGCTCACTCTCCTAGCGCTCGGGAGCATCCGGGGCCACGGTGACCGGTCCGCGCCACGCGGGCCCACGACCGTCGGTACGACGGGGATTGCCCCACAACTCCAGAGTGTCCCCGGCAGCACGGACGCCGCTTGGGCCGGTCGGCCCCCGCCCGCCGCCTGTCGGCCCTCGGCCCGCTCGGCGTGCTCACGTCCGCTCCGGCACGACGACGACCGGGCAGGCCGAGCGGTGCAGGACGGCGTGGCCGCCCCTGGGTGCGACGGCCGATCACCAGCAGGCCGGCTTCCGCCGAAGCGGCGGGCAGCACCGCGCGTGCCGGGCCCTCGACGGTGTGCCGGCGCAAGGCGACGTCGGGCGGTGCGTCTTCAGCCGGAGCCCATCGCCCACCTTCTGTGGGACACGCTCCGTCCAGTGCTGGTGGGTCTTCGCGCCGAGGACCGGATCCTGGGCCAGGACCGCGGGAGCCGGCTCCCACACGTGGAGCAGGCGTACCGGCAGATCGCGCAACTCGGCCTCACGGGCCGCCCACTCGGCGGCGGCGTGGCTCTGGGGCGAGCCGTCGATTCCCACCGTGATCGTGCGGGTCATGTCGCACACCTCCCGTGTCGGCCCTTCCGACTCCAGCGTGTCGCGCAACGGAGGCGCCGGGGTAGGGGCCACTCGTCCCCGGACACGACCGAGGGTCCCTTCGGCCGGTCCGTGCGGCCGAACCGCAGGTCGGCATCGGTCCCGACGCCCGGCGGACCGCCTTCCCGCTCAGCCCTTGCCGGTCGTCCAGGTCTGTCCGTCCGGCATCACCGCGAAGGCGGCGACGCCGGGCAGGGCGCCCAGCCACCCGCGGGCTTCGGCGCCCATGCAGTACGCCGCCGTCGCGAGCACGTCGGCCTCCGTGAGCGAAGGAGCGGTCACGGTCAGCGAGGCGAGGCCGTCCGTGGGCGGCGCGCCGGTGCGCGGGTCCACGATGTGGCATCCCCGCTCGCCAGGCCCGGACGTGGCGATTGCCAGCAGGCCTCCGGGCGACTCGACAACCGCGGCGCAGGAGCCGGGCCGGAGGGGATGGGTGATGCCTACGCGCCAGGGCCCGCCGTACAGTTGCACGTCCCCTCCCCCGTTGAGACACACGTGCTCCGCCCCCGCCTCGCGGAGCAGAACCGCAGCACGCTCCACCGCCCATCCCTTGACGAGGCCGCTCGGGTCGAAGACGCCCGAGTGCCACGCCGCGAACCGGCCGCCGGTGCGCCGGTGGGCGTCCGCACACAGGGCGAGGATTTCGCGCAGTTCCGGCTGCCACTCCTCGGGCACGGGGCGCCCGTGCCCGACGCGACTGACGGCGCTGTCCGGCCGGAAGGGCGAGAAGACCTCGTCGACGTGGTGCAGCAGGCTTTCGGCCGCGTCGAGGGCCCGGCGGAGGCTGGGCGTGGGTTCGGCGCGCACCGTGCAGGAGAACACCGTGCCCATCGTGTGCACCACGCGGTGCAGTGCCGGCTCAGGCACGAGCCTGGTCCAGCGCGCTCTGCAGAGAGCTCATGTAGCCCTCGCTCGTGTAGGTCGCGCCCGAGACCGCGTCGAGGTGGGCGCTCTGGGCGTTCACCGTCTCCTTGATGAGAGCGGGCACCGCCGAGGCGTTGATCTGCCGGCTGCGGGGGTCGCCGCCGGGAGACTGCACGGCGCGCGCGGCGACGATCCGCGAACCGTCGAGCGTGAGCTGCACCTGAACGGGCCCGTAGCGGGTCTGGACCGTGGGACCTGTGACCGTACGGGTTCCCGAGGAGGTTCCCCCCGTGCCGGTGCCGGTGCCGCTGCTCGGCGTGGGCGTCGTGGCGGGCGGCAGGGCGCCGACCGGCGGATGGTGAGGCTTGAGCGACAGCGCGAGGACCGTCACGGTGACGGTGGCGGCGCAGGTCAGCGCGGTGCGGCGGACGGGGTGGGCGCGCATGGCGGGGCTCACAGTTCGAAGGACTCGTGGTGGATGCGGGACGCGGGCACCCCGGCGTCCCGCAGGGCGTCGTACACGGCCAGGGACAGTCCCCTCGGCCCGCACAGGTACACGTCGTGCCGGTCGACGTCCGGCACGACCGCCCTGAGCCGTTCCGCGGTGATCCGGACGCGCGAGCCGTCCGGGTTGTTGAGGACGTACACGAGACGGGCGCCGCGTGCGGCGGCGACGGCTTCCAGTTCCCCGCTCAGCGCCAGCTCCTGCGGGGTGCGCGCCCGGTAGAGCAGCGTCAGGTCGCCGGGCGCGGCGGGCAGCGTCTCGAACAGCGTGCGCAGCGGGGTGATCCCGGTGCCGCCCGCGATCAGCAACACCTTGCGGCGGCTGCGTCGTGCCGCGGTGAGGGCGCCGTACGGCCCTTCCGCCCACACCCGGGTGCCGGGGCGGAGGGCGGCGACGGCCGCACTGTGATCGCCGAGCGTCTTGACGGTGATGCGCATCAGGTCGTCGCGCGGCACGGCCGAGAGCGAGTACGGATGGCTGGCGCCCCGCATGCCGGGGGTCAGGAAGCGCCAGCGCAGGAACTGCCCGGGCCGGGCGTCGAGCCGGTCGAGCCGGCGACCCCGCATCCAGACGGAGTACACACCGGGTGCCTCGGGCACGACGGCCTCGACATGGATCCGGTGCCGGAGATTGAGCCGCACCGGGATGAGGACACGGAAATACAGGACCAGGCAGGCCACGGAGGCGTACAGCGTGTACCAGGCGGCGCGGGCGGGCGCGTTGCTCACGAAGTCCGCCCCGACGGCCAACTGGTGCGAGAAGCCGAGGAAGACCGCCGCGTACGTGAACAGGTGCAGGTGGTACCAGGTCTCGTAGCGCATCCGGCGACGTACCGCGCGCACCGAGGTGTAGCCGACGGCGAGCAGTATCAGGGCGCCTGCCGTGGCTTTGAGCATCTCCGGCAGATCGAACACGATCGTGCCGAGTTCTCTCAACGCCCCCACCTGTGCCTGTGCCGTATAGCCGAGGACGATCAGCAGGATGTGCGCCAGGAGCAGGCCGATGGTCCAGCGACCCGCCGAGGCGTGCCAGCGCGCGGCACGGTCGCTGCCCACCCGGCTCTCCAGCCACGGCACCCTCGCCATCAGGGCGACCAGCAGGGCGCACATGTAACCGCACAGGAGCCCCGAGATGCGCCCCGCACCGGTGAGCCAGCCGGCCGCACCGACGACCGAGCCCGTGTCCCTCCACCACAGCGCGAGTACGGCGATGCCTCCGGCCCACGCGGCCGCCTGGAGCGCCGCGGCCGGTGATGCCCGCCACGGCGTGGCGGAGGCGCGGTGCCGCGCCGGGGGCGGTCGGTCGGTCGCGGTGGCCATGGACGTCTCCTCGGGCAGGGGCTGTCCACTGTGGCGCCGCGACCTCTGAGCCGGCTCTGAGCCGCACCCCGACCGTGACGGTACGAGGGGGCGCAGAAGACGTTCAGAGGAAATCCAGAGGGTTACGGGGGATGCTGGGACGGCCATGAACACACCCAGCGCAGTCCTGACCCGTGCCGACGGCACCCCCGTGCGCGTCCTCGTCGTCGACGACGAACCCGATCTCGCAGAGGTCGTCACCGGAGCCCTGCGCTACGAGGGCTGGGACGTCCGCGCGGCGGCCTCGGCGGACGCCGCCGTCCGCGAAGCCCGCGCCTTCCGGCCCGACGCCGTCGTCCTGGACATCATGCTGCCGGACCGCGATGGGCTGTCGGTCCTGCGCGACCTGCGCGCCGAGCAGCCGCACGTGTGCGTGCTGTTCCTCACGGCGCGGGATGCCGTCGAGGACCGCATCACCGGGATCACGGCGGGCGGCGACGACTACGTGACCAAGCCGTTCAGCCTCGGGGAGCTCGTCGCGCGACTGCGCGGCCTGCTGCGCCGCGCCGGGATGACACGCGAGCGGGCGACCGACTCCCTGCTCGTGGTCGGGGACCTGGAACTGGACGAGGACGCGCACGAAGTCACCCGGGGCGGCGACCTGATCGACCTGTCGCCGACCGAGTTCCAGCTGCTGTGCTGCCTCATGCGGCACGCTCGTCAGGTGTTGAGCAAGACGCAGCTTCTCGATCTGGTCTGGTCCTACGACTTCGGAGGCGGTGCCCACGTCGTCGAGCTGTACATCTCGTACCTTCGCAAGAAGATCGACTCGGGCCGCGCCCCGATGATCCACACGGTGCGGGGCGCCGGATACGTCCTGAAGCCGGCGCCCCAGTGAGGTGGCCGCGCCTTCATACGCTGCGCGCCCGCCTGACCGCCGGGCTGCTCGTGCTGCTCGCCGTCGCGTGCGCCACGGTGGGCGGGGCGGCCGTACTGGAACTGAACGGGTTCCTCACCGACCGCCTCGACCAGCAGCTGGCCGACACGGGCAGCGCTTTCGCGGCGAGTCTGGAGCACCCGGAGACGGACCACGACGACCACGACGGAGACGAACGCGGTGACACCCGCCGCCAGGCAGCCGAGACGCTGGGGGTCCGGATCGCGGACGGCCGGGTGACCAACGCCGCCGTGGTCCGACAGGGCGACGCACCGGCTGACGTGGTCACCCTCGAGGTCGACGCCGACGACGCCCGGGCCCTCGCGGCTGTGCCCACGGACGGACAGGGCCACAGCGTCGAGCTGACCGGTCTCGGCGACTACCGGGTGATGGCATGGCAGGGGCGGGACGGCGACACGCTGATCACCGGCCTGCCGCTGGAGCCGGTCGAAGCGGCGGTCCACCGGCTCGAACTCGTCGCGGGCGGGGTCTTCGGGCTGGCGCTCGTCGGTGCCGGCGTCGCGGGTGCGCTCTGGGTGCGCTGGTCCCTGCGCTCCCTCAGCCGCATCGCCGACACCGCGACCCGGGTCAGTGAGCTTCCCCTCGCGAGCGGGACGGTCGCGCTGCCCGCGCGCGCCCCCGACACCCGGCCACGTAGCGAGGAGGTCGACCAGGTCACCACCGCGTTCAACCGGATGCTGGGGCACGTGGAGCATGCCCTGACCCAGCGCCAGCGCAGTGAGGAGCGTCTGCGCAGCTTCTCCGCCGACGCCAGTCACGAACTGCGCACCCCCGTGGCCTCGGTGCGCGGTCACGCCGAGCTGGCTCTGCTCCACCCCGGCCCCCTGCCACCCGAGGTGGGCCGCGCGCTGGAGCGGATCGCCGCGGAGTCCGCCCGGATGGGCGCCATGGTCGACGACCTTCTCCTGCTCGCCCGGCTGGACGCCGGCCGCCCCCTGGAGGACGAACCCGTCGACCTGACGCGGCTCGTGCTGGACGTGGTCGACGACGCGCGGGCCGCCGGTCCGGATCACCGGTGGTCCCTGGAACTGCCGCAGGAGCCGGTCATCGTGTCGGGCGACCGGCACCGCCTTCACCAGCTACTCGCGAACCTCACGGCCAACGCCCGGCTGCACACACCTCCCGGTACCGCGGTGACCGTGGGTGTACGACGGGACGACGACGGCACCGCCTGCCTCACGGTGACCGACGACGGGCCGGGTGTCCCGCCCGCCCTGCGCAACCACCTCTTCGACCGATTCGTCCACGGAGACGGCCCCCGCGGCGCCGACGGGGGCGGCACGGGCCTCGGGCTGTCCATTGTCGCCGCGGTGGCCGCCGCACACGGCGGCAGCGCGACCGTCACCGGCGGCCCGGGCACCACCACGTTCACCGTGCGCCTGCCGCGACGACCGCCCGGGTAGCCCCGGCCGGCACGGGACCGAGCGTCGCACTGGGCACGCACCGTGGCCGCCGGGGTGCACCGGACGTGCTGAGGATCCAGTCTGGAAAGGAATCCGGCAGTGATTCCGTCAGGCGCTCCGCCGGGCTTTCGGCGCGTGCCCTCCACCGACTTCAGGAGGTCAGGGCCGTCGCGGACACCGCCGGCCGGTACGGCATCGATCATGCGCTCTTCGCCGACTTCCTGTCCTCGATGCGGGCCGACCTGACCGTCACCCACTACCCGACCTTCGCCGATCTGCAGGGGTACGTGCACGGTTCGGCGGCGGTCATCGGCCTGCAGATGCTGCCGGTCCTCGGCACGGTCACGGCCCGGGAGCAGGCGGCGCCGCACGCGGCGGCGCTCGGCGTGGCGTTCCAGCTCACCAACTTCCTGCGCGACGTCGGCGAGGATCTCGACCGCGGGCGGGTCTACCTGCCCGGTGATCTGCTGGCCGCGCACGGCGTGGACCGGCCCCTGCTGGAGTGGAGCAGGCGTACCGGGCGCCGCGACTGCCGCATCCGGGCCGCTCTCATGGCGGCGGAGGCCATGACGCGGCGCGTGTACCGGACGGCGGAGCCGGGCATCATCATGCTCGATCCGCGGGTGCGTCCCTGCACTCGTGCCGCGTTCACCCTCTACGGCGGGATTCTCGACGCGATCGCCGAGCAGGACTACAGCGTGCTGCATCGTCGTGCGGTGGTGTCGCGTCGGCGTCGGGCGGCAACGGCCGCTGCCGGGGTACTGCGCGTAGCCGGTGCCCGGTTGCGTGCTCGTACGGAGGACCGCGTGGCACGGGCAGGAGCGTCGGCAGTCGAACGGAAGGGTCCGGTGCGGTGAGCGGTCGAGGGAACGGCAAGCGGTGGTCGCCACCCTTGCGCCGACGTGCTTCCGGTCCCCACTGGGCGGCTCAGACTCCGACGTGGCGACAGGCGCGTCCCGCGCTCATCGCCGACGCGCTCAAGAGGGCGTCCGCCCGTCCGTCCGGCAACTGGTTCGTGGTCGGCGCCTCCCGGAACGTGCGCGCGGGCGACCGGCCATACGGCCGGACGATCGGTGGTGTGGAGGTCGTGCTGTGGCGCTCGGAGGACGGCGAGCCCCGTGCCGGCGCGGGCAGCTGCCCGCACCTGGGCGCTCCGTTGCGCGACAGCCGGGTGGTGTGCGGCACGCTGGTCTGCCACTGGCACGGGCTCGCCCTGGACGGTTCCGCGTCCGCCGGCTGGCGGCCGTTCCCCGTGCACGACGACGGCGTACTCGTCTGGGTGCGGCTGGACGAGGTGGGCGGCGAGGAGCCCAGCGAGCGGCCCGTCGTGCCCGCCCGGCCCGTAACGGGCCGTGGGGTGGACGCGGTGTTCACGGCGGTGGGGCGGTGCGAACCGCAGGACGTGGTGGCCAACCGGCTCGATCCGTGGCACGGCTCGTGGTTCCATCCGTACTCGTTCGTCGACCTTTCGGTGGTGCGTGAGCCGCAGGGGGACGAGGACGACGCCTTCGTCGTCGACGTCTCCTTCCGGGTGGCTGGGCGGCTCGTGGTGCCGGTGCGGGCCGAGTTCACCGCGCCGGAGCCGCGCACGGTCGTCATGCGCATCACCGACGGGGAGGGCGCCTCGTCCGTGGTGGAGACGCACGCGACGCCGCTGACCGGGCCGGACCACGAGCGTCCCCGCACCGCCGTGGTCGAGGCGGTCGTCGCCGCCTCGGACCGGCCCGGCTTCGCCGTGGCCCGGGCCGCGGCCCCCGTGCTGCGCCCGCTGATGCGCCGTACGGCCGGACGGCTGTGGCGCGACGACCTAGCCTACGCCGAACGGCGCTGGACGCTGCGCAGCACCGGTCGGTTTCCCGGCTGAGGGCGGCCGCCGGTCAGGGAGCCGAGTGGCGTCCTGCGGCGGCCCCGAGCGCTCGCAGCACGGGCGAACGCCCGGTCCGGGGAACCGTCCACAGGGTCTGGCCGCGCACTCCACGGTCGGCGAGCAGGGCGTTCGCGGCCAGGAAGCCGGTGGTGGCGGCCCGTTCCATGAGGGCGACGGGCAGGTCGCAGCGGATTCCGTCGCCGGCCAGGGTCAGCCACGAGTGGGGGGGTGCGCACGGTGGGGCGCCACCGGTGGGAGCCGACCTCGAACAGCGGGCAGTCCGAGCGCCACTCGTGCCGGGCGTCGACGACGCGCGCCTCACGGGTTTCCGGGTACACCTGGCGCAGCCGGTCGACGAGTTCGTCCTGCACCTCCTTCGGTTCGGCCGCCGGGTCCACGGCGTAGGCGTGCAGTTCCACGACCGATCCCCCGTTCCGCGCGGCCCAGCGGGCGGCCTCGCCCTCGTACCGCTCCAGGACGCTGACGTTGTCCAGTCCGTCGTAGCCGCTGGTGCCGAGGAACCCGGGCCGGTCGGCGTCGACCGGCCGGTCGAGCCAGAGCCGCGAGACGAGGAACGGCGGCGCGTGCGCAGGGCGGCGATGCCGTCCCGCCAGGCGTCGGTGCCCAGGCCGGGTGACGCTGCGACGGTCTGCCGCAGCCCCGCGGTGTCGAGGGCCAGCACCACCGCCTGGTGGCGGTCGGCACCGGTGTCCGTGATCACGTCCGCTCCCCCGCCGTCGCGCGGAAGGACCCCTTGCACGGGGGTTCCGGTGCGCACGTCCACTCCGAGGCGCCTGAGGTAGTCGCCCAGTGGGTCCCACAATGCCTGGGGGAAGGGTTCGGCCGGTACGTCGAAGAGCAGGCCCTCGGCCGATCCGAGGAAGTAGATGTGGAACATCAGCAGCAGTTCCGCGGCGGACAGCCGCCGCGGATCGGCGAAGAAGCTGCGGGAGAACACCTCGAAGGCCAGGTGGTGCGCCGCTTCGGGAAGCGCACGCCTTCCAGGAAGCCGGTGGCGGTGACGGTGTCGAAGCGTTCGTAGACCTCGGGCACGCGCACGTCGAGGAGCGGCAGTGCGGCCCGCGCGTCCATCGCGGCGAGGTCCCGCCACCCGAAGGCGGGGCTGAGCGCGACGAAGCCGAGCGCGCTGAACGGCGGGGTCCGCGGGACACGGGCGAAGCTGTCGGTCAGACCGCCGCTGTGCCGCAGCGGGTAGTCGGGCAGCGGGGTGAGGCGCTCCAGGCCGGGGTCCGTGCGGCGGAGCAGTCCGCGGAGGTTGTAGTACTGGCGGAAGAAGGCATGGAAGCCTCGGGTCATGGTCACGGCGCTGCCGTCCGCCAGCGTGGTGCGCCGGCCGGAGAGTCGGCCACCGAGTGAGTCCCCTTTCTCGTACAGGGTCACGCGGGCGCCGCGTTCGGCCATGAGGGTGGCCGCGGCCAGACCGGCGATCCCGCCGCCGATCACCGCCACGGACGGCTCGTCACCGCGTCGGAATCGGTCCGCACCGGGTGCGGGGAAGACGATCTCGGCCTTGCGGTCGCGGCCCCGTCGGGCGGCGGTGGTGCGGCGGGCGGTCACCGGACGCGGTCCTCTGTCGTCTTGGGCTCGCCCTTGCGGGCGAGGAAGGTGTGCACGGTGCCCGTCTGCCATCCGGCGACGGGGGCGACGCGCACCGAGGTCAGGCCCGCCCGCCTCAGCCGGGCGGCGAACTCGGGTGCGGTGTCGAAGGCGACGACGCTGTGCCGGAGATGGCGGTAGAGGGTGCGGTCGCCGGTGAGTGTGCCCGCGGGGACGACGAGCCCGCGGCACACCGCCGACCACAGGGCCCGGTGCACCGGTGAGCCGCTGAGGCTGTACTCGTGGGCGGCGAAGCGTCCGCCCGGCCGCAGGAGTCCGCGGACCCTCCCGAGGACCGCGTCCGGGTCGGTGACGTTGCGGAACAGGTAGGCGGCGAAGACCGCGTCGAAAGGGCTCTCGCCCTCGCGGACCGCACCGACTTCCTCGGCGGTCAGGTGGAGGAAGCGCACGCGTGGGGGCCACGGTTTGGCAAGTGCTCGGCGCAGCATGCCGGCGGAGGCGTCCACGGCCGTGATCCGGGCCCGTGGGGCGGCCCTGAGCAGGGCCCGGGTGGAGGCGCCGGTGCCGCATCCGAGGTCGAGCAGGTGCAGTCCGGCCCCGTCGTCCGGGAGCGCGAGACGTCGGGCCGAGCGCAGGAGGCCGGCGCGGTAGCCGGGATTGAGGGCCGTGAGGTGGTCGTAGGTGTGGGAGGCGTGGTCGAAGGCGCGGGCCAGGTCGTGGTCGCGCGGGAGCGTCATCGGGTGTGTCCTCCGGTTCGGTCGGCGGGCCGGGAGCGGCGCGGGAGGAAGGGCACTTCGGCCGCGGTGCGCAGCATCGGCCGGACGGGGGTGCGCAGCCCGATGCCCCACTCCTCCCGGAGCGAGGTCGTGCCGTCGAGGAACCTCAGCAGACGCTCGGCCGGGACCCGGCGGAACAGGTCGGTGAAGAAGCGCGGCCCGTCGATGCGACCGGTGTCCAGGGCGCGCAGCAGGATCGCGTCCATGGCCAGCGCCCGCAGCCCGTGCGGTGCCGGGAAGCGGTCGTGTCCGTCACGCAGGGCGGCGGCGATGGCCCTGCTGTGGCGTTGCACCGCGGCGAAGGTGTAGCCGGTGGCGGACGAGTGGCACCGCCCGCGGTGCCGATACGGAACACGGCGTGCCCGGCACGCCGTGGAAAGCGGGCGTCGGTCATGGGGATGCCCCCTGCTCCGTCCGTTCCACGGTGAGTCGGCCGAGTCCAAGGATGTCGCGGCAGTAGTGCCCGAGTGCCGACTCGTACGCCGCGGTGGTCAGCACGTCGCGGGAGAACTCGGTGTACTCCATGAGCGCCCGGTCCGGCGCCAGCGGCAGGACGTAGCCGAAGGCGAGCCCGCGGGCCGGCTGCGGAACCCGGAAGTCCATCAGATCCGCGACCGCGGGATCGAACCGGTCGGTGTCGGTGCGCACGAACCAGCCACGGAAGTGCTGGAGCAGCCGCGTACGCGCCGGCGGCAGACCGGGCAGCGGCCGCGAGTCGAAGACCCTGCGGGCGTACAGCGTCAGGGGCCGGCCTCCCGGCAGCGCGCACCGGACCTCCGCGCCCGCGGGTACGGCGCGCACCGCTTCCGCCGTCCCTCGCAGAAGGCGCGCTCCCTCCGTACGGGCCAGGCGGCCGTGGACCAGTCGCTCGAAGTCCGCGGAGCGCACCATGCGGTAGGTGAAGGGGGCCGGATCGACGGTGACCGAACCAGCGTCCGCGCCGTGCAGACGCAGTACGGACCAGGAGGCGCTGACCGCCTCTTCGAGGCCGTCGGTGCCGGCGCCCCAGTAGCACCAGGTGCGCTCCGCGGGGCGCAGCGGCCCGTCCGGCGGCTCCACCAGGGTCACGGCGGTGGCCGTGCCGCTCTCCGTCAGCCGGTGAGCGAGGCTGAGACCGGCCGCACCGCCACCGAGGACGAGGACGCCCGAGTCCTCAGTGCAGCGGGGTGTCACCACGGTCGCCGTTCGACGACCGGGCTTCCGTCGGAACCCGGGTGCCGCAGTCCGCCGTGCACCTCGGAGCCGGTGGCCGGCGTGCCCGGACGGGCCCCTGCCGCTCCTGCCGCCAGGACACGCGCGACAAGCACACCCCTCAGATCCACGTTTCACCCCTGGGGCACGACGGGACCGTACCGCCAGGGCCGTTCACCCGTGTGTCATGGCACCAAGCTCCTCCGCCACACCCGCCGCCCAGTGCTCGATCGCGGCGAAGTCGCGGAAGTCACCGCCCTTGCCGTTGCGAAGGATCATCCGGGCGATGGAGCCTTGCGCGCCTTCGGTGAGGCAACCGCCGAAGGTGACATGCCCGCGGGCGTCGAGCCTGGCTATGGCCCTCTTGACACCCGGCACGGGCGAAATGTCCCGCTGCGAGGCCGTCGAGTCGAGCGGTCCGGAGCTGAAGAACCACACCGGCCGGTGCGCCAGAGCTCCGCGGTGCCGCCGTACGAAGCGCCTGGCGTCCTTGTGCCAGCGCCCGGCGTACAGGGCTCCGCCGACCGCCACAGCCTCATAGGGGTCCAGATCCGTCACCGACCGGGCGGGCAGCACCTCGGCCGTGATCCCCGTCGTCCGCAGCACCTCCGCCACGGTCTCGGCGATCTCCTGCGTCGATCCGTTGGCTGTCCCGTAGGCGACAAGCACCTTCTGCTCCATGGTGGTCCGTCTCCTCTCACAGGCGCCGCAGCCAGTCGTCCGCGACGCCGCCCGGCACGCGCGTGTCGTCCCGGAACTCGGAGTCGTCGAAGCGGTGGGTGAGCCTGTCCACGACGTCGACGACTCCGTCGGTCCTGCGGGTCATGGCCACCGCTATCTCGGTTTCGCTCTTCCGCTCCAGCTGCCCTTCCAGCGTGACGACTCCCTCCGTGACGGTGACGTCGACGCTGCCGTTGACCAGCCACAGTCCGCGTTGCAGCACCTCGCGGATCACTTCCTCGCGGATCTCCGCGTCGGGTCGCAGGAAGGTCTGCAGCAGGTCGTGCCGGGTGACGATGCCGACCAGGCGGTCGTCCTCGTCGAGTACCGGGAGCCGGTTCACCCGGTGCTCGACCATGGTGCGGGCGGCCTCCACGACGGTGTCCTCGGCGTGCACGCTGACGGCGGGCGCGGTCATCAGACGGCCGGCCGTGCGCGCCCTGGCCTTGGCCGCCTGCCGGCGGGCGCGCGGTGTCAGCCGTGCGAGGCGGAACCGCGGGGGTGGTTCGTAGGCGAGCGGCGTCGCGGCCTGATGGAGCATCAGGTCCGTCTCGGAGACGACGCCGATGACGTGCTGGTCGTCGTCCACCACGGGCAGTCCGCTGACGCGGTGTTCCGAGAGCAGCCCCGCGACGGCCTTGAAGGGGGTGCCGCACTCGGCGCGGATCACCTGGGTGGTCATCACGGAGCCGACCTTCTGGTTCCTCATGCCTGTTCCTCCTCAGCGCAGTCGGCGCAGATAGGGGTCCTGCGGCCGACGGGGCAGCAGGCGTATCCGCGCGTCGAGAACGGTGATCCCGCCGGGTGTGGCGAGGACCGGGTTGAAATCGGCTTCGGCGAGCTGCGGCAGGTCCACGGCCATCTTGGACAGCCGGTGGAGTACCTGCTCCAGTCCCTCCAGGTCGACGGGGCCGCCGCCTTGCGTGCCGAAGAGCAAGGGGGCGCAACGCGGGGCGGTGATCAGGTCGTGAACGTCCTGACCGGTGAGCGGGGCGAGACGGGCGGCGTGGTCGGCGAGCACCTCTGTCGCCGTGCCCCCCAGGCCGAAGACGACGAGCGGGCCGAAGACGCCGTCCTGGACGACGCCGGCGAACAGCTCGGTGCCGCGGGATGCGAGCGGCTGGACGACGACTCCGGTCATGAGCCCTTCGAAGCGGGTCCGCAGGTCCTGGAAGGCGGCGCGTACCTGGGCCTCGTCACGCAGGTCGAGGTAGACGGCATGCTGGAGGCTCTTGTGCACGAGTCCGGGCCAGTGTGCCTTGAGGACCACTCGGCCGTCGGTGCCGCGCAGGCGCTCGGCGGCGCGTACGGCGTCGTCCTCGGTCTCGGCCCAGGCCCAGGGCAGCTGAGGGATACCGTAGCAGGAGAGGAGTTCGGCGCAGGCACACGGGTCCAGCCAGCCTCCGTCCGGCTGGCGGGCGAGGAAGTCGTCCGCCAGAGCATGCGCGCGGGAGGTGTCGATGTCGTCCGGGTCCGGCACGGTGACGACGGGCCGGGCGAGCCAGGCGGCCCGACGGGCGGCGTGGGCCAACGCCCGTGCCGCCGCCCGCGGTTCGGCGTACGAGGGGATCGCCTCGCCATCGGTGACGGGCAGCAGGGTGACCGGCAGGTCCTGTTCCAGGCGTACGACGATGACGGGCTTGGCCCGGCGGCCGGGTCCTCGGGTGGCGGCCCGGACCAGGTCGTCGCCCGTCGCGGCGGCGACCGCGGTGGGGACGAGGGCCACCAGGACCGCGTCGACGGACGGATGACCCTCGAGCCGCTCGACGCAGGTGTGCAACGCGTCCTCGGTCACGGCGGCGGTGGCGTCCACGGGGTTGCCGGCGCTCGCTCCGGCGGGCAGCGCGGCGAGCAGGTCGTCGGCCAGTTCGGGGCTGGGCGGGTTGAGGGTCAGGCCGGCTTCGGCGCAGGCGTCGGCGGCCAGGACTCCCGCACCGCCGGCGTTGGTGAGCACGGCGACGCGGGGGCCGGCCGGCAGGGGCTGTGCGTGCAGCAGGGCCGCCGCCTCCAGCAGCTCGCCGACGGAGCGGGTCGCGGTGACGCCGGCCTGGGTGAACAGGGCCTGGCGGGTCATCGTGCCAGTGGCCGCGGCGGCGGTGTGCGAGGCGGCGGCGCGGCGGCCGGCGTCGGTGCGTCCGGCGTCGACGGTCAGTACCGGCATGCGCCGGGTGAGCCGCCGGGCGGTGCGGGAGAAGGCCCGCGGGTTGCCGAAGGACTCCAGGTGGAGCAGGGCGAGGTCGGTGTGGCCGTCGCTCTCCCACCACTGGAGCAGGTCATTGCCGCTGACGTCGTACTTGTCGCCGAGCGAGGCGAACGTGGAGACGCCAATGCCCAGCCGGGACAGTCCCTCCAGCAGGGCGATGCCGATGCCGCCGGACTGTACGGCGACCCCCGCGGTCCCGGCGCGGGGGTGTGCGGCGGCGAAGGTGGCGTCGAAGCGGTACCCGGGAGCGGTGTTGGCCACGCCGAGGCAGTTGGGGCCGACCAGGCGCATCCCGCGAGTCCGGCAGGCGGTGAGCAGGGCCTCGGCCTGCTCCGTGTCCAGTCCGGCGGAGACCACGACGAGGGCGCGTACGCCCGCCTTGCCGCACTCCTTGGCGACGGCCGGCACGGTCCCGGCCGGGCTCGCCACGACGACCAGGTCAGGGACGACGGGAAGGGCGCCGACGCAGGGGTAGGACGGTACGCCGAGGATGGCGGTGGTGGCGGGATTGACCGCGAACAGGCGGCCGGTGAAGCCGTCCTCGTGAAGGTGGTGCAGCAGGGCGCGTCCCACCGAGCCGGGACGGCGGCCGGCCCCGACGACGGCGATGGAGCGCGGCTGCAGCAGCGGCTCCAGGCTGGCCACGTCGGCGGTCCGTCCCCGGGCCTCCGAGGCCGTGAGGTAGGTCTCGTCGACGTGCAGGTCGATGTCGCAGTGCACCTCGGGGCCGTCGAAGTGCCGGGTCACGGTGAGGCCGAGGTCGGCGAAGAGCCGCAGTACCTCGTGGTTGTCGCTGAGGGCGTCGGCGGTGTAGGCGGTGATGCCGTCGGTCCGGGCGGCCGAGACGAGGTGCTCGACGAGCAGGGTTCCTACGCCCCGGTGGTGCAGGCCGTCGGCGACCGCGACGGCGAGTTCGGCGGTGTGCGGCGCGTCGGCGGCGGCGTGGTACTCGACGAGGCCGAGGACCTGTCCGGCGCGTTCGGCGAGCAGGGCCCGGTGTCCGCGCCGGGCCGGCGCGCACACGGTGTCCGCGGCCAGGCCGGCGGAGCGGGAGCCGACTGAGAAGAAGCGCAGGCGGCGGTTGTCCGGTGACATCTCCGCGTAGAGTCCCTCCAATTGGTCGTGGTCCCTGGGCTCGACGGGGCGGATACGGACGGTGGTGCCGTCCGTGAGCAGCGCGTGGACTGCGGGGCGGTGTGGCGTGTCGTCCTTCATGGCGGTTCTCCTTCGAGCCGCTCGGGTCCTTGGCCTGTCGAGCGTCTGTCACGATGTCGGTCGCGCCCAGGGGCCGAGCGGGGATGCCCGCAGGGCCGGTCGGTCCCCGGTCTCCCGCCGGTCGTCCCGGGCGGCACCTCCGGGCGATCACGCCGTGTCGGGTACGACCGCGACCGGACAGGCGGAGTGGTGCAGGAATGTGTGGGCGACCCGGCCGAGGCGGTGCCCGAACTGCCCTGGACGCCGTCGGCCGAGGACCAGCAGGTCCGCCTCGTGCGAGGCGGTCAGCAGCACTCGGCGGGCGGGTCCCTCGGCCGTGTGGCGGCGCAGGCGTACGTCCGCCGGGGCGTCGGCGAGCGCGGCCTCCAGTTCCTTGGCCGCCCGTTCCTCGTGCACCCGCTCGGGCGTGCCCGCGAGCAGCGGGTGGTCGACCGTTTCATGGGTGGGGCATCGCCATGCCCGTACCGCGTCCAGGGCGGCGCCGCGCCGCCGGGCCTCCTCGTAGGCGAAGCGCACCGCCGCGGTGGGTGCGTCGGCCACGCCGACGACTACGCGGCCGCGCCGGCCGCCGGCGGCCCGGTTGTCGTGGTTTCCGCGGATCACGATGACCGGACAGTCCGCCGTCGTGGCCACGGCCAGGCTGACGGAGCCGAGCAGGAGGTCGGCGAGTTCGCCGCGCCCGCGGGTGCCCACGATCACGGCGGAGGCGTTGCGCGCTTCGCGCAGGAGGACGTACTCCGGTTCTTCGGCCACCGCCGCGGTGGTGACGGCGAGGTCCGGGTGGTGACGACGGGCTCGGCGGGTGGCGACGACGAGGATGTCGTCGGAGGTGACGTGACCGGACGGCTTGCCGAGTTCGCGGGCGAGGGAAGCCCCCTCGTAGCGGTCCCAGCGGTAGGCGTGGACGATCCGCAGGGGTACTCCGTGCAGGGCGGCCTCGTCGGCCGCCCAGTCGACGGCCCGCAGGCTCGACTCGGAGCCGTCGACTCCGACGACCATGGGCAGGAACATCGTTCTCAGCCTCCCGCGTTGAGATCGAACACGATCCGGGCCTTGACCTGGCCGCCGAGGACCTCGTCGATGCAGTCGTTCACGGCGGCGAGCGGACGGGTCTCCCGGATGACCTTCGTGCGGCCCTCGGCGTGGAGCTGGAAGACCTCGGCGAGATCCTGCCGGGTGCCGACGATGGAGCCGATGACCGAGGTGCCGTTGAGGACCGTGTCGAAGATCGAGACCTGGAGGGTGCCGTGCGCGGGCAGGGCCACCATGACGAGTTTCCCGCCGCGCCGCAGACCGGAGTTGACGGCCTGGAAAGCGGCCGGGTTCACCGCGAGGGCGAGGGCGGCGTGCGCACCGCCGTGTCGTTTCAGCTCGGCGCCGACGTCCTGGGTGCGGGCGTCGATGACGATGTCCGCACCCAGCTCCCGGGCCAGTTGCAGCTTGTCGTCGGTGACATCGATCGCGGCGACCCGGGCCCCGGCGATCTTCGCGTACTGCACCGCGAGGTGCCCGAGTCCGCCCACGCCCGAGATGGCGACAAGCTGGGCGGGCCGGACGTCCGCGACCTTCAGCGCCTTGTAGGTGGTGACGCCCGCGCAGGTGAGCGGGGCGGCGTCGAGGGCGCTGACGCCCTCGGGCACCGGCTGGGCGAAGTCGGCCCAGGCCAGCATCTTCTCGGCGTACCCGCCGTCGCAGCCGTACCCGGTGTTGACCTGGTCCTCGCACAGGGTCTCCCAGCCGGACCGGCAGTGCTCGCACCGTCCGCACGCCTTGCCGAGCCAGGGCACGGCGACGCGTTGTCCGACGGCGAGGTGGGTAACGCCGGCGCCCAGCTTCTCGACCAGGCCGACGCCCTCGTGCCCGGGGACGAACGGCGGGGTGGGCTTGACCGGCCAGTCGCCGTGCGCGGCGTGGATGTCGGTGTGGCACAGGCCGGATGCCTCGACGGCTACGAGCACCTGCCCCGGACCGGGCTCCGGATCGGGCCTGTCCTCGATGACCAGGGGCTTGCCGAACTCCCGGACGACCGCTGCCTTCATGGTCCTGCTCCTTCTGTGCTTGCCTTCGGTGGGCCGCGTCAGTCGTGCGCGACGACAGCGACGGGGGTGGTGGCGTGGTGCATGACCGCGTGGGCCACGGCGCCGATGTGCATGCCGAACGGGCTGCGGCGGATGCGGCGGCCGACGACGACGAGGGACGCCTCGTGGGCCGCGTCCACCAGGTGGTTGGCGGGGCTGCCGAGCCTGGACTGTTCGGTCACCTCGACGTCCGGGTACTTCTCCCGCCACGGCCGGAGCGCTTCGGTGAGGGCGGCGGCCTGCTCGCGGATGATGTCCTCGCGGGGGTCGACGCCGGCGGCCAGGCTGTAGACGTAGTAGGGCGGCAGGTTCCAGCCCGTGACGACGGTCAGCGTGGCCTCTTGGCGCCGGGCTTCCTCGAACGCGAAGGTGATGACCGTCTCGTCGGGGCTGTCGGTGTCCAGGCCCAGGACCACGGGCCGGAAGCCGGTGGCGGCGGACGGTATGCCGGTGGGGTCCTTGACGTGTTCGTCGGCGGCCTGTTCGCCGGCCCGGACGAGAACAACTGGCACCTCGGCACGGGCGACCACGGACTGGCCGACGGACCCGATCAGGAAACCCGTGAGGCCGCTCAGGGCACGCGAGCCCAGCACCAGCAGTTCCGCGTCGCGAGCGGCTTCGAGCAGCACCTCCGCCGGGGCCCCGGCCCGCTGCTCGGTGGTCACCTCGACGCCGGGGTGTCGCAGCCTCAGCCCTTCGGCGGCTTCCCGGGGGATGCGCTCGGACCAGTGCTGGTGTGTTTCGGCGCCGAGGAGCGGGGCCTGGGCCATGGGCTCCGGTACCGGCTGCCACACGTGAAGCAGCCGTACCGGCACCTGGCGCAGCGCGGCTTCGCGGGCCGCCCACTCTGCGGCTGCCCGGCTCTCGGACGAGCCGTCGAGTCCTACGGTGATCGTGCGGGCCATGCCGGCCACCTCCTGTGTCATTGGTCTGTTCTCAGCGTCTCTTCGGGCGGTGCCGGGGGGCAGGGGCCTGTGGTCCCGGAGTGCGGCCGACGGTCCCTGCCGGCAAGCGGGGGGTCCTTGGGTGGTCCCGCCCCACCAGTCGTGTTCAGCACAGCCACGCGTGGTCGCGGACGATGGGGAGCCGCGCCCACAGTCGGCCCAGCCCGAAGACGTTCCCGGCCGAGACCGCGGCCAGCGCGATCAGCACCACGGCGTACACCAGGTGGTAGTCGGCGAACGGGTTCGTCGACATGCTCGCCGACCCGTCGGACAGGTGCTTGGCCGGCGGCCACTCCGCCACCCACATCAACGCCATCATCACCGTCCCCGCGAAGGCCGCCAGACGCAGCGCCACCCCCGCGGTCAGGGCCAGCCCGATCCCCAGCAGACCCAGCATGAACAGCCAGTCCGCCCACGCCGCCCCCGCCCACGCGTGGAACGTCGACTCCATCGGACCGACCGCCACATGCCCCAGGAAGCCCTCCGTGGGCGAACCACCGTCGACCCAGCCCTTCCCGGACGCGGTGGCGTAACCGAACCCGAACGTCTTGTCCAGGAACGCCCACAGGAACACGAACCCCATCAGCACCCTGGCCGACGCGAACACACAGGCCCGAGCGGTAAACGCGCCGGCCTCCACCGACCCCGCCGCCCTGGGCGCGGGAACGACGCCGTTACGGCGGAACGACGGCAGACGGAAACCCGAACTACGGTGCGTGGACTGGTGCACGGCCATGGCAGTGACTCCTTCAGAGAAGATCCGGCTGGTGCCTGACACCACTCACTCTCCCGGACCCCACCACCCCGCACCCGACGCCGAAGGTCCACACCCCAGGGCCCCAACAGCCCCAATCCACAGGGACCTTCGGCCACCACGGGAAGACAAGGCCGAACGGTGCCGGGCGGTGACCGGATGGCCCCTTACGCGCGGGCCGGCGGGGGGCAAAGGCTGGGAAGGGTTCACCCACCAGCCCAGCCGCCCTCGGACGTGGGCGGGAAGGAGTCCCGATGAGCTCGACGGCCCTCGACGCTCCGGCCGTGGAGCGGTTGATCGCGGCAGCCGTGGCCGCGCCGTCCCTGCACAACACCCAGCCCTGGCGCTTCCGGCTCGATACCGACACCCGCACGGTACGGATCGACGCCGCCGCTGACCGGGCGCTGCGCCACACCGACCCGGTGGGCCGCGCCGTGCATTTGTCCGTGGGCTGCGCGGTCCTCAACCTGCGTGTCGCCGCCGCCCACTTCGGCTGGGAGCCGGTGACCCGGCTGGTCCCGTGCCCGGACCGTCCCGCTCTGCTCGCCACGGTCCGGCTCGCCGAAGCGGTGCGTGGTGCGCCGTCGACCGGCTTGTACGAGGCGGTGTGGCGCCGGCACAGCAGTCGTTTCCCCTTCTCCGGGCGACCGCTGCCGTCGGACCTGCTCGCCGAGCTGGCCGAGGCAGCCCATCTGGAGGGTGCGACCCTGCGTTTCCCGGGGCGCAACGACACCGAGCGGGTGTTGCGCGCCACGAGGGAGGCGGAGTGGCGCAACCGGGCCGACACCGACCGCGCGGCGGAGAGCCGTCGGCTGGTCAGTGGCCCGCACTCCCCGTGGCTGGGGCTCCCGGCAGCGGTTCTCGGCCCGCAGGACGCCCTGGAGCGCATGCCGATGCGGGACTTCGGGGCCCACCGGCACCCGGAGGTGCTGCCCGCCCGCGCCTTCGAGACGCGTCCTACGCTCGCGCTGCTGTCCACGGCACACGACCGGCGGACGGACTGGCTGCGGGCCGGCCAGGCCCTGGAACACGTGCTTCTGCTGGCCACCCGACGCGGGGTGCGCGCGTCGCTTCTTCACCAGGCCATGGAGTGGCCCGATCTGCGCCGGGCCCTCGACGGTCTGCCGGCCGACGGTCCTCGCGTGTACACGCAAATGGTGATCCGGCTCGGGTACGAGGGTCCCGCGTCACCGCGCCGCCCGGTCGAGGAGGTAGTGGAAGCCAACGTGTGACCACGCGTGCCGCCCGGTCCCGTCGACGACGCGACCGGGCGGTGCTCTGCCGAAGTCGGTCAGCGTGAGCACTCCGTGCCCGTCTGCCGCGCGTGTCACCCCGCGTCGACGTGCCCGAGTTCCACGGCCTGTGGTGTCTCCGCACTGTCCGGCTCGCATCGGACGTGCACCCGCATGTCGGGAGCGCCGGCCAGTGTGTTGCTCACCGTGCAGTGCGAGACCACCGCTCGCAGCGCGGTCAGCCGCTCGGCGGGCAGGGACGGGGCGTGGACGGTCATCGACAGGGAGGCGACCCGTGCGGGACGGTCGTCGGCCATGCGGAAGTCCGCCCGGACGGTCAGGCCGTCCCGGCTGAGGCCATGCCGGTCCAGGTACCGGCCCGCGCAGTGCGCGGTGCAGGAGGCCACGGACGCGATGAAGAGTTCCACGGGCGTGGGTGCCGTGTCCCTGCCACCGGCGGTCCATGGCTGGTCAACGGTCAGGACGTGTCCCCGTACCCGCACTTCGAAGGCGTCGCCGGCGACAGGCGTCACGTCGACGCGTCCGGCCGGCCCGTCAGGGGCGGGCTCCACGGCGGCGGCCTGGAAGAGCAGCAGACCGGCCAAGCGCCGCGCCTCCTCGGCCGTCAGCGACAGCCACGGGGCCCGGCTGTCGTGCGGAGCACGGGCAGTGTCCAGGACGACGCGTCCCATGGAAGCCGGAAGATCCTGGGGCGCGAGTCGTGTGACGTTGATGGTGCGTCCGCAGCGGCTGCTCCGCCCACCCGAGCCGGGCCGGCGGGCCGGGCCGGCCGGCCGGGCCGGGCCCGGTCGTCCGCCTCGGCACCTCAATTGGACCGCGGTCGCGGTCCGCCGTCATGGGCCGAGGGACCCGCGCGCCGTATGCCGATGGTCCCAGTGCGGCCGTCCCTGTTCGGCAGGAGCCCTCAAGGTGCCGCTCGCCGCCGGCACCCTGTGTCACCGGGCGGACCGGCCGGGCTGCGCCGTGTCCGGGGACTGCGCCAGCGGCGCGTGCCACACCAGCCGCGTCCCCTTGCCGCCGGGGCTTTCCAGCTCCAGGTCGCCGCCGAGCTTCCGCGCTCGCTCGGCCATGTTGGTCAGACCGCTGCGGCGGCCTCCGTCCGGGATGCCGACGCCGTTGTCCGTGACCGTCAGGCGGACCTGCTTGCCGTCCGTCTCCAGCACGACGTCGGTGCGGTCGGCGCCGGCGTGCCGGGCGACGTTGGTCAGGGATTCTGTGAGGACGGCCATGACGTGGTCGGCGGTCTGGGTCGGCACGTGCGTGTCGAGCAGGCCCTCCATGCGGACGCTGGGAGCGAAGCCGAGGAGCGGGGCGGCCTCGCCGATCGCGCGCACCGCGCGGGAGCGCAGGCCGGGCGCCGCGTCGTCGTCGCGGAAGCGGAGGCCGAAGATCGTCGACCTGATGATCTTGATGGTTTCGTCGAGGTCGTCCACGGCCCGCAGGATCCGCTCGGAGGCCATGGCGTCCTGGACGCGGCGACCGGCGCTCTGCAGGGTCATGCCGGTGGCGAAGAGCCGTTGGATGGCCAGGTCGTGGAGGTCACGGGCGATCCGGTCGCGGTCCTCCAGCAGGGTGATCTGTTCGGCGTCCGCGCGTCGTTCCGCCAGTTCCATCGCGACGGCGGCCTGGGCGGCGAAGACCTGGAGCGGCTCGGTCTCCTTCTCGGAGAACTCCCGGCCGCCGGACTGCCGGACCAGCAGCACCACACCGCGAGCCTCGTCGCCCGTGCCGATCGGCACGGCGACGGCCGGTCCGAGCCCTGCGAAGCGTGGCGGACCGGCGGAGACCCGGGAGTCGCACGAGACGTCCGGGCTGCTGACCGGTGCCCGCCGGACGAACGCCTGCCCGATGAGCGTGCCCTCCGTGGGCAGTACGATCCCGCGCCATGCGTCGGCCTCCTGGCCGATGGCGAGTTCGACGGCGAGGTTGTCGGTTCCGCTCACCGACATGGCCACCACGCTCAGGGCGGAAGCGGTGATCTCCCGGGCACGCTCCGCGATCAGCGCCAGCACACCGCCCTGGTCCGCGCCGGACATCAGGGTGTGAGTGATCTCGGCGTTCACCTGGAGCCAGCGCTCGCGCAGCCGGGACTCCTCGTAGAGACGGGCGTTGTCGATCGCGACGCCGGCCGCCACGGCCAGCGTCGCCAGCACCGACTCGTCGTCCTCGTCGAACTGCTGCCCGCCGCGCTTCTCCGTCAAATACAGGTTGCCGAAGATGTGGTCACGCACCCGGATCGGTACGCCGAGGAAGGTGTTCATCGGCGGGTGGTGGGCCGGGAACCCGTAGGAAGCGGGGTGGTCGGAGAGCTTGGTCAGACGCAGCGGCTCGGGGTGGCGGATCAGCTCGCCCAGGATGCCGTGGCCCTCCGGGTAGGGGCCGATGCGCGCGATCTGCTCCGCGTCGACGCCCACCGTGTGGAAGGCCGACAGCCGCTTGCCGTCCGGACCGATCACCCCCAGCGCCGCGTACTCCGCGTCGACCAGGGCCGCCGCGGCCTCGACGATGCTGCGCAGCGCCTGCTCCAGGTCGAGCTCGCGGCCGACCGACAGCACGGCCTCCAGGAGGCTGTGGACCCGGTCCCGGGTGCCGCGTGCCGCGTCCAGCCGGGCCTGCAGTTCCTCCAGCAGCTCGTCCAGCCGCAGCTGGGGCAGCCGTACCCGTGCCTCGTGGGCCTCGTCGGCGTTCTCCACCGCTGCTCCTCCAACGCCTCACCGCATGTCGGCAGCCTTACCGTGCACCTGCCACGGTAGCGGCTCGAACAGGGAGACGATAAGGGATCAGCGCAGCCGCAGGGCCGGCTGGCCGGAACCGTCAGCTCCGGGGCAGTCGGGCCGCGACGTACGAGGTGAGGTCGAGCAGGCGGTTCGTGTAGCCCCATTCGTTGTCGTACCAGCCGAAGACCTTGACCAGGTCGCCTTGGGTCTGAGTGAGGGGGGCGTCCAGGACGCAGGATGCGGGGTCGCCGACCACGTCGCGGGAGACGATCGGGGCGTCGGACACCCGCAGGACGTCCTTCAGCGGCCCCTCGGCGGCCTCGCGGTAGGCGGCGTTGATCTCCTCCGCGCTCACCGCCCGCTCGAGTACCACGGTCAGGTCGGTCAGCGAGCCGTCCTCGACCGGAACGCGCACGGCGCTGCCGTCCAGCGTGCCCGCCAGCTCGGGCAGGACCAGGCCGACGGCGCGGGCGGCGCCGGTGGTGGTGGGGATGATGTTGACCGCCGCAGAGCGGCCCCGGCGCAGGTCCGTGTGGGGGCCGTCCAGGACCACCTGGTCGTTGGTGTAGCCGTGGATCGTGGTCATCAGTCCCTTGACGACGCCGAAGTGCTCGTCGAGGACCTTGACCATGGGAGCCACGCAGTTGGTGGTGCACGAGGCGTTGGAGATCACGTGGTGGTTCTCCGGGTCGTACGTGCCCTCGTTGACGCCCATGACGATCGTGGCGTCGACGTCCTTGCCGGGCACGGACAGGAGTACCTTGCGCGCGCCGGCCGCCAGGTGCAGGCCGGCCTGGTCGCGGGTGCGGAAGCGGCCGGTGGACTCGATCACCACGTCCACGCCGAGGCCGCCCCAGTCCAGCGCGGCCGGGTCGCGCTCGGCGGTCACCGCGATGCGGTGTCCGTCCACGGTCAGCGAGGTCTCGTCGTGCTCGACGGGGCGGTTCAGCCGGCCGTACGTCGAGTCGTACGTCAGCAGGTGCGCGAGCGCCGCCGGGGAGGTGACGTCGTTGACCGCCACCACCTCCAGCGGCGCTGCCGCGGCGCCGGTGCGTTCCAGGACGCAACGCAGGTAGTTCCGGCCGACCCGGCCGAAGCCGTTGATACCCACTCGCACGGTCATGTCTTCCGTCCTCCCCTTGGTGCGGCGATGCCCGGCGGTGTTCCGGGACCGCTCTCAGCCTGCCGCCCGGGAGTCCGTGCGGGTATGGGCCGGGCGGGGGCGGGCCGTGGGGACCTTCGGCCCCCACGGGACCGGGTGCGGGGCCGAGCGAGGGACTCGGCCCGTTACTGGCCTTCGCCGCGCATCCGGTCGCGTGCCTGGGTGGCGATGACGGCGGCCTGGATACGGCGTTCCACGCCGAGCTTGGCGAGCAGGCGGGAGATGTGGTTCTTGACCGTCTTCTCGGCCAGGTAGAGCCGCTGGCCGATCTGCCGGTTGGTGAGCCCTTCGCCGATCAGTTCGAGGATCTCGCGTTCCCGGTCGGTGAGACCCGGCAGCATCTCCGGCTCCTCGGCCGGCTGCTGCCCGCCGCCCCGCAGCCGTGCCATCAGCTTGGTCGTGGCGCTGGCGTCCAGCAGCGACTGGCCGCGGGCCACCGTGCGCACGGCGGAGACCAGGTCCGAGCCCTGGATCTGCTTGAGGACGTATCCGGCCGCCCCCGCCATGATCGAATCCAGCAGCGCCTCCTCGTCGTCGAAGGAGGTCAGCATCAGGCAGGCCAGGTCCGGCATCTGCGACCGCAGCTCGCGGCAGACGGTCACGCCGTCTCCGTCGGGCAGGCGCACGTCGAGGACGGCCACGTCGGGGCGCAGGGCGGGAACCCGGACCAGCGCCTGTTCCACCGTCGCGGCTTCTCCGACCACGGTGATGTCCGGTTCGTCGTCCAGCAGGTCGTGCACCCCGCGTCGTACCACTTCGTGGTCGTCCAGGAGGAAGACCTTGATCGGGCTTCCCGTGCTGTCGCCCTGCTCGCTGTGCGCCATCGATTGCTCCTCGCAATGCCTCGGTCTGTGTCGGAATCCTTTCTTCCCAGGATGGCCGAGGTCCAGGGCCGGTCGGCCCCGATTTCGCCTGCGTCAGTGGGCCATGAGGCCGCGCTCGCGGAACTGGCCACGCACCCGGTCCACCAGCGCCCGATCGGGGACCGGGGCGTCACGCAGGGGAAAGGGGATGCCCAGAGCGTCGTACTTGGCGGCGCCGAGCTCGTGGAACGGCAGGATGTCGACCCGCTCCACGCAGGCGAGGCCGGAGAGGAATCCGGCGAGTCCGTCGACGGCCTCCTCGTCGTCGGTCCAGCCGGGCACCAGGACGTACCTGATCCACACGCGCTTGCCCAGCCCGTCGAGCCGGGTGGCGAAGTTCAGGGTGGGGGCGAGGGCGCCGCCCGTCAGCTTCCGGTACGTCGGGACGTCGAACGACTTGATGTCCAGCAGCACCAGGTCGGTGTCGGCCAGGAGCGTGTCCGTGGCGCGGGCGCCGAGGAAGCCGGAGGTGTCGAGGGCGGTGTGCAGGCCGGCCTCCTTGCAGCGGCGCAGGACCGCCGCGGTGAAGGCCGGCTGGAGCAGGGGTTCGCCGCCGGTGAGGGTCACTCCCCCGCCGGCCGTGACGAGGAAGTCCCGGTACTTGTCGATCTCCGCCATCACCTCGTCGACGGTGGCCTCCCGGCCGTCTCGCATCTGCCAGGTGTCGGGGTTGGCGCAGTAGAGGCAGCGCAGGGGGCAGCCGCTGGCGAAGAGGACGAAGCGGGTCCCGGGACCGTCCACGCCGGTGGACAGGTCCCAGGAGTGGATGCGGCCGGTGACCGATCCCGCTGCCACGGTCGGGGGCATCGTGCTCACAGCGATCCGTGGAAGGTGCGGCTGATCACGTCGAGCTGCTGCTCGCGGGTCAGGCGGACGAAGTTCACCGCGTAGCCGGAGACCCTGATCGTCAGCTCGGGGTACTTCTCCGGGTGTTCCATCGCGTCCTCCAGCACGGCGCGGTCCAGCACGTTGACGTTCATGTGGAAGCCGCCAGCGGACATGTAGGCGTCGAGGATGCCGACCAGGTGACCGGCCCGCTCCTCGGGGACGTGGCCCAGCCCTTCGGGGGTGATCGTGGTGGTCAGGGAGATGCCGTCGCGTGCCGCCTCGTAGGGCAGCTTGGCCACCGAGAGGGCGGAGGCGGCCACGCCGTGCTTGTCGCGGCCGTTCATCGGGTTGGCGCCGGGCGCGAAGGGCTGTCCGGCGCGGCGACCGTCGGGGGTGTTGCCGGTGTGGTGGCCGTACACGACGTTGGAGGTGATGGTCAGCACCGACTGCGTGTGTTCGGCGTCGCGGTAGGTGGGGTGCTCGCGCACCTTCGCCATGAACGACTCCACCAGGGCGACGGCGATCGCGTCGGCGCGGTCGTCGTTGTTGCCGTACGCCGGGAAGTCGCCCTCGGTGTGGAAGTCCACGGCCAGTCCGGTCGCGTCACGGATGACCTTGACCCGGGCGTGCTTGACGGCGGAGAGGCTGTCGGCGGCGACCGAGAGCCCGGCGATGCCGCACGCCATGAAGCGGTGCACGGGGTGGTCGTGCAGGGCCATCTCGATGCGCTCGTAGGCGTACTTGTCGTGCATGTAGTGGATGACGTTGAGTGCGTCGACGTAGGTCTGGGCCAGCCAGTCCAGTACGCGGTCGTAGGCGGCCGACAGTTGGTCGTAGTCCAGGTACTCGCCGGTCAGCGGGGGCATCTCCGGGGTGATCTGGTCGCCGGTCATCTCGTCCCGGCCGCCGTTGACGGCGTACAGCAGCGCCTTGGCGAGGTTGACGCGGGCGCCGAAGAACTGCATTTGCTTGCCGACCGCCATCGCGGAGACGCAGCAGGCGATGGCGGTGTCGTCGCCGGTGCGCGGGCGCATCAGGTCGTCGGACTCGTACTGGACGGCGCTGGTGTCGATGGACACCTGGGCGCAGAACTCCTTGAAACCGGCCGGCAGGCGGGGCGACCACAGCACGGTCAGGTTCGGTTCCGGTGCGGGGCCGAGGTTGTAGAGGGTCTGCAGGAAGCGGAAGGAGGTGCGGGTGACCAGCGGGCGGCCGTCTGCGCCGATGCCGCCGATGGACTCCGTCACCCAGGTCGGATCGCCGGAGAACAGGGCGTCGTACTCGGGGGTGCGCAGGAAGCGCACGATGCGCAGCTTGATGACGAAGTCGTCGATCAGCTCCTGGACACGCCTCTCGTCGAGGAGCCCCTCGTCGAGGTCGTGCTGGAGGTAGACGTCCAGGAAGGTGGAGGTACGGCCCAGTGACATGGCCGCGCCGTTCTGCTCCTTCACCGCGGCGAGGAAGCCGAGGTAGAGCCACTGAACGGCCTCGTGCGCGGTGGCCGCGGGCCGGGTGACGTCACAGCCGTAGGACGCGGCCATCTCGGCCAGCTCTCCCAGCGCCCGGATCTGCTCGGCGAGTTCCTCGCGGTCGCGGACGACGTCGGCGGTGGACGGCCGGGCGTCCAGCAGGGCCCGCTCGGCACGCTTGGCCTCGGTGAGCCGGTCGGTGCCGTACAGGGCGACGCGGCGGTAGTCCCCGATGATCCTGCCGCGGCCGTAGGCGTCGGGCAGTCCGGTGATGATGCCGACCTTGCGGGCGGCACGCATGGCGGGGGTGTAGGCGTCGAAGACGCCCGCGTTGTGGGTCTTGCGGTAGGTGTCGAACACCTTCGTGACGAACGGGTCGGGCTCGTAGCCGTACGCCTTCAGCCCGTTCTCCACCATGCGCAGGCCGCCGTTGGGCATGATCGCCCGCTTCAGCGGGGCTTCCGTCTGCAGGCCGACGATCAGCTCGCGGTCGCGGTCGATGTAACCGGGGGCGTGCGAGGTGATGGTGGAGGGGGTGGCGGCGTCCACGTCGAGCACGCCCCTGCGCCGCTCCTCCGGGAACAGCGCACTGACCTTCTCCCAGACCGCTCGGGTGCGGTCCGTGGGGCCGGCCAGGAAGGAGGCGTCGCCCTCGTAGGGCGTGTAGTTGGCCTGGATGAAGTCGCGCACGTCGATGCGCTCGCGCCACCCGCTCCCGGCGAACTGCCGCCAGGCGTCGGCGGTCCGGGGGCCGGCTGTCACCGTAGCGGTCATCACAGGTCCTCTCGTCGTACGGTCTTGTCACTGTCGATGCTCGTCGTGCGGGTCCGCGGCGAGGAGTGCCGGACAGGGCACCGGGTGGTCCCGTGCGGCCCCGGCCGGCCGGGACTTTCGGCCCCGACCGGCCGCCGTGGTGTCAGTCGTGCGGAACCACGGCGACGGGACATCCGACATGGTGCAGGACGGCGTGCGTGACCGGCCCCGTGAAGACACCGACCTGGTGATCGAGCCCGCGGCGGCCCACGACCAGGAGGCCCGCGTCCTGAGCGGCCCGCACCAGAACCACCGCGGCGCGCCCCTCGGTGACTGTCTCGGTCACGGGGACGGTCGGGTACTTCTCCCGCCAGGGACGCAGTACCGCCGCCACGGTGCGCTCCTGGTCCGCCAGTGCCTGAGCCTGCGGCCACGGAACGGGAGCCGGGCCCTCCGGAGCCGCGGACACCAGTGGCACGGACGGAACGGGGGCGGGCCGGAAGGCGGTCCGGAAAGCGTGGACCACGGACAGGCCGGTGCCACGCCGGAGGGCGGCGTCGAAGGCGAACTCGATCAGTTCGTCGCAAGGACGGTCCGTCTGCAGCCCCAGGACCACCTGGCGGTAGGGCGTCTGTGGTATCTCCTCGGGGGCGACGCCGTCGGTGGCCGGCAGGTGCTCGTCGGCGGCGGACCGTCCCGCGCGGACCAGGACGACCGGGCGGGCGGACCGGCCGACGACTCGCTGGGACACGGAGCCCGTGAGAAAGCCGCCCACAGGCCCGAGGCCACGGGAACCGAGGACCAGCAGGTCGGTGTCGTCCGCGGCCTTGAGCAAGCCGGTCACCGTGGAGTCGCACACGAGTCGGCCGGTGATCCGTAGCCCTGGGTGGGCGGCCCGGACACTGCGTACTGCCTCGCCCAGGAGCTGCTCGGCCCAGTCGCGCTCGGTGCTGTCCATGGGGACATACGGCGCGGGGTGGGGGTGGCTGTGCCAGACGTGGATCACGCCGAGTCCGGTTCCTCGCCGCTGAGCCTCCTGGGCAGCCCAGTGTGCGGCGGCTAGTCCTTCGGTCGATCCGTCGATCCCCACCACGATGTCGTGCGGCATGACGTGTCCCCTCCCTGGTCGTCGGAATCCGATGGCTTCGAGCCTCGGCCCGGCCGTGCCGGTGGCCCACGGGCCGTACAGCCCCGGCAGGGCGCCGATGGTCCCTCCTGAATGGCAAGGGCTCATCGGGGGCCGACCGGTCCCTCACGCGGGACGGCCGGCACCTCGCGTCGGGCCCGCCCCCGTCCGACGCTGGAGTCATCACGCCCCAACGCTTGAGGAGCGCAGCGTCATGGTCCGTTACGTGTACGACTTCACCGAGGGAGGCCGTGACATGGCCGATCTCCTCGGCGGCAAGGGATCGAACCTGGCGGAGATGACCCGGCTCGGGCTTCCCGTACCGCCGGGATTCACCCTCATCACCGAGGCGTGCCGCGCCTTCCTGGAGACAGGTAGCGAACCCGCGAGCCTGTGGGAGGAGGTCTCCGCACACCTGGCGGGCCTCGAAGCCTCCGCCGGCCGTTCGCTGGGGCAACCGGACGACCCGCTGCTGCTGTCCGTCCGCTCCGGCGCGAAGTTCTCCATGCCCGGCATGATGGAGACGATCCTCGACATCGGCCTCAACGACGACTCCGTCCTCGGGCTTGCCAAGGTCTCCGGCAACGAACGCTTCGCCTGGGACTCCTACCGCCGCCTCGTCCAGATGTTCGACAGCACGGTCATGGGCGTCGACTCCTCCCGCTTCGAGCGTTCCCTCGCCCTCCTCAAGGACCTGCGCGGCGTCCAGGACGATGTGCACCTGACGGCATCCGACCTGGCCGAGCTGGTCGAGACGTACAAGAACCTGATCCACCTGGAGACAGGTGACCACTTCCCCCAGTCCCCCACCGAGCAGCTGCGCCGGGCAATCCTGGCGGTCTTCGAGTCCTGGAACGGCGAACGCGCCCGCCTGTACCGGCGCCGCGAGCACATCGCCGACGATTTGGGTACCGCCGTCAACGTCCAGCGCATGGTCTTCGGCAACCTCGGGGCCGACTCCGGCAGTGGCGTCGCCTTCACCCGCGACCCGGCCACCGGCCGTTCCGGCCTGTACGGCGACTACCTGCCCGACGCGCAGGGCGAGGACGTCGTCGCCGGCATCCGCAACACCGTGCCGCTGACCGAGCTGAAGCGCCTGGACGCCAGGTCCTACGACGGGCTGCGCACGCACATGCGCACCCTGGAACGCCACTACCGGGATCTGTGCGACATCGAGTTCACCATCGAACGCGGCACCCTGTGGATGCTCCAGACCCGGGTCGGCAAGCGCACCGCCGAGGCCGCCTTCGTTCTCGCCGCCGAGCTGGCCGACGAAGGGCTCATCACCCCGGACGAGGCGCTGGCCCGGGTGAGCGGCGAGGGCCTGGCCCGGCTGATGTTCCCGCGCTTCGACGCCTCCGCGACCGGTACCGCGCTCGCCCACGGCGTCCCTGCCTCTCCCGGCGCGGCGGTCGGGACCGTGGTCTTCGACTCCGCCCAGGCGGTGCGCCGCGCCGCGGCCGGCGAGAAGGTGGTCCTGGTCCGTCAGGAGACCACCCCGGACGACCTGCCCGGCATGATCGCCGCTCAGGCGGTCCTCACCAGCCGGGGTGGCAAGACCAGCCACGCGGCCGTCGTCGCCCGCGGCATGGGCAAGGTCTGCGTGTGCGGCGCCGAGGAGCTCACCGTGGACACCGAGGCCCGGCGCTTCACCGCCGCGGACGGCACCGTGGTCGAGGAGGGCACAGTCGTCTCGGTGGACGGCTCCGCAGGAGCGGTGTACGCCGGTTCGGTGCCGCTGGTGGACTCGGCGGTGATCCGGTATCTGGAGGACGCCCGGGGCGGCGGTGGCTCGCAGGGCGTGGACGTGGTCGACGCGGTGGCCCGGGCGTTGGCCCGCGCCGACACCGTGCGGCGGCTGGAGGTGCGGGCCAACGCCGACACCCCGGAGGACGCCGTCCGGGCCCGCCGGTTCGGAGCGCAGGGCATCGGCCTGTGCCGCACCGAGCACATGTTCCTCGGTGACCGCCGCAAGCTGGTCGAGCAGATGATCCTGGCCGGCACGGACGCCGAGCGCGACCGGGCCCTGGCGGACCTCCTGCCGCTGCAGCGGCGGGACTTCGTCGGCATCCTGGAGGCCATGGACGGTCTGCCGGTCACCATCCGGCTGCTGGACCCGCCACTGCACGAATTTCTGCCCGACCACACCGAACTGGCGGTGCGGATCGCCACCGCTCAGGCCCGTGGCGAGGAGCCGGACACGCACGACGTCGAACTGCTCGGCGCGGTGAACCGCATGCACGAGGAGAACCCGATGCTCGGGCTGCGCGGCGTACGCCTGGGCCTGGTCGTGCCCGGCCTGGTCGCCATGCAGGTCCGGGCGATCGGTGAGGCCGTGACCGAGCGCCTGCTGGCCGGTGGCACACCCAAGGCGGAGATCATGGTCCCGCTCGTCGGTGACGTCCGCGAACTGCGCCTCGTGCGCGCGGAGGTGCAGCGGGTGCTGGCCGAGATCTCACGGGCGGCCGGAGTCGTCCTCGACTGCCCGGTCGGCACCATGATCGAGTTGCCCAGGGCCGCCCTGACCGCGGGCCGGATCGCCGAGGAAGCCGAGTTCTTCTCCTTCGGCACCAATGACCTGACCCAGACGACCTGGGGCTTCTCCCGCGACGACGTCGAGGCGGAGTTCTTCTCCGCCTACCTGGACAAGGGCGTCTTCTCCACCTCCCCCTTCGAGGCGCTCGACCGCGAGGGGGTCGGCCGACTGGTGAACATCGCGGTCGCCGAGGGCCACGCCACCCGCCCGGACCTCAAGATCGGGGTGTGCGGTGAGCACGGCGGCGACCCCGACTCGGTGCACTTCTTCCACACCGCCGGACTGGACTACGTCTCCTGCTCGCCGTTCCGGGTGCCGGTGGCGCGGCTGGAGGCGGGGCGGGCGGCGCTGGAGGAAACCGAGGGGAGCGACAGCAGGTGAACCGCGGGGCGGGGCCGCTCGGCCCTCGTGCCGGGGACCGGCCGCTCCTCCCTCCGGGACCGGTCGCCCCTGGGAGGGGAGCGACCGGCGCAGCAGGCTTGAGGCGACGCAGAACGATCGCAGGGAGTGGAACACATGACCGCCAAGGACATCGGTACCCGTGAGACCGCCGCTGTGCTGGTCCGCGCCGACGGCGAGGTGCACGAGGAATCTCTCGCCTACCTCCACGAGAAGGTCGCCGCCGCTCTGGACCGACCCGGCCTGCCGCCCGTGAACGGTGAGGTGCGCGTACGGCGGGCATCGGCCCACCATGTGGAACTGCCCTGGTCCGGCCGCACCGACATCCGGGTCGGCACCGACCTCGTCGTCGTCCACGCGCGCGAGGCGAGCGCCCGCGAACTCGCCGACCGGCTCCACGACCGGCTGCGCTCCGCCACCGAACGCGTCACCCACCGAAGCGACACCACCCGCCGGACGGACGCCCCGCCCCCGTGGCGCGGCGGCCCGCAGAAGTAGGCGCCACACGGCGCCCGCCCGACCTGGCGGGGAGCCGGAGCCGAACCGGGCTCCGGCCCTCCCCCGCGCTCGCAAAGGAGATCCGCCGTGACCGCTCACATCGTCGGCGAGGTAATGACCAGAGACGTCGTCCACGCCCGCCGGACGACACCGTTCAAAGAGGTCGTCCGGTTGCTCGACCACCACCGGATCAACGGACTGCCGGTGGTCGACGCCGACGACAAGGTCCTCGGCGTCCTGTCCGGCAGCGACCTCGTACGCAACCAGGCGCACCGGGACGGCCCCGCTCCGCCGCAGTCCGTGACGGCGGGCGACGTGATGTCGAGCCCCGCCATCACCGTGCACCCCGAGCAGACCGTGCCGGACGCCGCCCGGCTCATGGAGCGCCGCGGCGTCGAGCGACTGCCCGTGGTCGACGAGGCCGACCGCCTCATCGGCATCGCCACCCGCCGTGACCTGCTACGGGTCTTCCTGCGCGCGGACGACGACATCCGCCGCCAGGTGACCGAGGAGATCGTCGTGACTGCGATAGGGCTGCCGTCCGACGCGGTCTGCGTCGCTGTCCGCGACGGCGTCGTCACCCTCGACGGCCGGGTGGAAGCGCGTAGCCAGGTGCCGGAACTCGTGCACGCCGTCTGGCGGCTCGACGGCGTGGTCGGCGTGGTGAACGGCCTTGGCTTCCGCATCGACGACCGCGAGTAGCCCACCCCGTCCCACCGGACCGGGAGCCCGTGACCTCAGCGGCCGGCGCCGACGTGCGGCGGGCCGGGCGGGCCGGCCGTGCCGGGGCCGACGGTCCCTGCCCAGCCGGGCCGGACGGACTCGAGAGGGGCCCTTCGGCGCCTGCCAGGGCACCGGGATCCGTCGGAGAGTGGAGCCAGGGAGGGGCGCCCGTCCCCCCGCGGTGTCCCTCCCGTCCCGAGCCGCCGCATGAGCACGGCGGTCCCTGACAACGGAGGCACACCACCATGGCCCGACCGCTGGGCCATGCGATGGCCTGTGTGAACCGCAGGGCCACTCCTCGCCGATCCGCCTCACGCGCCGCGAAGTCCACGACCGCGGAAACATCACACGAGCTGTCCAATACCATCACGACCGGGCCGTCCATGACGATCCCCCCTCCCTCGCGGACCGGCCGACGGCGCAGCCCCGCTTACTCGACGAGAGGCTGCTACGGCGCCCCATTCCGGCACAGGGGCCGAACGGGCCGGCCCTCCGCCGTACGGCCCCGAGGTGCAGCGCCCCTGGTCCGAGGCCGGGCCGCCCGCCGGGACCGTTGTCAACCGAGTACGTCGGCGAGAGCGCACCGAGGCAGAGCCGGGACGCGTGGCGCGTGTCCGAGGCGCAGGACCACCTGCGGGAGCTGCCCGGCGGTGAGAGCCCCACTCCGCCACCCACATCAACGCCATCATCACCGACCCCGCGAAGGCCGCCAGACGCAGCGCCACCCCCGCCGTCAACGCCAGCCCGATCCGCAGCAGACCCAGCATGAACAGCCAGTCCGCCCACACCACCCCGGCCCACGAGTGGAACGTCGACTCCATCGGACCGACCGCCACGTGCCCCAGGGCCACCGGCGATGAAACAGCCCGCCTGCACGCGGCGCGTCACGCGCACCGCGTACAGGCGGGCTGAGGAACGGACAGGGAAGGTCTCCCTCGTTGCGTTCGCTGTCCTGGGCAGTCCTTCTCGGTCAGTCGTGCGAGATCACCGCCACCGGAGCGACGGCATGATGCAGCAGCGCCTGGGTCACCGGACCGATATGAGCACCTACCGCCGCCCGACGGTTCTGCCTGCCCACCACCACGAGGGCGGCGTCGTAGGAGGCGTCGACCAGGTGGCGCCCGGCACCACCGATCGTGGCCTGCGCGTGAACCTCCACAGCGGGGTACCTGTCCTGCCACGGTCGCAGGAGGTCGGACAGTTTGCTCCGTACCTGCTTGACCATGCCGTCGTTCAGATCGGGCATGAGCGCACCGCCGTAGTAGTAGGGCGGCAGCGTCCAACCGTGAATGATCCGTATGCGTGCGGCGCGCCGTGAAGCCGCGTGGAACGCGAAGTCGATCACCGCGTCATTGGGCTCATGCAGATCCAGGCCCAGGACGACGTCACGGTGGCCGGAGACGGCGCAGACCTCGCGTGCCGAGGTCTTCGGCGTCGCCTCCTCCTCGCTGTGCTCGGCAGCACGGACGAGGACGACGGGCCGCTCGCACGAGGCCAGGACGGCATGGGAGACGGAACCGAGCAGGTATCCCGCCGCCTTGCTCAGTCCGCGGGAGCCCAGTACCAGCAGTTCAGCCTCCTCGGTGGCCTTCAGCAGAGCCGGGACGGGCAGACCGGCGATCTCGTCCGCGTCGATCCGCAGCCCGGGGCAGGTCTCGCCGACGCGGGAGCGTGCCTGGGCCAGCAGGTGCTGTGCCGATGCCCGCTGGAGGTCGCTCGGCGGCACCGGTACGCCGAGTCCGGTCGCAGGTGCGAAGGCGGGGGCTTGCCACTCCCACGCGGTCACGAGCCTCAGAGGCAGGTCCCTGAGCTGTGCCTCGTGCGCGGCCCAGTCTGCGGCAGCCAGGCTCGCCGGCGAACCGTCCAGTCCGACGGTGATGGTGCGGGTCATGGAAATCCTCCTTCAGTCTGCTTCGAGTCTTGGTCCCGTCAGGCGGTGACAGCAGAGGCCACTGGCCCCTGGCCAGGAGCCGACCGTCCCGGAATCCGGCTCTCCGGTGCGCCGCCTGCTGCTTGTCATCCGATGGGGAGTTCGGGTCGTACGAGCGTCCCCGATGTTCCGTGGACGATGGCGTACGCGGCGTCGAGGGCTCCGACAGCGAGCAGGCCACCGGCCCGTTCCACGAACCGGGCAGCGGCCTCGGTCTTGGGCTTCATCGACCCCTCGGGGAAGGCCCTGTCCCGAAGTTGAGGGGTTACGTCGAGCACGGGCTGCTGGCGAGGCGAGCAGGGAAGCGGCGGTGAAGTCCTCGTCCACGACGGCTTCGACTCCGGTCAGCGCCCCGGTGTCGTGATCGGCCGTGACGGGGGCGCCTTTGCCGCCGGCGCAGACGACCAGCGTTCGCTGCTCGGCAGGGCGTGGACGGTGTCCGTCTCCACGACGGCCTCCGGCGCTGGGGACGGGACGACGCGGCGCCATCTCGTGGTGTCCTTGGCGATGTGCCAGCCGCGCTTGCGGGCGAGGACGTGCGCGCCACCTCCCGCGAATAGACCCGGCCGACGAACTTGGGGGGGCGCTCGAAGGCGATCCGTGCTGGGCACCAAGGTGTCCAGGAGCGCAGGAAGTCGGCCAGGCCCGGATAGACGGCGGAGGCGTCCCGGTCGGCCGTGGTCAGGACGGTGTCCAGTGCATGTACGTCCGTGTGCCGGGGAGCCGGACCGCCGTCTTCTCCGCATAGATCTGCGTCAAGCGCTCGATTGCATCGTCCTGCGTGGTAAAGCCGCCCCCCTCGACCTGCTCCCCCCGACCATTGCTTGAAACGGACCGTGAACGGGTGCGGGCACCGCGTCGGCCTGGCACGGCCGCGGTCCTTGCAGAACGACCCATACAGCGAGCGAGCTGACGAGCCACGTGACGCACCTTCCAGACGGGAGCCGGGCATCTGCGCCCAGGCAACCCGCCGCGACGGTCACCAAGTCAGCAAGCCAGGACGCCCTCGCGCCCGATGCTGACCGTTTGCTGACCTGAGCGGCCCTACTGCACCTCTGACCTGCACAAACGCCCAAATGCTAGATCTTGGACTTGAACAGAGTACGCAGCACTTTGGACTCCTAGAAGACGGCTCCCCGCCTGCTTTCTGCAGGTCAGGGGCGTTGTTCACTGTACATCAGCCCTCCTCGAACTCGAAGATTCCAAGGAACATCGCTCACTCGGGCAGGAAGACTCCTCGCCCGCGCTTCCGCGTAGAATCACGCTGCTACACCATCGTCGCCCAAGCACCCGCTCGAGCACCTGCTTCGGAGTGCGCGAGGACTCGTGCCGACCAGATGCTGACTTACCTGACGATGCGAGGGGTAAGCACTTCGTTGAGCACCGAGCTGTCCTCCGCATCGACCTGGAGATCGTTCAACGCAGCCAGCAGCTGGGACTTCATTCGACCCCGAAGCATTGGACTAGGGGTTCTGTCCCGGGAGGTTGTGGACAGTGACAGGCGTCACGGCTGAGCGATCTTGAAATGGGTGAGGGCCTTTCGGTTCGGTGTGGATTGCGACGTCTACACCAACAGAAAGGCCCTCGTGCCCCACCGTAATGCACCCTGACCGAGACCGGACGCCTGCGCCTGGCCCGCTGCGTCGTCGAGGACGGCTGGCCGCTGCGCCGGGCCGCCGAACGCTTCCAGGTTTCACCCACCACCGCCCAGCGGTGGGCCGACCGCTACCGGCACCAGGACGAGGACGTTGGTGCCGAGTTCTCCCGCTGTGATCCAGGTCCGCGGGTTGGAGGAGTGGACGATCCACAGAGGGAGTTCCGATTGATGGGGGGCGCGGGTACGTGCCCTCGCCGACGAAGCCCTGGGTCGCGTGGAAGAAGGTGACGTCGACGGGTTCCGGCAGGGGTTGCGGCACGTACTCCGTGAGCAGCCGGACGTTCTGGTTGAAGGCTTCGTTGGTGCGGCGCAGCAGCATGACGGCCGGATTTCCTGGTCGCGCTCACTGATCCTTCTGCCGTCGACGCACGCGTATCGTCCGGTGCTGTTCGCCGACGTCCGCAAGCGGCGCGACACCGCACTGGCCTATCCCGTGGGACAGCCGGAAGCCGAGCCCGCGGCCACCGAGTTTCCGCTCGGCCCGGTCATGGGCCGCACCCGGCTCGCGCTCCTCAAATCTCTGGGCCCGGCCCGTACGACCGCCGAACTGGCGAAACTCCACGCGCTCACCGCCGGATCGATCTCCTACCATCTGACCCGACTGCACACCGCCGGGGCCGGACCGTCTACTGTCGCCGCTCCTCCCAGGCCGACGCCCTCATACAGGGCGCCGCCGACTGATCCAACCCGCGGATCACCGTGGGCAGAGCCGGAAACATGTCTGGGCCGCCCCCGACGGCGGCCCAGACAGCGGGGGATTCGCCGGTTGGCTTTGAGTTGCCGCGGAACGGTCGGTTCAGCAGTTCACGTCGCGCCGGTTGAAACGGACCGTGCCGATGCCCAGGAAGATCGCGGAGAGGATGACGAGGATGGCGATGTCACCCCACTGGAAACCGTTCCGCAGCGGCTCGCCCCCGATGTAGTAGTACATCGGGGACAGGTACTTGATGCCGTCGCCGATCCGCGCGTAGAGGGAGTTGCCCATGTACGCGACGACGCCGACCGCCGCGGAGCCCGCGAGTGTGATGACCTTGCTGCCGAAGGCGGTGCCAAGGCCGAAGGCGAGCGCCGCGAACGTCACGGACAACAGGAACAGATTCACGCACTGGGCCAGAAACTCCACGGTCGTGATGCTGTCGAGCTCCGCGCTGGAGCGGATGGCGAGCAGCGCGAGGAAGATGACGAAGCTGATCACCAAGGCGCCGGTGGCCACACTGGCGAAGCGCTGCAGCACCACCTTGGTGCGGGTGACCGGGTGCGCGAGCAAGAGGTCCAACTGGCCGGAATCCTCGTCGCTCGCGGTGGCACGCAACCCCGCGGCGATTCCGTAGATCATGAGAAGCAGCGGCAGGATGAGGCCGAAGACAGCTGCCTGGAGATAGCCGGCGGCCGTGGCGTCGACGTGCAGGGAGTCACGGAGCCCTGCGGGCAGGCTATCGGTGTTGTCCTTCTGGTCGGGATAGGTGCTGGCGTATCCCATCCCGACGACCGCGGCGCCGATCGCCCAGGCGAGCAGGCCACGGCGGCTGTCGGCGAAGAACTTGGTGTAGACGGCGGAACTCATGGAGGGGGTTGGTCCTTTCCGGTCCGGTGTGCGAGGCCACTGACGGTGCGGAGTGCTCAGCGCTCGTAGACCGGAGCGGGGCGCGGGGCGGCTTCCGCCCCTTCGTAGTAGGAGTGGAAAAGGTCCTCCAGGGCCGGTTTGGTGACCTGGAGGCCGGCGACGTCGTACTTGGCGAGGGCCTTGATCAGGTCGTCCGGGTTCCCGGAGAACGGGCCGCTCAGTCCGGTCCCCTCGGCATCGACACGGAGCCCTTCGCCCCCGGGCACCCTCGTGAACGCGTCGGCCGGAACAGGCGTGACGAAGGTGATCCGCACATCGCGGACCGAAGCGGAACGCAGGTTGGCGACGCTGTCGAGCGCGACGAGGGCACCGTCACGGATGATGCCGACGCGGTGGGCGACCGCCTCGACCTCGCTCATGATGTGGCTGGACATGAAGACCGTCTGCCCCCGTTCGGCGGCCTCGGAGATCAAATCCAGGAAGGTCTGCTGGACCAGTGGGTCGAGACCGGAGGTGGGCTCGTCGAGGATCAGCAGCTCAGGCGTATGCATCAGGGCCTGCACCAGACCGACCTTCTGCCGGTTGCCCTTCGAGAGCTTCTTGATCTTGGCGCTCTGGTCGAGGCCGAGCCGTTCGGCGAGTTCGTCGATTCGTCCCTGCGGCACGCCACCGCGAAGTGCGGCGAGGAAGCGCAGATAGCCGCGGACGTTCTGACGCCCGTCACACACGAAGTCTCCGGGCAGATAGCCCACGCGGCCGCGAAGCTTGGCACCGTCGGCCAACGGGTCGAGGCCGAGCACCTTGCAGGAACCCGATGTCGGGCGGATCAGGTCCAGGAGCAGCCGGATGGTAGTGGTCTTGCCCGCGCCGTTCGGCCCCAGGAAGCCGAAGACCTCTCCGGCCCTCACCTGCAGCGTCAGTCCGGTCAGGCCGCGGCGGGTGCCGTACGTCTTGGTGAGCTCGCCGAGCTCGATCGCGTTCATCACACTCCGACTATGCTGAGTTTTCAGAGTTTTGTAAAGACTCGGAGTTTCGCGAGTTTTCGTTACGCTAAGGGGGCGTCAAGACTTCACGCCCCGAGCAGGACCTTCTTGCCGAGGAAGCACCAGGGAGCCCGGATGGACCAGAACGACGCAGAACTCCGCGATGCGGCCGAGAAGTTGGCACTCTCCCTCACGGCGAGCGGCATGCAGCGCACCATGGCCCGGGTGATGACCGCACTGCTCTACACGCAGCAGGAAACGATGACCGCGGGCGACCTCTGCGAACAGCTTCAGATCAGCTCGGGCGCCGTCTCCGGGGCAGTGAAGCAGCTCGTCCAGATCGGCATCATCGAGCGAGTGCCCGCCCCCGGCAGCCGCCGCGAGCACTACCGGTTCCGCAACCACGCCTGGGCCACGATGATGGGCAACCAGAACGCGGTGATCGACGTCCTGGAGCAGGCCGCCTCGGACGGTCTGCGGACTGCGGGCCACGACAGCCCCGCGGGCCGCCGGCTCCACGAGATGCAGGACTTCCACGCCTTCATGCAGCGCGAGCTGACCCCCCTCTTCGACAAGTGGCGCGAGCAGTACGACGCCGAGCACTCGTAAAGCCGGGGGCGGTGCTGGGGTGTGCCCCGGGGGCGCCTCCTCGGTGCGCGGGCGAAGACTGAGCCGTGACGAGCCGTGCGGGCCCCGCTCCTGCCGGACCCGCCGCGGAACCGAGGAGGATAGGGGACACATGGCTGACCACTCCGTGGCCGCGCCGCCGTTCTTCGCCGACGGTGGCCCCGCGCTCCACGCGTGGATGCGGAACACCCGGGACAACACCCCGGTCATGTTCGACGAACCATCGCAGTCCTGGAAGGTCTACCGGTACGAGGACGTCCACCGCGTGCTCTCCGACTGGGAAGTGTTCTCCAACGACATGTGCCGGGTCATACCCCAGCACGCGTTCACTCGGGGCAACCTGTCCACGATGGACCCGCCCGAACACAAACAGCTCCGAGGCGTCATCGCCCAGGGGTTCACACCTCGGACCCTGGCCGAACTCGCCCCCCGCATCGAGACCTTGACCAAGGAACTGCTGGACGCGGTCGAGGACCGGGGCGAGATCGACATCACCAGGGACCTGGCGTACCAGCTGCCGCTGAACGTCATCTCGACCCTGATCGGCGTCCCCCGCGAGGACCGCGGTGTGCTTCAGCGCACGGCGGACGCACAACTGGCACTGACCTGCGAGAACCCTGCCAATCCCGACTTCGCCGTGCAGGTCCAGAAGGCCATGGAGGAGCTGCAGGACTACGTCAGGGACCTCAGCGCCCGACGCCGCGCCGAGCCGCGCGACGACCTGATCAGCCAGCTGGTCACCGCGACCGTCGGCGACCGCTCGCCGGACGAGGAGGAGGTCGTCAACTTCACCGTCCTGCTCCTGCTCGCCGGCCACCTCACCACCATGTCGCTGCTCGGCAACATGATGGTGACCCTGAGCGAGCACCCCGACCAGCTGGCCCAGGTACGCGCAGACCGCAGCCTGGTGCCCGGCGCCGTCGAAGAGGTACTGCGCTACCGCACACCCGTACCCGAGGGCGGCCGGGTCACCAACCGGGAGGTGGAGCTCGGCGGCGTGGTCATCCCCGCCAACAAGATGGTGCTGTGCTCGCTGATCTCCGCCAATCGCGACGAGCGCAAGTACACCGACCCCGACCGGTTCGACATCCACCGCGACCCCAACCCCCAACTCGCCTTCACAACGGGCATCCACTACTGCCTCGGCGCCCATCTGGCCCGGCTCGAGGCGAAGATCGCGCTCAACGCGATCCTGGACCGGTACACCGAACTCACCCCGACCGGGCTCGTCTGGTATCCGACCTACGCGCTGTGCAACCCGAAGCGGCTCACCTTCGACGTACGCCGCGCATGACGACGGTCACCTCTCCCTTCGAGAAGTGGATCCTGCGCCCGGAGCCACGCCCCACGGCCGTGCTGCGCCTGATCTGCGTGCCGTACGCGGGTGGCGGCCCCGCCGCGTACCACGCATGGCCCCGCGGGCTGGGGGACGCGGTGGAGCCGTGGCTGCTGCGACTGCCGGGGCAGGAGGCACGGCTGCGCGAGGCACCGCTGCACAGCGTGGCGCAGATCGCGCAGCAGGCCGCCGCCGCCCTGGCGCCCGATCTGCGGGAAACGTTCGCCGTGTTCGGCTACAGTCTCGGCGCCTGGGTCGCTTTCGAGCTGGTACGGGAGCTGCGTGACGGGTACGGGCTACGGGCCGCCCACCTCGGGGTGGCGGCCCGCCCCGCACCGCAGACGCCGATGCGGCACCCCCCGGTGCACATCCTGCCCGACGACGCCTTCATCGACGTACTGGACCATCGCTTCCAGGCGATCCCGCCCATGATCCGGGAATCCGCCGACATGCGCGCGATCTACCTGCCGGCGCTGCGGGCCGACACGACGGCCCTGGAGACCTACCGGTACCGGCCTGGTCCCCGGCTCGACTGTCCGGTCTCGGCATACGGAGGCACCGAGGACGCGGACTGCGATCCCGCGGACCTGCGGGCCTGGGGCCGGCTGACGACGGGGCGCTTCCAACTGCTCATGCTGCCTGGCGGGCACTTCTTCCTCACCACCTGCCAGTCACAGCTGCTCGAGGCCCTCTCAGCCGACCTGTTGCGCTCCCTGGTGCCCTGACCGGCACCCGGGGCGCGCCCACGACATTCCCCAGGGGCCGTGCTGGGGTCGGCTCCCGGCGTGACCGTGTCCGCTCGCGGCCAGCGGCTCAACCCCGCCTGCGCGAAGCGCACCTTCTGCTTCACCGCCGACTGCTGCGCCTGCGCGGAGCACACAACTCCGCCCTCCCCGGCCGCGCCCCCCCTTCAACCTTCCCGGTGCGACCTGCACCCCCTGCGGCAGTGCACCGTGATGCATGCCCCGGCACCCCCGACGACCCCGACCACCCGCCTGCACATCAGCTCGGACGCGGACCTGGCCCAGGTACGCCACCAGGTGCGCCGAGCCACCGCCCGCATCGGCTTCAGCCTCGTCCAGCAGACGAAACTCGTCACCGCGGCGAGCGAACTCGCCCGCAACACCCTCGTACACGGCGGCGGCGGGCACGTCGACATGGCGCACCTCGACAGCGGCACCGGCCGCGGGCTCCGGCTCGCCTTCACGGACGAGGGCCCCGGCATCACCGACATCGAACTGGCCATGACCGACGGATACACCTCTGGCGGCGGTCTGGGCCTGGGCCTGAGCGGCGCCAGACGGCTCGTCCAGGAATTCACCCTCGACAGCCACACCGGACACGGCACCACCGTCACGATCACCGAGTGGCTCGCCCGCCTGCCCGCGGCCCGCACAGGCGGACCATGAACGGGGCCCGGGACGTCCAGGCGTCGGGTGAACCGGCCGCGCGGTGCCGTCAGGACGGCGGCCCGGCGGACCGGCCGGGCCGTCGGGTGAAACGCCGCAGTCCACGGCGGGTCGGCTTGAGCGGCTTGTCCTCGGGGGCGACCGGGGACGGGCCCGCGGTCAGGGCCGCCGCGGTGGTGGGGGCGCGGGACGGTACCGACCGGTCGCCTCGGGCGAGCCGGCCGCGTACGGCCTGGGCCATGGCGAGGTGCGCGGGTTCCTGCAGCAGGCCGGCCTCGGACAGCCGCTCCCACATGTGCAGCAGTTCCTGCCCGCGGGTGGCCACCTGGCCCTCGTCCCAGAGTCGCTGCCACGCCGCCGTGGCACGGGCCACGTCGGGGGCGGCCCGGTCCAGGTCGGTGCGGCAGCGGATACGGGCGACGGTCAGCGCGAGGACGGTGGAGAGCATGTAGTCGCCGCGCAGGTACGCGAGGTACGCCTCGATCGCCCGTGCCTCCAGGGAGAGTTCGTCCTCCGCGCCGCGGCGCAGCGTGAGGTGCTCCCGCAGTGCGCTGGCGAGGACGAACGCGGCGTGCAGCTCCTCGCGCTGCGCGTGCTGGATGATGCGCTCGACGCGGGCGAGCGGCGGGAACGCCTCCTCCTCCGCGGCGGTGCGTTCGCGTCCGGGCGGCAGGTCCTCCTCGTCGGCGATGGTCCGGCTCGAACCGTCGGGGTGGACACGCAGGCGTGCGACCTGCTGCACGGTGCGGTCGATGACGGTGGCCGCGACCGGGGCCCGCAGTGTGCGGGCGAACATGGCGACGGCGTCGAGGATCGCCTCGTTGGGCGGCCGCATGCCGCCCATCTCCAGCAGGTGACCGTTGACCACCGTGGAGCCGTCCTCGGCCACGTAGGCGTCTAGGCGGATCAGCGGCGTGGCGCCGAGGACGGGCAGGTTCCCCTCGTCGCGGGGGGTCGGCGAGTGGGTCATCCGCTCAGGCTCCGGGTCGTACGACGCCGAGGACGGGCATGGAGGCGGCCGGCGCGGTGGTGATCGAGCGGCCGGGCCGCGGGGCGTGGACGATCTGTCCTCCTCCGATGTACATGCCCACGTGGGTGGCGTCGTTGTAGTAGATGATCAGGTCTCCGGGGCGGGCCGAGGACAGGCTTACGCGGGTCAGCTGCCCCCATTGTGCCTGGGACGTGCGGGGGATGGGGTGCCCGGCCGCCGCCCAGGCCGCGGAGGTGAGTCCCGAGCAGTCGTAGGACGAGGGGCCAACGGCGCCCCACACGTACGGTTTGCCGATCTGCGCCATCGCGAAGCCGACGGCCTGCGCGGCCGCGCCGCTCGCGTGCGTCCCGCCGCCGGGCCCCGCCCCCTTTCCTTTCCCCTTCCCCGTCGAGGCGCCACCGCCGGAGTCGGAGCCCGTCCACCTGGCCTCGGCCTCCCGCGCTCTCTCCCGCTCCAACTGGGCGAGTCTGCGGGCCTGTTCCTTCTCCAGTCCCGCCTCGATCCGCTCGGCCGCGGCTATCTTCTTCTCGGTCTTCTGCTTGGCCGCGGCCTTGTCCGCGCGGCTGCTCCTGAGCTTCCGCAGCTCCTCGGTGGCGGCCTCGGTCTGCTCGCCCAGCTCCGCGCGGGCGGTCTTCTGGGTCTCGGCGACGTTGACCAGGCCCCGCATGGCCTGGCGGGCCTGGGACGCCTCGTCGAGGGCCTGGTCCGGGTGGTCGCCGAGCAGCAGCTGGATGCCCGTTGCGGCGAGATCGCCCCCGCGGTACTGGGTCCGGGCGGCAGCGCCCGCGAGGTCGCGCAGGTTCTTCACCCGCTTCTCGGCACGGGTCAGATCCTCGCGCAGGGACGTCAGCCGCTTCTCCTGCTTGGCCGCCTTCACGTTCGCGGCGTTGTACGCCTCGGTGGCCACCTCCGCCTCGCGGTAGAGGCCGTCCAGTTCGGTGCGGATGTCCTCGATCGACTGGTCGTCGTGGGGGCCGGGTTCGTTCGGGGCCGCGTAACCGGGGCCGGGCAACAGGACGAGCGCGCAGACGAGGGCTGCTGTGGCGCCCCGGCTCCGTAACCGTCTGCCGCCGGTCGACACGTTCATGAGCTCCACTTTTCAGAGGTCGCGTGCGGGCGGCTCAGACGGACGGCTGGCGCCGCGGTCCCCGCCGCGGGTCGCAGGAGGGGCCGTTCGAGCCTTGAACACACTACCTTCCCCCGAACGGCCGGCCCCGGTGTCCCCGCAGGTGTCAGCTTGCTCACACGCAACTGTCCGACGAGCGGGTTCAGTCGCGCCAGGTGTCGCTGAGGGTGGTCCGGGTGGTGCCGACGGTCGCCGTGCGGTTGGCGCCGCTCTCCCAGGTCACGTGGCCCGCCTCGTCCTTGCGAAGGTACTTGTACTGGAAGGTCGTGCCCTCGGGGAGTTCCACGTCCCGTTTCCACACCGGGTAGGCGGCCGCGTCGAGCGCGAGGGCGCCGGCCGGGTTCCAGTCGCCGAGTTCCGGCCGGTTGCCGGTCACGTAGACGTTCTGGCCCCAGCTGGTGTTGGCACCGACGGCGAAGGACACGCCGGAGGTCACCGGCTCGGGGGCGGGACCGGGACCGCCTTCACAGGTGCGGGCGCCCACGTGCAGGGCCACGGCCGTGTCGGCGCCCAGCGTGGCGGTGAACCGGCCGGACGCGTCGACCGTGACGCCCCTGCCGGACTGGACGTCGCAGTAGTCGCCGGCGGGCAGCGACGTCTGGAAGGTACGGGTCAGCGGGGAGCCCTCGTGGTTGATGGCGACGTACGCCTTCGTGCCGCGTCCGAACGCTATCCGGTCGCCGCCGTCGTCCCACCAGTCGGTCACGGACCGGCCGCGTGCGGTGTTGCGGAAGCCGACCATGGAGGAGATCTCGCGCCAGGCGTGCTGGCACTTCCAGCCGTCGCTGTGACAGGCCTTCACCCGGCCGCCGTTCGGCGGGCCCGCGTCGTGGTCGGTGAACTCGTAGCCGGAGTGGATGTCGGGGCTGCCGTACGGCCAGGCCAGCATGAACACGTGCGCCAGGGTGTGGGCGGCACCGTCCTTGTAGGTGAGGGTCTCGCCGTTCCGTTCGGTGTCGTGATTGGTGACGAAGGCACCGGCCTTGTCCGAGGGCATGTAGCCCCAGGCCTCACCGAAGTTCTTCAGGTACGCGAGGTTCTCGCCGTTGAAGACCCGTTTGAGGTCGCGTGCGTAGCGGAACTCCTGCACGTCGCCGCTGCCGAGGTACTCGGCCGGGGAGACGGCCTCGCCGGCGCCGTGGATCGCCTCGTGCTTCCAGTAGACGCCGGGCTTGCTCAGCCGGGACTTGATGTCGGCCAGGTCACCGGCGGCCATGTGTTTGGCCGCGTCGATCCGGAAGCCGTCGACGCCGAGGGACAGCAGGTCGTCGAGGTAGCCGGCGATCCTCCCGCGCACGTAGTCCTCGCCGGTGTCCAGGTCCGCGAGGCCGACCAGCTCGCACTCCTGGACGTTGAAGCGGTTGCCGTAGTCGCTGATCTGCGAGGTGCAGTTGTCCAGGTCGTTCGACGAATAGAGGCCGGGATATCGGTACTTGGTGTACGCCGATCCGCCGGTGCCCGTGCCGCTGCCGGCCGACATGTGGTTGATGACCGAGTCGGCGACGACCTTCACACCCGCCGCGTGACAGGTGTCGACCATGCTTTTGAACTGGGCGCGGTCGCCGAGGCGGCCCGCGATCCTGTAGCTGACCGGCTGGTACGAGGTCCACCACTGTCCGCCCTGGATGTGCTCCTGGGGCGGCGAGACCTGGACGAAGCCGTAGCCGGCCGGTCCGAGGGTGCCGGTGCACGCCTGGGCGACGGAGTCGAAGTCCCACTCGAACATCACCGCGGTGACGTCCTTGTCTCCGGGTGGCGATGCCTGGGCCGGTGCCGCGGTGGCGAGGAGGCTGCCGGCCAGCCCGGCGGTGAGGGCGAGCGCCGCGGCGGCGACTCTTCGTGCGGTGCTGGTGCTCCCGTGCATGGAGTCTCCCGTGTGAGGGTGCGGGTGTCCCGGGGATGCGGTGCCGGCGGAAGTCTGGGGGAGTCGGCACATGGCTGCAACACGTTGCGGCAAGAGCCCTGCAAGAGGTTGCGGTCGTGACCGTAAGGGCGGCGTTCAACAAGGTCAACCCCTTCGGCATCGCCCCTTCTCCGGAGTCCATGGCGAGGCGTCAGCCGGTTCGCGAGGCGGTCACGCACCGTCGCAGCACACCGGGGAATCGAAGCGAGACCCCTTTACGGCAGCCTCGCACGCGGGTAACTTCCCGCTGCCGTAAGGGATTTCTGAAACTTTCCGCTCAGTCTTTCAGGGCCTGGCCGCTCGCACCACCCGCGGCGACGCCGTCCGCCTTCTCCGGAGACACATATGAGACGCACTCGCACGCGGCCGCCCGGACGGCCGCCGGCCGCAGCCGCCGCCGCCGACGACACGGCGACCGCCCTCTGCTCCGCCCGGACACCCCGTCACCGGCGGCAGGCCTGCCGCCGCCGCGCCCCGGCACGGACGATCCGCGGGCTCACGTCCTGTACGGCACCGGGGGAGATCGGCCTCACTGGCCCCTTTTCGCCGTAGGCGCCGGAACGCGGACCGCCGTCCCTTCGTCCTGACTGGGTGAGGAGGAGGGAACGGGGTTCGATGACCGAGCGGGTGGGGCGGGCGTGACGGGGCGGGCGGCCTGGACGCGAGGGCGTGCGCCGGGAGCGGCGGCGCTGCTGACGGCCCTCCTGCTGATGTTCCACCGGCTGGTCCCCAACGGGATGGGCGGGCTCGGCAGTCTGCTGGAATCGTTCCTGCCCTGGCTCGGCCTGATGGTCGTGCCACTGCTCGCCCTGGCGCTGCTGCGCCGTTCGGCCCTCGCGCTGGTGGCCCTGCTCCTGCCGGTGGCGGCCTGGACGCATCTCTACGGCCCGCTGCTCCTGCCCGCACCGGAGCCCGGCCCCCACGACCTGGTCGTCGTGCAGCACAACGTCAGCGACGAGAACACCGACCCCGCGGGCACGGCCCGCGACCTGGCCGCCGCCGGGCCCGACCTCATCGCGCTCGAGGAGCTGGTGTCGCCTGCCCGGGAGGTGTACGAGGGGGTTCTGGCCGCGGACTACCCGTACCGGACGATCCGGGGCACGGTCGGGCTCTGGTCGAAGCATCCGCTCGCCGACACCCGCCCGCTCGACATCGGACCCCGAGGCATCAGGCAGGAGTGGGAGCGTGGGCTGCGGGCCGTGGCGCACGCGCCGCGCGGTGAGATCGCCGTGTACGTCGCGCATCTGCCGTCGGTCCGGGTCGGGGCGGGCGGTCTTGCGGCGTCCTGGCGGGACGAGAGCGCCGGTCTGCTGGGTGACGCCCTCGCGGCGGAGGAGCTTGACCCGGTGATCCTGCTGGGCGATCTCAACGGCACGGTCGACGACCGGGCGCTGGAGCCCCTGACCACGCGGCTGAACGTCCCCGAACGGGGCGTCGCCCTCAGCTTTCCCGCGTTCTTCCCCCTGGCGCGGATCGATCAGGTCATGGCCCGCTCCGCGACCGTCGGCCGCGTCCGCACCCTCTCCGCCACCGGCAGCGACCACCTTCCTGTCGTCGCCCGGGTCACTCCGGACTGACTGAACGAAAGGAACATCAGTCGCCAGGAGGGGTGTATCCCTCTCAATGCGGCCGGTGAGCAAGCCGCTTGCAGTGCTTGCGTTAGCCTTGCGTGTGTGACGCGACGACTTGCCCAGGTGGCGAAGAAGGTTGGGGTCAGCGAGGCCACGGTCAGCCGGGTGCTCAACGGCAAGCCGGGAGTCTCCGACGCGACCCGGCAGTCCGTGCTGAGTGCGCTGGACGTCCTGGGCTACGAGCGGCCCACCCAGCTGCGGGGGGAGCGCGCACGGCTGGTCGGGCTGGTGCTGCCCGAACTGCAGAATCCCATCTTCCCCGCGTTCGCCGAGGTCATCGGCGGTGCGCTGGCCCAGCAGGGGCTCACCCCCGTCCTGTGCACCCAGACCAAGGGCGGCGTCTCCGAGGCCGACTACGTCGAACTGCTCCTGCAGCAACAGGTCTCCGGCGTGGTCTTCGCCGGCGGCCTGTTCGCCCAGGCCGACGCACCCCACGACCACTACCGGCTGCTCGCCGAGCGCAACATCCCCGTCGTGCTCATCAACGCGTCGATCGAGCACCTCGACTTCCCGTGCATCGCCTGCGACGACGCCGTGGCCGTCGAGCAGTCCTGGCGGCACCTGGCCTCCCTCGGCCACCAACGCATCGGCCTGGTCCTGGGCCCCTCCGACCACATCCCCTCCCGCAGGAAACTCGCCGCCGCACACGACGCCGCCCGGACCACCCACGCCGAACTCCCCGACACACACATCGAGCGGGCCATGTTCTCCCTCGAAGGCGGCCAAGCAGCCGCCTCCCGCCTCCTCGACCGCGGCATCACCGGCATCATCTGCGCCAGCGACCCCCTCGCCCTCGGCGCCATCCGCGCAGCCCGCCGACGCGGACACCACGTACCCCACGACGTCTCCGTCATCGGCTACGACGACTCCGCCTTCATGACCTGCACCGAACCACCCCTCACCACCGTCCGCCAACCCATCGAAGCCATGGGCCGCGCCGCCGTCGACCTCCTCTGCGCACAAATCCAGGGCACCGAAGTCCCCCACGGAGAGCTGCTCTTCGAACCCGAACTCGTGGTCCGCGGCTCCACCGCACAGACAGCCACCCGATAACGGGACGTTCAGCTCTCCATTCCTGTCCGCAAGTATCTTGCGGAAATCGACAGTGGTTTGCGGCTGCTCGACGCAGCCGATGAAAGCCGCTGATCCGAGGTATGCCCCGGCACTTCCCCGAGGGCCGCCCTGCGCACTGCCCCCTGTTCCATGGCAAGTCGGCACTGCTCATCCTGTGGACGACTCAACATTTCTCTGCAACTCTCTGAGCGCTCAACGTAAATGGAAGAGAACATTGAGTGTCCACCTGATGTACCGCATCCGACTGAGCCGTGCCTCGTGGCCTTGCGGCACGAGGCGGAGATCGGGGACAGATGAGAAACCGGCACTGGAGATCACGTGCCCTGTGCACCGTGGTCGCGACCAGTCTCCTGGCGTTGGGGGGACCGCTGCTGTCGGCCACGGCAGCCGGTGGCCCCAACATCGCCGTGGGAGACGCCACGGCGGCGAGCAGTTCGCATGGTGAGTACGGCGCCGCCAACATCACCGACGGCAATCAGGGTTCGTACTGGCAGAGCGACGGCGGCAGCCTGCCCCAGTGGGTCCAGACCGACCTCGGTGCCACCGAGCGGATCGACGAGGTCGTCCTCAGACTGCCCGCCGGCTGGGAGAGCCGGGAGCAGACGCTCTCCGTACAGGGCAGTGCCGACGGCACGAGTTTCAGCACGCTGAAGACGTCCGCCACCTACGCCTTCACCCCGGGGGCGGCCAACACGGTCACCGTGAGTTTCCCCGCCACGCGGACACGGTTCGTGCGGGTGGACATCACCGCGAACACCGGCTGGCAGGCGGCGCAGCTCTCGGAGCTCGAGGTGCACGCGGCCGGGGAGTCGTCCGCGAATCTCGCCGCCGGCCGGGTTCTGACGGCGAGCGGTTCCACCGGCGCGTACACCCCGGGCAACGGCAACGACGGCAACCGGGCGACCTACTGGGAGAGCGCCAACAACGCCCTGCCGCAGTGGCTACAGGCCGACCTCGGCTCGTCCCGCCGGGTCGACCGGGTCGTGCTGCGGCTGCCGGACGGCTGGCCGTCCCGCAGCCAGACCCTGAAGATCCAGGCCAGTGAGAACGGCTCGGACTTCACCGACCTGACCGCCGCCAGGGCGTACACCTTCGACGCGGGGGGCGGCCAGTCGGCCACGATCACCTTCGACGCGGCGACCACCCGCCATGTGCGCGTCCTGGTGACGGCCAACACCGGCCGGCCCGCCGCCCAGGTCTCCGAGCTGGAGATCTACGGTCCGGCGACGGGTGACACGCAGGCCCCCACCGCACCGGCGAACCTCGCGTTCACCGAACCGGCCACCGGGCAGATCAGGCTGACCTGGAACGAGTCCTCGGACGACACGGCCGTCACGGGGTACGACGTCTACGCCAACGGGGATCTGCTGACCTCGGTCGCGGGCGACGTCACCACGTACACGGACACCAGGCCGACCGACGCGACGGTCACCTACCACGTGCGCGCCAAGGACGCGGCCGGGAACCGGTCGGGCGACAGCAACTCGGTCACCCGCCGCGGCGACACCGGTGACACCCAGGCACCCACCGCGCCCTCGAATCTCGCCCTCACCGAACCGGCCACCGGCCGGATCAGGCTGACCTGGGACGCCTCGGCCGACAACAAGGGCGTCACCGGTTACGACGTCTACGCCGACAACAAGCTCCGCGAGAGCGTCGCCGGTGACGTCACCACCTTCACCGACACCCAGCCGGCGTCCGCGAACGTGACCTACTTCGTGCGGGCGAAGGACGCGGCCGGCAACCAGTCGGGCAACAGCAACTCCGTGACCCGCGCCGGCAGCGGCGGCGGATCGAACCTGGCCGTCGGCAAGCCGATCAGCGCCTCGTCCGTCATCCACACCTTCGTCGCCGAGAACGCCAACGACAACAGCACCTCCACCTACTGGGAGGGCGCGGCGGGCAGCTACCCGAACACGCTGACCCTCAGGCTGGGCGCGAACGCGGACATCGACAGCGTCGTCCTCAAGCTCGATCCCGACACCGGCTGGTCGAAGCGCACCCAGAACATCCAGGTGCTCGGCCGCGCCCAGGACGCGTCGGGCTTCACCGGCCTGGTGGCCGCGAAGGACTACGTCTTCGACCCGGTGAGCGGCGGCAACAGCGTGACCATACCCGTCGGCGACCGGGCCGCGGACGTCCAGCTCAGGTTCACCTCGAACACCGGGGCGACGGCCGGGCAGGTCGCCGAGTTCCAGGTCATCGGCACTCCCGCACCCAACCCCGACCTCGAGGTCACGAAGCTGGCCACGACGCCCGACGCCCCCGTCGAGTCGGACGAGATCACGGTGTCCGCGACGGTCCGCAACAGCGGCGCCGCCGACGCCCCGGCCGGCGAGGTCGCCCTCAGGCTGGGCGGAACCAAGGTCGCCACCGCCGACGTCCCCGCCCTGAAGGCGGGTGCGCAGAGCACGGTCAGCGCCTCCGTCGGGGCCCGCGGGGCCGGTTCGTACGAACTGGGTGCGGTAGCCGACGAGGCGAACGAGATCATCGAGCAGAACGAGACCAACAACACCTACATCCGGCCCGAGCCGCTGGTCGTCAAGCCGGTCCAGAGTTCGGACCTGGTCGCCGCCGCCGTCACCGCCTCTCCCTCCAGCCCGGCCGCCGGTGACGACGTGACCTTCGAGGTAGCGCTCAGGAACCAGGGCACCCAGGACTCCGATAGCGGCGGCCATCAGGTGACGCTCGACCTGGTCGACGTCAAGGGCACCACCGTCAGGACGCTGACCGGTGCGCACTCCGGTGTCATCGGCGCCGGCACCACGGCCCCGGCCGTGGACCTCGGCACCTGGAAGGCGGCCAACGGCTCGTACACCCTGAAGGTGAGGGTCGCCGACGACGCGAACGAACTGCCGGTCAAGCGGGAGAACAACACCTCGGCGCAGCCGTTGTTCGTCGGGCGCGGCGCGAACATGCCGTACGACATGTACGAGGCGGAGGACGGTACGGTCGGCGGCGGTGCCACCGTGACAGGCCCCAACCGGACCATCGGTGACATCGCGGGCGAGGCGTCGGGCCGCAAGGCCGTCCACCTGGACGAGACCGGTGAGTACGTCGAGTTCACCACGAGGGCGGACACCAACACCCTGGTGACCCGCTTCTCCATCCCGGACGCGCCGGGTGGCGGCGGCATCGACGCCACGATCGACGTGTACGTCGACGGCGTCATGAAGAAGGCGCTGCCGCTCACGTCGAAGTACGCCTGGCTGTACGGCAACGAGGCCGGGCCCGGTAACTCCCCCGGTGCGGGGGCGCCGCGGCACGTGTACGACGAGGCGCACATCATGCTGGGCGAGACCGTCCCGGCGGGCAGCAGGATCCGGCTGCAGAAGGACGCGGCGAACACCTCCGACTACGCCATCGACTTCGTCAGCCTGGAGCAGGTCGCGGCGGTCCCGAACCCCGACCCGGCGGCGTACACGGTGCCGGCCGGGTTCACGCACCAGGACGTGCAGAACGCGCTCGACAGGGTCCGCATGGACACCTCGGGCAAGCTGGCCGGTGTGTATCTGCCGCCCGGTGACTACCAGACGTCGAGCAAGTTCCAGGTGTACGGCAAGGCGGTGAAGGTGATCGGCGCCGGCCCCTGGTTCACCCGGTTCCACGCGCCCGCGGCGCAGGACAACACCGACATCGGGTTCCGTGCCGAGGCGAGCGCGAAGGGCTCGACGTTCGCGAACTTCGCCTACTTCGGCAACTACACGAGCCGCATCGACGGGCCGGGCAAGGTGTTCGACTTCTCCAACACGTCGGACATAGTGATCGACAACATCTGGAACGAGCACATGGTGTGCCTGTACTGGGGCGCCAACACCGACCGGATGACGATCAAGAACTCCCGGATCCGCAACATGTTCGCCGACGGCATCAACATGACCAACGGCTCGACCGACAACCTCGTCTCCAACAACGACGCCCGGGCGACCGGCGACGACAGCTTCGCGCTCTTCTCGGCGATCGACGCCGGGGGCGCGGACATGAAGAACAACCTGTACGAGAACCTCACGACGACGCTGACCTGGCGTGCCGCGGGCCTCGCCGTCTACGGCGGCTACCACAACACCTTCCGGAACATCCACATCGCGGACACCCTGGCCTACTCGGGCATCACCATCAGCTCGCTGGACTTCGGCTACCCGATGAACGGCTTCGGCACCGATCCGACGACCTTCGAGAACATCTCGGTCGTCAGGGCGGGCGGACACTTCTGGGGCGGGCAGACCTTCCCCGGCATCTGGGTGTTCTCGGCGTCCAAGGTGTTCCGGGGCATCCGGGTCGACAACGTCGACATCGTCGATCCGACCTACAGCGGCATCATGTTCCAGACGAACTACGTGGGAGGCCGGCCACAGTTCCCGATCAAGGACACGGTCTTCACCGACGTCTCCGTCACGGGCGCGCACAAGAGCGGTGACGCGTTCGACGCCAAGTCCGGTTTCGGCCTGTGGGCCAACGAGTTGCCCGAGGCCGGGCAGGGACCGGCGGTGGGTGAGGTCACCTTCAACGGACTCAAGCTCGGCGACAATGCCGTGGACGTGCGCAACACGACGTCCACTTTCAAGATCATCCGCAATCCGTAGACCGCGGGGCCGTATCGACCCTTGTCGGAAGACCCACGGACTGGCGCAAGCCTCTTGCACAGACTTGCGCTAGTCTTGCGTGTGTGACGCGACGACTTGCCCAGGTGGCGAAGAAGGTTGGGGTCAGCGAGGCCACGGTCAGCCGGGTGCTCAACGGCAAGCCGGGAGTCTCCGACGCGACCCGGCAGTCCGTGCTGAGTGCGCTGGACGTCCTGGGCTACGAGCGGCCCACCCAGCTGCGGGGGGAGCGCGCACGGCTGGTCGGGCTGGTGCTGCCCGAACTGCAGAATCCCATCTTCCCCGCGTTCGCCGAGGTCATCGGCGGTGCGCTGGCCCAGCAGGGGCTCACCCCCGTCCTGTGCACCCAGACCAAGGGCGGCGTCTCCGAGGCCGACTACGTCGAACTGCTCCTGCAGCAACAGGTCTCCGGCGTGGTCTTCGCCGGCGGCCTGTTCGCCCAGGCCGACGCACCCCACGACCACTACCGGCTGCTCGCCGAGCGCAACATCCCCGTCGTGCTCATCAACGCGTCGATCGAGCACCTCGACTTCCCGTGCATCGCCTGCGACGACGCCGTGGCCGTCGAGCAGTCCTGGCGGCACCTGGCCTCCCTCGGCCACCAACGCATCGGCCTGGTCCTGGGCCCCTCCGACCACATCCCCTCCCGCAGGAAACTCGCCGCCGCACACGACGCCGCCCGGACCACCCACGCCGAACTCCCCGACACACACATCGAGCGGGCCATGTTCTCCCTCGAAGGCGGCCAAGCAGCCGCCTCCCGCCTCCTCGACCGCGGCATCACCGGCATCATCTGCGCCAGCGACCCCCTCGCCCTCGGCGCCATCCGCGCAGCCCGCCGACGCGGACACCACGTACCCCACGACGTCTCCGTCATCGGCTACGACGACTCCGCCTTCATGACCTGCACCGAACCACCCCTCACCACCGTCCGCCAACCCATCGAAGCCATGGGCCGCGCCGCCGTCGACCTCCTCTGCGCACAAATCCAGGGCACCGAAGTCCCCCACGGAGAGCTGCTCTTCGAACCCGAACTCGTGGTCCGCGGCTCCACCGCACAGACAGCCACCCGATAACGGGACCTCAACATCTTCGGCGCGCTGTCAAACAATTACGAAGTCAGCGCGAGATATTGCGCTCACTTGTTCGCGGTGGTTGAGTGAGCGGCGCCCCACAACGCATCGGCGGTGGGGCGCCTTCCACGTTCATGCCCGAAGGGGACCACCCATGAGAAGTGCTCGGTTCCGCCGTACTCGCCGTGCCGGCGCCATCACGCTCGTCTCCGCTCTCACTCTGACCGCTCTTGCCGCCTGCGGCACGAGCAGCAGCAGCGACGACGGCGGTTCCGAAGGCGGCGGCGGGTCCTCCGACCCGGCTGCTCCGCTGGACCCGAAGACCAAGGTGACGATCACCATCGACTGCATGCCGCCGACGGCGAAGGCGGCCGAGCTGAAGGAGTGGAAGGAGGACGTCAAGGAGTTCAACAAGATCTACCCCAACGTCACCATCGACGGCCGCTCCACCCCCGGCCAGTGTCTGGAGCCGCCGCGCTTCACGGCGATGCTCAAGGCCAAGTCGCAGCCCGACGTCTTCTACACCTACTTCACCGACCTGCCGCAGGTGCTGGACAACGACGGCGCCGAGGACATCACGGCGTACGTCAACGAGAAGACCGTGCCGCTCCTGAAGGACATCGACCCGAACGTCCTGGGCTCGCTCAAGCACGAGAACAAGCTCTACGGCCTGCCCACGAGCAACTACACGATGGGCCTGCTGATCAACCGCAAGCTCTTCGAGAAGGCCGGACTCGACCCCGACGCTCCGCCGCGCACCTGGGACGAGGTCCGCACCGCCGCCAAGAAGATCGCCGACCTGGGCGACGGGACAGCAGGCTTCGGCGAGTACAGCGCGGGCAACACCGGCGGCTGGCACTTCACCGCCCAGATGTACAGCATCGGCGGGGAGGTCGTCGACGAGAGCGGCAAGAAGGCGGCGTTCGACGAAGCGCTGGGCAAGCAGGTCGCCGAGAACCTCCATGCCATGCGCTGGGAGGACGAGAGCATGGGCAAGACCCAGCTGCTCAAGTGGGGCGACCTGCAGAAGCAGATCGCCACGGACAAGCTCGGCATGTTCCTCGCCGCGCCCGACGACATCACCTACATGGTCCAGCAACTGGGCGCCGACTACGAGAACTTCGGCATGGGCCCGATCCCGGGCGCGAAGAGCACCCTCGCCGGCGGCAACAGCTACATGATCAAGAAGGGGATCTCCTCCGACAAGGTCAAGGCGGCCGTCGCCTGGCTGAACTTCGAGAACCTGACCGTCGGGAAGGGGCAGTTCGACTGGGCCCGCAAGAAGACCGACAAGCTGCCGGTCGGTCTCCCGCAGCCCAACTTCTGGCTCAACGGGTCGAAGCAGAAGGACGACGCGGCCCGGGTGGAGCACGCCACCATGCCGGTCGAGAACTTCAAGGCGTTCATGGACGCCCCGGTCCCGGGCATGGCCGAGCCGCCGAAGGCCCAGGAGGTCTACAAGGTCCTGGACAACGTGATGTCCGGCATCCTCACCAACGAGGACGCCGACGTCGACAAGCTGCTCTCCACCGCGGAGCAGCAGGTCGACCAGGTTCTGGCCACGCAGTGACCGGCTCCCTCGGGGGGCGGGCCGCGCCGCCCCCCTGGGCCCATGAGACCAGCCCCAAGGAGCGACGATGTCGGCCCCCAGCCTGACCCCGAGCAAGGCGGCGAGAGTGCGCCACGCCCAGCCGCCGGTGGACGGCCCGCCCCGGCGCGGCGGGTCGTTCGGCAGGAGCCTGAAGCGCAACCTCACCGCGCACGGCTTCCTGATCGGAGCGGTTCTCTGCTTCGCGTTCTTCTCCTGGTACCCGATGGTCCGGGAGTTCTTCCTCGCCTTCCAGAAGACGGACCAGGGCGAGGTCTCCTGGGTCGGCATGGACAACCTGTCCACGGTCTTCAACGACCCGGCCTTCTGGCAGGCCTGGCGCAACACCCTGCTGTTCACCGCGCTGGCCCTGGTCCTCGGCTTCGCCGTGCCGTTCGTCGTCGCGATCGTCATCAACGAACTGAGGCACGGCAAGGGGTACTTGCGGCTTCTCGTCTACCTGCCGGTGATGCTGCCCCCGGTCGCCGCCGTGCTGCTCTTCAAGTACCTGTACGACCCCGGCTACGGCCTGCTCAACGAGGTGTCCGGCTTCTTCGGGCTGCCCGAGCAGCAGTGGCTGCAGGATCCCGGCCTCTCCATGCTCTCCGTGGTCATCGCGTCGACGTGGATGAACATGGGCGGCGCGGCGCTCATCTACCTGGCCGCGCTCCAGGGCATCCCCGGCGAGCTGTACGAGGCGGCGGAGCTCGACGGTGCCGGGCTGCTGCGCAAGGTCTGGCACGTGACGATCCCGCAGACGCGGCTCATCCTCTCGCTGATGCTGCTGATGCAGGTCATCGCCACCATGCAGGTCTTCGTGGAGCCCTTCCTGCTGACCGGCGGTGCCGGCCCCGAGGGCTCGACCACCACGGTCGTCTACCTCATCTACCAGTACGCCTTCAACTTCAACAACTACGGTGCCGCGGCGGCCCTCGGCCTGCTGCTTCTCGTGCTCCTGGCCGGTTTCTCGGCGGCGTACGTGAAGCTCAGCCGCGCCGAGGACGAGTAGAGCCGGGGGAAACCACAGATGTCCACACGCACGCTCATCTCACCGGCTCAACTTGCCCGTCCGCGTGGAAAGTTGCTGTACTGGATGGCATTCGGCCTCATCGTCGCGCTCTTCACCGTGGTGTTTCTCGGGCCGATGTACTGGATGGTCTCCAGCGGATTCAAGGACACCCAGGAGGTCGTCCGGACGCCGCCGACGCTGGTCCCCGAGTCCTTCCGGCCGGAGAACTACTCGCAGGCGTGGAACGTCATGGACCTGGCCGGCCTGCTGGGGAACACGCTGTTCTACGCGTTCGGCGCACTCGCCTTCCAGCTGGTGTTCGACGTGGCGGCGGCCTACTCGCTGTCCAAGCTCCGCCCGATCTTCGGCAGGGCCATCCTCGGCCTGATGCTGGCGACCCTGATGATCCCGGCGACCGTGCTGGTCGTGCCGCAGTACCTGACGGTGCTCGACGTGCCGATCTTCGAACGCAACCTGCTGAACACACCGTGGGTGATCTGGCTCCCCTCAGTGACCAACGCCTTCAACATCTTCCTGCTGAAGCGGTTCTTCGACTCGATCCCCAGGGAGCTGCTCGACGCCGCCTCCATGGACGGTGCCTCGCCGGTGCGCACGCTCTGGTCGATCGTGCTGCCGATCTCGCGGCCGATCCTCGGGGTGGTGTCCATCTTCGCGATCGTGGGCGTCTGGAAGGACTTCCTCTGGCCCATGCTGACCCTGCCCGACCCGGCCAGGCAGACCCTGAACGTCGGCATCTACTCCCTGTCCAACGGGGTGCCCACGAACGTGCTGATCGCCGCGCTCACCATGGCCTCGCTGCCGACCCTCGTCATCTTCCTGATCTTCCAGCGCAACATCATGAGCGGACTCACCGCCGGAGGGCTCAAGGGCTGAGGGGTCCAGGGGCGAGGCGCTGCCGCCCGCCCTCCCCCCGCCTCCCGGCTCGTCCCGTCAGCCTTCGCCGCCGGCCCGCCCGACGCCCCGCTCCGTCCGGGCCGGCGGCGAAGACCCACCCTGCCCGAAAGGACCGTCACGTGGCAGCCCCCGACTCGCACCGCACCGACGACTGGTGGCGCGACGCCGTCATCTACCAGGTGTATCCCCGCAGTTTCGCCGACGGTGACGGCGACGGCACCGGTGACCTCGCGGGCGTCCGGGCGAGACTGCCCTACCTCGCCGAACTCGGCGTGGACGCCGTCTGGTTCACCCCCTGGTACGTCTCACCGCTCGTGGACGGCGGCTACGACGTCGCCGACTACCGCGCGATCGACCCCGCCTTCGGCACCCTGGGCGAGGCCGAGAAGCTGATCGCCGAGGCGCGGGAGCTGGGCATCCGGACCATCGTCGACATCGTCCCCAACCATGTCTCCGACCAGCACGCCTGGTTCCGGGCGGCCCTGGAGGCCGGCCCCGGCAGCGCGGAGCGGGAGCGCTTCCACTTCCGCCCCGGCCGCGGCGAGGACGGCGAACTGCCGCCCAACGACTGGCCCTCCCAGTTCTCCGGCCGCACCTGGACCCGGGTCCCGGACGGCGAGTGGTACCTGCACCTGTTCACCCCGGAGCAGCCCGACCTCAACTGGGACCATCCCGAGGTGCGCCGGGAGCACGAGGACGTGCTGCGCTTCTGGTTCGAGCGCGGGGTGGCGGGCGTGCGCATCGACTCCGCCGCGCTGCTCGCGAAGGACCCCGCGCTCGCGGACTTCGAGGAGGGCGTCGACCCGCATCCGTACATCGACCAGGACGAACTGCACGACATCTACCGCTCCTGGCGCGCCGTCGCCGACGAGTACGGGGGCGTCTTCGTCGGTGAGGTGTGGCTGCCCGACGCCGAGCGGTTCGCCCGCTACCTGCGGCCCGACGAACTGCACACCGCCTTCAACTTCAACTTCCTGTCCTGCCCCTGGGAGGCGGACCGGCTGCGCCGCGCCATCGACGACACCCTGGCCGAGCACGCCCCCGTCGGCGCACCGGCCACCTGGGTGCTCTGCAACCACGACGTGACCCGCACGGCGACCCGGTACGGCCGTGAGGACACCGGCTTCGACTTCGCGAAGAAGGCCTTCGGCACCCCGACCGACCTGGCCCTGGGCACCCGGCGCGCGAGGGCCGCCGCGCTGCTGACGCTGGCCCTGCCCGGGTCCGTCTACCTGTACCAGGGGGAGGAACTCGGCCTGCCCGAGGCCGACGTCCCGCGCGACCGGATCCAGGACCCGATGCACTTCCGCTCCGCAGGCGTCGATCCGGGGCGGGACGGCTGCCGCGTCCCACTCCCCTGGGCCGCCGACGCACCGTACTGCGGGTTCGGCTCCGAGACCGAGCCCTGGCTGCCGCAGCCGGCGGGCTGGTCGGCGTACGCGGCGGACCGCCAGGACGCCGACCCGGGCTCGATGCTCTCGCTCTACCGCGAGGCCCTGCGTCTGCGGCGCTCCACCGCGGGGTTCGGCGACGGTCCGCTCGACTGGCTGACGGCGCCGGACGGCGTCCTCGCGTTCCGGCGCGCGGACGGCCCGGTGTGCGTCGTCAACCTGTCCGACGCACCGGTCGAGCTGCCCCCGCACAGTGCCGTCCTGCTCCTCAGCGGGCCCCTGGACGGCGACGGCAGGCTGCCGGGTGACACGGCGGTGTGGCTGCGCGCCTGAGCCGCCCCGGGGGCGCCGCACCGCTGCGGCGCCCCGCTGGGCGCGACCGCCCCCCGGGGCGCCGCCGTCGCCCCTCGCCCCGAGGCGAGGCAGAATCGGGGCAGGAGGCCGTGGGAGGAGGCGACGCGTGCGGGAACGACCGTGGCTGCGCGGGGGCCGCCGGCCTCCCGAGGCGCTCATGGGCGGCCGGCGGGCTCTGAAGGCGGCCGTGCGTCCGGTGACCGAGGCGGTTCGCGCCCGGCGTCGGCTGGCGTGGCTGAACGAGGCCGGGATGCGTATCGGGACCACGCTGGACCTGCGGCGCACGGCCGAGGAGCTGGCCGGTTTCACCGTGCCGGAACTGGCCGACGGGTGCGCGGTGGACCTGCTGGAGTCGGTACTCCGGTTCCAGGACGGCGACCGCCCGGAGGCGACGGCGGACGCACCCGAGCTGAGGGCCATGGCGGTCTCCGAGATCCCGGGGCTCGACCTCGCGCCGGATCCGGTCGGCGAGCTGTCCGTGTACACCCCGGACCGGCTCGTGCGCACCTGCCTGACCACCCGCAGGCCCGTGCTGGTGGCGCGCATGGAGCGGTCCGACTTCGCCGCCGTGGCACCCACCCCCGAGGCGGCCGACCGGATGCGGCACGCGGGAGTGCACTCCTACCTCGCGGTGCCGCTGATCGCCCGCGGGGTGCTGCTGGGTCTGGCCGATTTCATCCGGGCGGGCAGCCGGCCCCCCTTCACACGCGGCGACGTGGCACTGGTCATGGAACTGGCGTCCAGGGCGGCCGTGTACATCGACAACGCCCGGCTCTACGGGCGCGAGCGCGAGCACGTGGTCACCCTGCAGCGGGCGTTGCTCCCCCGGTCCAGCCCGAGCACGCCCGGCCTCGACGTGACCTCGTGCTACGACCCGGCCGCCGATCCGGCCGCCGTGGGTGGCGACTGGTTCGACGTGGTCGCGCTGCCCAGCGGCCGCACCGCGCTGATGGTGGGCGACGTGATGGGGCGCGGCCTGGCCGCCGCCGCGACCATGGGCCGGCTGCGCACGGTGGCCCGGACCCTGATGGCGCTGGACATCGCGCCCGAGCGGTTGCTGGCCCGCCTCGACCTGGCGGCCCGCGATCTGGAGGAGGACCAGGTCGCCACCTGTCTGTGCGCGGTCTACGACCCGTACGGGGGCACCTTCCGCATCGCCAGCGCCGGTCACCCGCCGCCGCTGCTGACCGGGCCCGACGGTGACTCCTCGTTCCTGGAGGTGCCCACGGGGGCGCCGCTGGGGACCGGGGTGATCCCGTACGACACGGTCGAGCGGCCCGTGCCCGAGCGGAGCCGGCTCACGCTGTTCACGGACGGGCTGATCAAGTCGCGCACGGCCGATCTGGCCACCCAGCTGGAGCGGCTGCGCGAGGCGGTCGGCGACGGCGTGCCCGACGACGGCACCGAGTGCCGGACGGTCGCCGAGCGGGTCGGCGGTGACCGGTCGGACGACGCGATCGTCCTGGCCGCCCGCGCCCGGCCGCTCGGTGCGGGGTGCGATGTGTACGTGCGGCCGCTGCCGCCGGACGGCAAAGCCGCCGGGCAGGCCCGTACGGCGGTGCGCGAGCAGTTGGTGCGGTGGGGCCTGGAGGAGCTGGTCGACACGACGGAGCTGGTGGTCAGCGAGCTGGTCGCGAACGCCCTGCGGTACGGGAACGCCCCCGGTGAGCTGCGGCTGCTGCGGGACGAGCGGCTGTCGGTGGAGGTCTCCGACTCCGGTCCCGACCTGCCGCAGATCCAGCACGCGGACGTGAGCGACGAGAGCGGCCGCGGTCTCCAGCTGGTCAACATGCTGTGCCGGCGCTGGGGCTCGTGCCGCACGCCCGAGGGGAAGGTCGTCTGGGCCGAGCAGGACCTGCCGGTGCGGGCCGGGGAGTCCGGCCCGCCGTAGCACGCACCCGCGCCGCCGGTCTACGCGGCCTTGTCCATCACCGGCCGCCCGAACTGGGTGCGGTGGAGTTGGGCGTAGCGGCCGTCGGCCGCGAGCAGTTCCTCGTGGGTGCCGCGTTCCACGATGTGACCCGCCTCGACCACCAGGATCTGGTCGGCCGCCCGGATGGTGGACAGCCGGTGTGCGATCACCACGGCCGTCCTGCCCGCCAGGGCCTCGGCGAGGGCCTCCTGGACGGCCGCCTCGGAAGTGTTGTCCAGGTGCGCGGTGGCCTCGTCGAGGATGACGACGCGCTGACGGGCCAGCAGCAGCCTGGCGATGGTCATGCGCTGGCGTTCGCCGCCCGAGAGCCGGTAGCCGCGCTCGCCGACCACGGTGTCGAGTCCGTCCGGCAGGGTCCGTACGAGGTCGGCCAGGCGGGCGCGGCGCAGTGCCTCCCACAGCTCGTCCTCGGTGGCGTCGGGCCGGGCGAGCAGCAGGTTGGCCCGGACCGTGTCGTGGAAGAGGTGGCCGTCCTGGGTGACCATGCCGACGGTGTCGCGCAGCGACCGCGCACTGAGGTCGCGCACGTCGACGCCGCCGACGCGCACGGTGCCGCCGTCGGTGTCGTACAGGCGCGGCAGCAGCTGGGCGATGGTGGACTTGCCGGCGCCCGAGGTGCCGACGAGGGCGACGGTCTGGCCCGGTTCCGCGCGGAAGGAGAGGCCGTGCAGGACCTCTTCGCCGCCGCGGGTGTCCAGGGAGGCGGCCTCTTCGAGGGAGGCGAGGGAGACCTTGTCGGCGGACGGGTAGCCGAAGCGGACGTCGTCGAACTCGACGGCGACCGGGCCGTCGGGGACCGGGCGGGCGTCGGGCTTCTCGTCGATGAGCGGGGTCAGGTCCAGCACCTCGAAGACCCGCTCGAAGCTGACGAGTGCGCTCATGACCTCCACGCGGGCCCCGGCGAGGGCGGTCAACGGCGCGTACAGGCGGGTCAGCAGCAGGGCGAGTGCCACGACGGCGCCCGGGTCGAGGGTGCCGCGCAGGGCGAAGAAGCCGCCGAGGCCGTAGACGAGGGCCAGGGCGAGCGCGGAGACCAGGGTGAGGGCGGTGATGAAGGCCGCCTGGGCGGTGGCGGTGCGCACGCCGATGTCGGCGACGCGGCGGGCGCGGCCGGCGAACTCGGCGGACTCCTCCTCGGGCCGGCCGAACAGCTTGATCAGGGTGGCGCCGGGCGCCGAGAAGCGCTCGGTCATGCGGGTGCCCATCGCGGCGTTCAGGGTGGCGGCCTCGCGCTGCATGCGGGCCATGCGGCGGCCCATGCGCCGGGCCGGGAGCACGAACACCGGGAGCAGGGCCAGGGCGAGCAGGGTGATCTGCCAGGACAGGGTGAGCATGACGGCGAGGGTGAGCAGCAGGGTGACCAGGTTGCTGACCACGCCGGAGAGGGTGTTGCTGAAGGCGCGCTGGGCCCCGATGACGTCGTTGTTGAGACGGGAGACGAGCGCGCCCGTACGAGTGCGTGTGAAGAACGCGACCGGCATGCGCTGCACATGATCGAACACGGCCGTCCGCAGATCGAGGATGAGTCCCTCCCCGAGCGTCGCCGAGAGCCTGCGGGAGAGGATGCCGAGTACCGCCTCGGCGAGGGCGATGAGCGCGATCAGCAGGGCGAGTCGCACGACCGTGCCCTCGTCGCCGTCCGACACGATCGCGTTCACGACCTTTCCGGCCAGGACGGGGGTGGCGACGGCGAGCAGCGCGGTCACCATCCCGAGCAGCACGAACCGGGCGATGCGGCGGCGGTGCGGCCGGGCGAACGCGCCGATGCGGCGCAGCGTCGCACGGGCGAGGGGGCGGCGCTCCTGCTCGGCGTTCATGACGCTGTGCAGCTGGGTCCACGCTGTGGTCTCCATACTCATGCGGGTGACGTTAGAACCTCGACCGGCCTTGAGGTCAAGGAGACGACGCCCGCGGTCCGTAAGCCCGTGTCCGCGCGTCGGACATCCGTAGTTGGCGCGACTCGGGGAATGTCTTGTGGTGTGACGACAGCGGTTCGACACCCCGAGAAGCCACTTCCGCACCGTGTCCCGGTCCGCCGGGTCCTGTGTGTGCTTCCGCTGCTCCTGGTGACGGTGGTCGCGGTGCGGCACCGGTCGGTGCTGGCCGAGGGTTTCGGTCATCTCGCCACGGCCCGCTGGCCCTGGCTGCTGGCCGCCGCCGGCGCGACCTGCCTTACCTGGGTCGCCGCCGCCTGCACCCGGCAGGGCGCGGTGGTGGAGCGGTTGCCCCGGCGGCGGCTGCTGGCCACGCAGTTCGCGGCGGGCGCGGCCAATCATCTGCTGCCGACGGGGCTGGGCGCGAGCGCGGTGAACCTGCGGTTCATGACGGTGTGCGGGCTGCCGCTCGCCCGTTCCTCGGCCGCGCTCGCCCTGTATCTGCTGGCGGAGAGCGTCGGCCGCCTCGCCCTGCTGGGTGCCCTGCTGATCGCGTTTCCCGACGCGCTGCGGCTCGGCTCGCTGCTGCCCGAGGGGGCCGCGGGGCCGTTGCTGGCCGTCGTGGGCGCGGTCCCGGTCGTGGCGGCGGTGGCGTCGGCGCTGATGCCACGGCTGCGCGGGGCCGTGGTCTCCTTCCTGCGGACGGCGCTGGGCGAGGCCCGCTCGGTGCACGGCCGCCCGGCGCGGGCGCTGGCGCTGTGGGGCGGCGCGCTGGTGTTCCCCGCACTGCAGGCGTCGGCGCTGGTGCTGGTGGGGCGGGCGCTGGTGTTGCCGGTGCCGGCCGCGCACATGGCGGTGGCGTATCTCGCGGCGACGGTCGCGGTGGCGCTGGTGCCCACGCCGGGCGGCATCGGCTCGGTCGAGGCGGCGCTGGTCGTGGCGCTGGTGGCGGCGGGCGGGCCGGCGGCGGCGGCCACGGCGGTGGTACTGGCGTTCAGGCTGCTGACGGTGTGGCTGCCACTGCTGCCGGGGGCGCTGACGCTGGCGGCGCTGGTAAGGATGCGGGTGATCTGAGGGGAGGCCCGCCGCGGGCACGGCCGGACGCCTGGCCTACCTCGGACACGGCCGGACGGCGGTGACGTGTACCGGCCCGCCCCCGGGGGGGGCGACCGCGTACTCGGCGACGGCTTACGGCGCGCGGTGACCGCCCTCGACGTCATCGGCATCCTCCAGGCGTACGCCGTCCCGGTGCTGCTGCGCCCGCGGGCCGGTGACCGGGTGCAGCCGGGGCCCTGGAACCTGGGGCGGTGGAGCAGGCCGGCCGGGTGGGTCGCGGTGGTGTGGTGGCGTTGGTCACCGTGCTGTTCCGCCTCCCGCGGTCGCCCCCGGTGACGGTCGACACGATGACTACGCCGCCCCCGCCCCGGCCGTCGTACGGGTATCGGCCACCGTGTGGTGGTTCGTCGTCCGCCGTTCGTACGGCACGTCCACGACCGCGGCGTACGGCGACGGCCGTGGGCAGGCGGAACCGGCCGAGCGCGGTGTCCGCATCGCCAGGTCCGCCGCTCGGCACGGTAGGGAACGGCGCCCGGTGTACGGCAGGATGAGCCCTCGCGCCGGTCGAACTGTCATGCGGTTCGGCCGATCGCATCCCCGACATCCCGTAGGTATCGAGCAGGTGACGACGTGACGAGCAATCACATCCGGCCGTCGGCGAGGGGCTTCGCCGCATCCGTGCCCACCGGAGGTGGCCGGTGACCGACGACCTGACCATGGACCGGCTGGTACCCGCCGGCATCGCGCTGGGGGCGGGCCTGCTGGCGGCGTTCCTGCTGCGGATGCTGCTGCGGTGGCTGGCGGGACACGCCGGGCGCACCCGCTGGGGCGGCGACGACGTGATCGTGGCCGCGCTGCGCACCGTGGTGCCGTGGGCGGCGGTCGCGGGCGGGGTGGCCGGTGCGGCGGCGGCGCTGCCGCTGACGCGGACGGTGCAGCACGGCGTCAACCAGGTGCTGACGGTCCTGCTGATCTTCGTGACGACGGTGACGGCGGCCCGGGTGATCGCCGGTCTGGTACGGACGGTGACGACGTCCCGCTCCGGGGTGGCCGGCTCGGCCACGATCTTCGTCAACATCACCCGGATCCTGGTGCTGGCCATCGGCTTCCTGGTGATGCTGCAGACGCTGGGCGTCTCCATCGCGCCGATGCTCACCGCCCTGGGCGTGGGGGGCCTGGCGGTCGCGCTGGCCCTTCAGGACACGCTGGCCAACCTCTTCGCGGGCATTCACATCCTCGCCTCGAAGACCGTGCAGCCGGGTGACTACATCCAGCTCAGCAGCGGCGAGGAGGGTTACGTCGAGGACATCAACTGGCGCCAGACCACCGTCCGCGAGCTGTCCAACAACCTGGTCGTGATCCCGAACGGGCAGCTCGCGAAGTCGAACATGACCAACTTCATGCGACCGGAGCAGCGGCTCACGGTGCTGGTCCAGGTCGGCGTCTCCTACGACAGTGACCTGGAGCACGTGGAGCGGGTGACGACCGAGGTGATCGCCGAGGTGATGACCGAGATCAGCGGCGCGGTGCCGGAGCACGAGCCGGCGGTGCGTTTCCACACGTTCGGCGACTCGCGGATCGGCTTCACGGTGATCCTGGGCGTGGGCGAGTTCAGCGACCAGTACCGGGTCAAGCACGAGTTCATCAAGCGCCTGCACCGGCGCTACCGCGCGGAGGGCATCCGGATTCCGTCGCCCGCGCGGACGGTCGCGCTCCAGCAGGGGGCCGTGGTCCTTCCGCAGCAGCGGGCGGGCGAGGACGTCGTCCCGTTCACCTGATCACCTGATCACCTGATCACCACATAATCGCACGTCCGTTCGATTGACGGGGCGGGGGTCGCGTGCCCGGGTGCCCGGGTGGCCGGAATCCGCGCGCGACCCCTGTCGAGCCGAGGTCGATCACGAGATATCTTGATGTCGAGCAATGTTGCAGACGTGGAGCGGAGTACCCGGTGACTGACTCGACCATCATCTATACACACACTGACGAGGCCCCGGCCCTGGCGACGTATTCGTTCCTGCCGGTGGTCCGGGCGTACGCCTCGCAGGCGGGTGTCGCGGTCGAGATCCGCGACATCTCGCTGGCAGGCCGCATCATCGCCCTGTTCCCGGAGTACCTGACCGAGGACCAGCGCATCCCGGACGCCCTCGCGGAGCTCGGCGAGCTGGCCAAGACGCCCGCCGCCAACATCATCAAGCTGCCGAACATCTCGGCGTCGATCCCGCAGCTCAAGGCGGCCGTCGCCGAGCTGCAGGGCCGGGGCTACGCCCTGCCGGCCTACCCGGACGACCCGAAGACCGACGAGGAGCGCGACATCCGCGCCCGCTACGACAAGGTCAAGGGCTCCGCGGTCAACCCGGTCCTGCGCGAGGGCAACTCCGACCGCCGTGCCCCGGCCTCGGTGAAGAACTACGCCAAGACCCACCCGCACCGCATGGGCGCCTGGACCGGCGAGTCCAGGACGAACGTCGCGACCATGGGCGAGAACGACTTCCGCTCCACCGAGAAGTCGGTGGTGATCGCCGAGGACGGCGCCCTGCGGATCGAGCTGGTCGGCGACGACGGCACCACCACGGTGCTGCGCGAGTCCGTGCCGGTGAAGAAGGACGAGGTCGTCGACGCCTCCGTACTGCGCGTCGCCGCCCTGCGCGAGTTCCTCACCGCCCAGGTCGCCCGTGCCAAGGCCGAGGGAATCCTCTACTCGGTGCACCTGAAGGCCACGATGATGAAGGTCTCCGACCCGATCATCTTCGGCCACGTGGTCCGCGCCTTCTTCCCGAAGACCTTCGCCCGGTACGGCGACGTGCTCGCCAAGGCCGGCCTCACCCCGAACGACGGTCTGGGCGGCATCTACAAGGGCCTGGAGTCCCTGCCCGAGGGCGCCGAGATCAAGGCCTCCTTCGACGCCGAGCTCGCCGAGGGCCCGGAGCTGGCGATGGTCGACTCCGACAAGGGCATCACCAACCTGCACGTGCCCTCGGACGTCATCATCGACGCCTCCATGCCGGCGATGATCCGCACCTCCGGTCACATGTGGGGCGCGGACGGCCAGGAGCACGACGCCCTCGCCGTCATCCCGGACTCCTCCTACGCCGGCGTGTACCAGGCCGTCATCGAGGACTGCCGCGCCAACGGCGCCTACGACCCCTCCACCATGGGTTCCGTGCCGAACGTGGGCCTCATGGCGCAGAAGGCCGAGGAGTACGGCAGCCACGACAAGACCTTCGAGATCCCCACCACGGGCACGGTCCGTCTGGTCGACGCCGCCGGAAACGCCGTGCTGGAGCAGGCGGTCTCCGCCGGTGACATCTTCCGCGCCTGCCAGACCAAGGACGCCCCGATCCGCGACTGGGTCAAGCTGGCCGTCACCCGGGCCCGCGCCACCGGCGACCCGGCCGTCTTCTGGCTGGACGCGGGCCGCGCCCACGACGCCAACCTGATCGCCAAGGTCGAGCGGTACCTGCCGGAGCACGACACCGAGGGTCTGGACATCAGGATCCTGTCCCCGGTCGAGGCGACCAAGCTGTCGGTGGAGCGCATCCGCCGCGGCGAGAACACCATCTCGGTGACCGGCAACGTCCTGCGCGACTACCTGACCGACCTCTTCCCGATCCTGGAGCTGGGCACCAGCGCCAAGATGCTGTCGGTCGTCCCGCTGATGGCGGGCGGCGGCCTCTTCGAGACCGGCGCCGGCGGTTCGGCCCCCAAGCACGTGCAGCAGCTGGTCAAGGAGGACTACCTGCGCTGGGACTCCCTCGGCGAGTTCTTCGCCCTGGTGCCGTCCCTGGAGCAGTACGCCGAGACCACCGGCAACACCCGTGCCAAGGTTCTGGCCGACGCCCTCGACCGCGCCACGGCGACCTTCCTCAACGAGGACAAGTCCCCGACCCGTCGTGTCGGCGGCATCGACAACCGCGGCAGCCACTTCTACCTGTCCCTGTACTGGGCGCGGGAGCTGGCCGAGCAGACCGACGACGCGGACCTGGCCAAGGCCTTCGCCCCGCTCGCCGAGACGCTCACCGCCGCCGAGCAGCAGATCGTCGAGGAGCTGAACGCCGTACAGGGCAAGCCCGCCGAGATCGGCGGCTACTACCAGCCCGACCCGGCCAGGGCGGCCGAGGTCATGCGCCCGTCGGCCACCTGGAACGAGGCGCTGGCCTCCTTCGCCTGATCGCCCCGGAGCCCCGCACGTCCCACGGGCACCCCGCCTCCGTCCCGGCGGAGGCGGGGTGCCCGTCTGTCGATTCCCACGCCTTCGGAGCGCCCGTATGACCGGCACCACCGCCGCCTTCGCCCTCCTCCCGGGCGCCGCCGCGTCGCCGGTGATCCTGCACGTGCCGCACTCCTCCCGGCGGATACCCGCCGACGTGCGTCCCGGCATCGTCCTGGGGGAGGCGGAGCTGGAACGGGAGCTGGACCACATGACCGACTCGCACACGGCGGAGATCGCCGAGCGGGCCTCCGCACTGGCCGGTCTCACACCCTGGCGGTTCGTGAACCGGGCGTCGCGGCTGGTGGTCGACCCTGAGCGGTTTCCGGACGAGCGGGAGGAGATGACGGCCGTCGGGATGGGTGCCGTGTACACGCGGACGTCGCACCGCGAGGTGCTGCGGTCGGACGGCACCGACCCGGAACCGCTGATCGAGCGCTACTTCCGTCCCTACGCGCGGGCGATGACCGAGGCGGTCGCAGGCCGGCTCGCGGTCACCGGCCGGGCCGTGATCATCGACGTGCACTCCTACCCGAGTGAGCCCCTGCCCTACGAGCTGCACGGCGAAGGCCCGCGCCCGCCCGTCTGCCTGGGCACCGACGGCTTCCACACACCGCCCGAGCTGCTCGCGGCTGCCCGGGCGGCCTTCGCCCCGTGCGGCGGGACCGGCCTGGACAGTCCGTTCGGAGGGGCGTACGTGCCGCTGGACTTCTACGGGAAGCGGAGCGAGGTCGGCGCGCTGATGGTGGAGATCCGCCGGGACACCTACATGACGGAGCCGGGCGGCCCGGCCGGCCCGGGCCTGCCCCGGCTCGCCGCGTCGCTGGCGGCGCTCGTGGACGCCGTGTCCGCCTGACCGTCGGCCCGGCCCCGCGCTCCGTTCCCCACCCGCACCCGGCGTTCCCCCACCCGCACCCGGCCCCGGCGACGGGCGCCGCTTGCGCACGGATGCCGTGCCCGCCCGGACGAGGGCCGAGCTCCTCGTCGACACGCTGCTGGAGCGGCCGCCGGGACCGCGGCTCGTGGTCCCCGCCGATCAGGTGGCCTGGCGCCGCAAGACCGTGATCAGGGGTCCGCGCGCCCTGCCCTGCACCTGGTGGACGACATGTTCAGGCGCGCAGCCACTCCGTCACGACCACCTCCCGGCCGGTCCGCAGCCGCAGCGCGAACGGGCCGGCGGGTGGTGCCTCGCCGGTGAAGCGGCCCATGTCGTCGGCAGTCAGACGCGCAGGGGCCAACGGGCCGCTCAGCACCTCGATCCCGGCCGGCCCCGGCGGCAGCACCTGCCCGATCAGACCACCCGCGGTCACCTCGACGTCGACGGTCGTCTCGTCCGTGCGGAAGGTCAGCATGCGTGGCGGGTCCGTCTCTCCCCTGACCGGGATGGCGTCGACCAGCGAGTCGAAGGTCAGCTCGGCGACCCGGGCGTCCATGTCGTGCAGGACGAAGGCGTCGACGGCGATCCGCCGCAGCTCGGCCGGGACCGGGTCCAGGATCGCGGCGGCCTGGCGAAGTTCCTCCTCCAGGACACCGGCGTCCAGCTCCGCGTCCGTGAAAGAGCCTTCGCCCGGCTCTCCCTGTGAGCCTTCGTAATCGCCGTGATCGCCAGACTCGCCGTGATCGCCGGACTCGCCGTAATCGCCGGACTCGCCGTATCCGTCGTTCAGATCGCTCATCGTGTCCCCCGTGCCTCCAGCCGGGCCCGCAGCCGGCGCAGACAGCGCTGGCGCATCGGCCCGATGCTGCCCACCGCGATGCCCAGCGCGGCGGACACCTCCTGATAACTGGGCGGTGGCGAGGAGATCAGCACTCGCAGCAACCGGCGGCACCGCTCGCCCAGTTCCTCGAACTCCTGCCACAGCAGCCGTACGCGCTCGGTCTGCGCGGCGGCCTCCTCGGAGTCGAGCACCGACTCCTCCGGCGTACGGTCCTCGCTCGGCCGGTCGAGCAGCTGCGGATCGTCGGTCGGCGTCCACCGCCTCGACGCCTTGAGCAGCTTCAGGCACTCGTGGCGTGCCGTGCTCGCCAGCCAGGAGCCGGTCTTCTCCGGTTCGCGGATCCGCCCCAGGTGCTGGGCGAACCGGAACCAGGCGGTCTGGTACACCTCGTGCGCGTCGGCGTCGGACAGCCCGTGCGACCGCACGACGGACCACACGAGCGGGCCGAGCCCGTCCACCAGTGACTTCCAGGCCGCCGCGTCCCCGTCGGCCGCCGACTGGACGAGCGCCCCGACATCTGCACGGTCCACGGTCCCACCCCTCGTGTACGACCTGCCATCGTACGCCGTGGAGTGGGTGGTTCCGACCGGCATCGGGCCGCTCACGACCCGTCGGCCGACGGGTCGACGGGGACCGGGCGCCAGGTGGGCGGCAGCAGCGCGGGCACGTGAGCTCCGCGCACCTCCGCGTACTCGGTGCCGGCCGCGAGCAGTTGCCTGCCGGCCTCGCGCGGATCGGTCTCCTTGCGCGCCGTCATGTGGGAGGCGACGAGGCCCGCGGCCACGGGGGCGGCGAAGGAGGTGCCGCTCCACTGCGCGTGCCCTTCGAACATCACCTGGTCCGGCTTGGCGGGTGCCTCGCCCGGCTCGCTCAGTACCCCGCTGTGCCGGGGGTACTGGCAGGTGCAGGTGTAGGTGAAGCCGAACCGGCAGGCGTCGTAGGTGGAGTGCTGGTAGACGTACGGCACGGGCGCCGCGAAGCCCGTGAGGGCGCCGGTGAGGCGCTCGCCGGGGGCGTAGGCCCTGACCCAGCCGCCGTGGTTGCTGAAGCAGGCGCCGAACTCGCCGTCGGAGCGCAGCGCGCCGACCGACAGTACGGAGTTCTCCCAGCCGGGGACGGTAGCGTAGGCGGCGGGCCAGAAGGGGGTGGCGCTGGCGTTGTTGCCCGCGGCGGCGACCAGCAGGGTGCGCTGGCCGCGGAGTTCCTCCATGAAGGCGTGGACGCCGAGCAGGCCGTCGGTGCGGCCGTTGGAGGTACCGGCGGAGAGGCTGAGGACCTCCGGCCAGCCGCCTCGGTCGACTGCCTCGAAGAGCTTCTCGCCCAGCTCGGACTCCAGGATCGCGCCCGCGTCGTTGAGCGTGTTGCGGACGGTCACCTCGGTGTTGGGCGCGACGGCGGCGACGAGCCCGGCGATGAAGGTGCCGTGCCCGACGTACTGCTGGAGGACGCCGTCGTCGTCGCACTCCCTGATCTGGGCGTCGCCCCCGGTGTGGGCCAGCAGCGGGTAGGACCGGTAGTCGTGCATGAGGCCGGTGTCGATGACGAGGACGCCGACGGCGGTCGCGGCGTCGTACGGGGTCGTGGCGGCGGCCGGGTTCGGCGGCTCGCTCGCCGGGACGGGCACGGGCTCGTCGCCGGGGCAGGCGTTGACGGCGATGGAGACGACGTGGTTGCGGCTGATCAGCCGGCGGCCCGCGCGGCCCTCCGCCGTCCTGAGCGAACGCAGGGCGTGGGCGACGGTGGGGTCGCCGTCGCGGACACCCTCGCCGGGGTCGGCGACCTGGATGCGGGTGATGCCGGTGCGGTTGGACTCGGGGCCCGCCCGGCGTACGTGGTCCGGGGCCAGACCGGCCATCGTGGTGAAGTGGTCGCGCACGGTGTCCTCGACGAGGCGGGCCTCCTCGCCGTCGCGGGCGAGGACGACGCCCTTCTCGTAGAAGAACTCGGCGGAGTCGTCCGGGCCCATCGCCAGCGGGACGTCCGGCATCGAGCGCTGGATCTGGTCGAACTGCTCACGGAATCGCTGTGGTGCCATGGCTTGTCCTCCACTGAGGCGGCGGCGGTGACGACGGTCGTGGCCGTGGTCGTGTCCACGGTCGTGGCCGCGGTCGTCAATCAGAGTCCCGGGGTGGCCGATTGATACAGACTCGAACCTGTGTGGCGTGGTTGCGGAGCACTAGCATCCCTGGGGTGACGGCGCGAGACGACCCGGTTTTCCAACTGCTGCCGATGGTGTTCGCCGCCCCGGGCGAAGCGCTGACGCGGGCGGAGGAGTTGCTGGGTGCGGACCCCTCGCCGCTGCACGCCTCGATCGCCCATCAGGTGATCGGCATCTGGCAGCGGGACTTCGGCGACACCCGGCGGGCCCTGGCCCATCTGCGGCGGGCGCGTGTTCTGGCGGCCCGCGCCGACTCGGCCGAACGGGAGGCGGACGTACTGGCCACGCTGGGGGTGGCGCTGGTGCACACCGGCCGTACCCGGGAGGGGCTGGCCGCGTTCGAGCGGGGCGTGGCGCGTGGAAGCGGACACACGCGCGCGCGGGTGCTGTACCGGCGGGCGTACGTGTGGTGGGTGCTGGGCCGGCACGGCGAGGCGCTGGAGGACGTAAGGCGGGCGATCCCGGTGCTGCGGCAGGCGGACGACGTGATCTGGACGGCGCGGGCGCTGACGCTGCGGGCGACCGTGCATCTGGCGCTGGGCTCGGTGGAGCGGGCGGACGCGGACTTCACCGCGGCCGAGGCGCTGTGGGACACCACGGGCCAGGAGCACGACAAGGCCGACGCGGTGGAGAGCCGGGGGCTCGCGGCGTTCCGGTCGGGTGACGTGCCGGCGGCGCTCAGGCTGCTGGACGAGGCGGAGGAGCGGTACGCGAAGCTGGGCACGCCGACGTTCATGCTCACCATCCGGCGCTGCGAGGTGCTGATGGCGGCGGGGCTGGCCACCGAGGCGCTGACCGAGGCGGACGGGGCGATCGCGGCGCTGGACGGGATCGGCGGGCAGTCCACCCGCAAGGCGGAGCTGCTGCTGGTGGCCGCGCGGGCGGCCCGGCTGGCGGGCGAGCCGCAGACCGCGCTCGCACGCGCGGCCGTCGCCGTCCGGCTGTTCGCCGGGCAGCGGCGCACCTGGTACGAGACGCACGCCCGGCTGGTGCTGATCGAGGCGCGGGTCGCCACGGGGCGCGGGTCGGGCCGGCTGGTCGCGGACGCGGCGGCGGTGGCGGAGCGACTGGCGGCCTTCGGGGCGCCGGCCGCGCCGGAGGCTTCCCTGCTGGCGGGCCGCATCGCGCTGGATCTCGGCTGGACGGCGGACGCCGAACGGCACCTGGCGGTGGCCGCCCGCAGCCGTCACAACGGGCCGCCGCTGGCGCGGATGACGGGCTGGGCCGCACAGGCGCTGCGGGCGCGGGCGGCCGGTTCGGCGCGGGGTGTGCTGGAGGCCTGCCGGCGCGGTCTGGACGTCCTCGACGACCACCGGATGACGCTGGGCGCCTCGGAGCTGCGGGCCCGGGCCACCGCGCAGGGCGCGGAGCTGGCGGCGCTGGCGCAGCGGGCGTCCCTGGTCTCGGGCGGGCCGCGGCGGCTGCTGGGCTGGAGCGAGCGCTGGCGGGCGACGGTGCTGTCGGCGCCGCCGACCCGGCCGCCCGCAGATCCGGTGCTGCTGAGCACCATGACGGCGTTCCGGGAGCTCGCCGCCCGCGCGGACGAGGCCCGCACCGACGGTGGCCGGCCCGTTCCCGCCCTGGAGCGCGAACAGCGGCGCCTGGAACGGGAGATCCGCTCCCGCACCCTGCACATGCGCGGTGAGGCGCCCGGTGACGGCGACCGGTTCGACGTGGGCCGGCTGCTGCGGCGGCTGGGCGACGGCGTACGGCTGGTGGAGCTGGCGGTGCTCGACGGGCGCGTGCACGTGCTGCTGTGCGGGCAGGGACGGGTGCGGCGGTTCGAGGCCGGGCTGGTGGCCGAGGCGGAGCGGGAGGCGGAGCACGTACAGGCCGGTCTGCGGCGGCTGGCCCATCCCGGGGCCGAGGCGCGGCTGCCGCTGGTGGAGGCGGCGGGCGCCCGCCTTCAGCGACTGCTGCTGGGGCCCGCCGCTGCACATCTGGGCTCCGGTCCGGTCGTCGTGGTCCCGCCTGGCCGGCTGCACCGGGTGCCGTGGGCCCTGTTGCCCGCGCTGCGTGAACGGGTCCTGAGCGTGTCGCCGTCGGCGAGCAGCTGGCTGCGGGCGGGGGACACCGCTCCCCCGCCCGGCGGGGGCCAGGTCCTCGTCCGCGGCCCCGGACTGGCCAGCGGCGGCGCGGAGGTACCCGAGCTCTCCGAACGGTACGGCGGGCCGCGCGCGCCGGGGGACTGCGGGGCCCGCCGGGAGGACGGCGGGGGCGGACGAACGCGTTCCGGCGGCGACCGCCACGGGCTCCGGACCGTGCCGGAAGGCGGTGTCGTCGCCGGGCGCGGCGGACCGACCGTGCTGGAGGGGGACGACGCGCGGGTGCCGCGGGTGTTGCGGGAACTGGACGGGGCCGCGCTGGCGCACATCGCGGCGCACGGGACCTTCCGCGCGGACAGCCCCTTGTTCTCGTCGCTGCGGATGGCGGACGGTCCGCTCATCGTGCACGACTTCGAGCGGCTGGACCGCAGTCCGTACCGGATCATCCTGCCCTGCTGCGACACCGCCCGCTTCGCGTCGGTCGGCGCCGACGAGCTGCTCGGCCTGGTCACCGCGCTGCTGCCGCTGGGCACGGCCGGGGTGGTGGCGTGCACCGCGCCGGTCAACGACGCCGCGGTGGTGCCGCTGATGCTGGCGCTGCACAAGGGGCTGGACGCGGGTCTGTCCCTGGCGGAGGCGCTGCGCGACGCGCGGGCCGCGCTGCCGGGCGACGCGGCGCACCGGGCGACCGGGTGGGCGTTCTCGGCGTTCGGGGCGGCCTGAGAGGGCGCGGGCCCGGACGGGCCGGAACTCAGGCCGGTTGGGGCTCGGGCAGTTCCATCAGCCAGGGCAGGGCGCCGCGGTCGCCCGCGCCGAGGCGGGTGTAGGCGCCGTAGAGGTGGTTGCCGACGGTGCGGACGGAGAGGGTGAGCCGCTCCGCGATCTGGCGGTTGCTCAGGCCCGCCGCGGCGAGCGTGACGATCTGCCGTTGCCGGGCGGTGAGTTCGCCGAGCACCAGGCCGGACAGGGCAGGTGTGCGGGCGCCCTGGCAGCGCCGGGCGAGGGCGACGGCGCGGGTCCGGGCGGTGCGGGCGGCACGCGGGTCGCGGTGGGCGCGTACCGCCTGGGCGTTCGCCTCGGCCGCGAACAGCAGGAACCCGCGCCGCTCCAGCTCCTCGGCCGCCCGGTCGAGAGCCGGTCCGTCCGCGCGCGCGAGGGCGTCGGCGTGTGCGGCGAAGACACCGGTCAGGCGGCCGGCCGCCCGCTCGGGTGCACCGAGCCGGACGGCGTCGTACGGATCACCCGCGGCGGCCATCCGGGCCGCCTCGTCGAGGTCGCCGCGCGCGGCGGCGGACCAGGCGGCCCAGGTGCCCGGCGCCCGCTCGCCGCCCTGCGGCACGTCGCCCGACTGTGCGAGTGCCAGGGCGAGTTCCCCGAGGCAGGACAGGTCGTCGTGGCTGGTCCGCAGGCCCTCGCGGGCCCAGGCCGCGGCGTCGCGCAGCCGGCCGCGCAGCCGGGCGAACCGGGCCCGCAGGGCCGCGTACCGGGCCGGCAGCGGTGCCCCCTCGGCCGCCAGCCACTCCCCCACGGGCGTCTCCATCGTCCGTACGTCGGCCCGCTCGATGCGCAGGGCGAGGGCGGCCAGCTCGGCCTCCAGGGCGGGGCCGCACCGGTCCGGGGTGCGGGCCAGGCGCCGGGCACGCAGCCGGCCCGCGGCGGCGCGCAGGACCGGGCCGTGCAGGGGGTGCGCGAGACGGGCGGCACCGTGGTCGTCGACGGTGACCAGGCCCTCGGCCTCCAACCGTTCCAGGATGCGCACGTCGGGGGCGTCCGGGTCCAGGGGCAGGGGCTCGGCGAAGGCGAGCCGTTCGAGGGTCTCGCGCTCCTCGGTGCGGGTGCGGTCGAGGGCCGGGGCGGTGCGCTCCCGTACGGTCGCGGTGACCGGTACCGGTCCCCGCCACGCCCGGTGGTCCGTGTCCGGCACCGGTACGAGCAGTCCCTGCTCGCGCACGGCGGTCAGCAGTTCGCGCAGCAGCCGCAGGTCTCCGCGGCTCAGGCGGTGCAGCCGGTCGACGGTGAGGGGGTCCAGGCCGGTGTCCGAGCCCGCCGTGAGGAGTTCGGCGGTCTCCTCGCGGGGCAGCGGTTCCAGGGTCAGACGCGGCAGCAGCTCCCCGGACCACAGCCGGGACACCGCGCCCGGCACGCGGGTTCCGTCGGTGGTGACGACCAGCAGTCGGGTGCGGCCGTGCACGGCGAGCTGGTGCACGAGTGCGGCGGACGCGTCGTCGAGCAGGTGGGCGTCGTCGACCAGCAGCAGCCGCACGCCGGACAGGAGTCGTACCGCCCGGTGCAGGGTGACGGTCCCGGGCAGCAGTTGGGCGAAGGCGGCGAAGGGGATGTCGCGGGTCTCGGGCGTCCCGGCGGCCCGGGCACAGTCCGTGCCGCGCACGGCCTCCGTCACGAGCCTGGTCTTGCCCGAGCCGGCCGGCCCCGTCACCACGAGGCCGGTCCGCCCGGCGGTCACGGACCCGCGCACCAGCGCGAGTTCGTCCGCCCGCCCGGTGAACGGCCAGGGGGTTTCCAGCGTCTTCGCGTCCCGCGGAGTAGTCGTCACGGCAACAGGAGTCGGCTTACTCAGCCCTGATACAGGGTGACTTGAGTATCCCCCGACTCAGGCGCCGGTACCGGGCCGGACGGCACCCTGATGACCATGACCGCACGCTACTGCTCGCTCGCGCAGCAGCCTGCCCCCGTGCTCGCACCGGGGCTGGCCGCCGAGCGCGTCGCCGCGCTCGTCGGCGGGCAGCGGATGTGGGTCAACGGCACCGTGCTGCACTACTGCTTCCTCGGCGGCGACACCGACACCTCGGTGGTGCCGATGCCGGGCACCGGACGGCCGCGGCGGGGTTCGTGGGTGGGGACCGAAGAGCAGCGGGACGTGGTGCGCGAGTGTTTCCGGGAATGGCTCGGCCTCGGCATCGGGCTCGGCCTCGTGGAGGTCCGCGACCGTTCGGAGGCGGAGCTGCGCATCGGCTTCCAGCCCGGCGACGGCTCCTGGTCGGCGGTGGGCAAGGACGCGCTCGGGGTCGGTCTGAACGACCGCACGATGAACTTCGGCTGGGACCTGACCGCGCAGGGTGAGCGTGCGACGGCCCTGCACCAGATCGGGCACGCGCTCGGCATGCTGCACGAGCACCAGAGCCCGTTCGCCGGCATCCTCTGGGACGACGAGGCCGTCTACACCGAGCTGGCGGGCCCGCCGAACCACTGGAGCCGGGAGCGCACCTTCCACAACATCCTGCGCAAGCTCGACGGCGACGAGGCCAACGGCCGGGTCTGGGACCCGCAGTCGATCATGGAGTATCCCTTCCCGTCGGGGCTGATCCTGGAGCCCGAGCACTACCGCTCCGGCCTGCACCCGCCCGGGACCCTTTCCGCCGCCGACAAGGAGTTCGCCCTGCGCTGGTACCCGCCCACCGGCCGGCCTGGTCCGCTGGTGCCGTTCCGCTCGGTGCCGCTGGGCCTCGGGCCCGGCGAGCAGGCCGACTTCCGAGTGGACCCGCCGGAGACCCGCGAGTACACCGTGGGCACCTTCGGCGAAAGTGACGCCGTCGTCGTCGTCTTCGAGGAGCGGGACGGCGTACCCCGCTACCTCGCCGGACTGGACGACGGGGGAACACCCCGCAACGCCGCCATCAGGGCCCGTTTCGTCAAGGGCCGCCGCTATGCCGTCCGGGTGCGCCTGTACTCCTCGTGGGGTGCGGGCGAGACGGCGGTCATGTACTGGTGACCGCGCGGCTCCCCAGCACCCGGGCGCCGTGGCCACGGACCGGCGCCGGGGGCCGGCCGCGGAACGTCTCCTTCGGGGGAGGGCAGACGTTCCGCGGCACATGCCGTGTCCGCCGCGAGGGGGCGGCGGACACGGCGACTTCCGTAGGTCCCGTGCCGTGGGGCGGGACGGCCCGACGCCGGGCCGGCACATCGCCCGTACGGAAAAGGGCCTCCGCGAGCTTCCGCCCGCGAAGACCCTTCGCAACCGTCGGGACGACAGGATTTGAACCTGCGACCCCTTGACCCCCAGTGAACGAAACACAGTCCAGGGGGGTCCGTGAGATCCAGGAAGAGCGGAAACGTCCAGGTCAGCGTCACAATTCCAGGTCAGTCCGTGCAGTTCGTGAGACCTGTGTGAGACGACCGTGAGACGACGAAGCCCCGGCTCGGTCGAGTTCACCGGCCGGGGTTTCGCCGCGCCTTGGGACGGTCAGTTCTGCTCGTCGTCCTCGGCCTCTCTGCCGACGGCGGGCGGCCAGGGTTCAGCAGGGGCCGTACTGATCCGCAGGGATCCGTCCGTGCCGAACAGCTCGATCAACTGCGACAGATGAGTACGGGCCGCACTGCGGCCGGGGGCCTCTCCCGTGGTCACCCGCGCCCCTCCAGGTCCGCCCACACGATCTTGCCCCAGCGCCGCTCGTCCGTGCCCCAGTCGGCGGCCAGCGCCGCCACGAGACGCAGACCACGCCCACCCTCGTTGTTGTCGTCGGCTTCGCGCTGCACCGGCCGCGCCCGGGAGAGGTCCGCGACGCCGACACGCACCCGCGCGGCGCCGGGGCGGTCGATGACGACCCGGATGGACTCCCGCCGGGCGTGCTGCACGGCGTTGGCCACCAACTCGGAGACGATCAGCGCCCCATCCTCGGCCAATGCGTCCAGCCCCCAGACAGCACAGGCGGTACGAAGCAGGCGCCGCGCGGTGGCTGCGCTCTCGGGCTGCCTCGGCAGGATTTCGCTGTACCCGGGGTGCCCGGTCTGGCGGGCCCGGGTTGTAGGTTGCGGCATGTCGGTCTGCTTCCTTCAGATCGGCCGGCCCCGGGGCCGTTCACGCGGTCGCCGGGGCGCTTCGCGTTCAGGTAACCGGGGTGCGTGACCATGCGGAGGAGCCAACCAGGGGGCCAGGGAGGGGCCACACTAGATACGGAAGGGGGCCACCATGAGCGACACCACCGAGCGACGCCGCGAGTTCGGCGCCTACCTCGCCGGTCTGCGGCGGCACTCCGGCCGCTCGCAGCGGCAGTTCGCCGCCGTGCTGTGCGCCGTGTCGGGCGCCCAGTCGATCACGCGGAACGAGGTCTCCCGGTGGGAGCGCGGGGAACGCGTCCCGGACGTGTGGCTGCCCACCTTCGCCCAGGTGCTCGGCGTGCCGCTGCGTGAGCTGGAGCAGGCCGCCGCGTACGCCCGGGGGGACAGTCAGGCTACCCTTCCCGGGGTCGCGGCCACCCTCCCGGACCTGCTGCCCGACGGGGACGTGCTGGAGCCCCTGGCGACCCCCCGTGGCCGTCGAATCGGCGCCACCACCGTGGACGGTCTGGCGGCTCGCGTCCACGGCCTCCGGCTCGCGGACGATGTGCTGTCCGGCGGTGACCTGATCGCCCCCGCCTTCCGGGAGCTGCGCGCCGCCGTCCGCCTGTACCGCGAGTGCGGGCACTCCGAGGAGACGGGGCGCGGCCTGCTCGTGCAGATTGGGGAGTTGGGTCAGATCGCCGGATGGATCGCCTCGGACGCCGGTCGGGGTGAGGACGCGGAGCACGCGTACCGACTCGGGCTCTCGGCCGCCCGTCAGGCCGGGGACGCGCCGCTGGTGGCACAGCTCGCGGGCAGCCTCGCCTACCACCTGACGAACAGCGGCCGGGAACGGGAGGGCCTAAAACTGGCGAAGGCAGCCGTCGCCGAGGCCGGGCCGGACGCTCCGGCCACAACCCGCGCCCTGTTCCTGGACCGCGTGGCGTGGGCGCATACACGTGCCGGGGAGGCTCAACCGGCCCTGCGGGCGCTCGGGGAGGCTCACGCCGCCCTGGACGCCACGGGCGGACCTACCGCGCCGACGTGGGCCTACTGGGTGAACCGCGAGGAGCTGGAGGTCATGGACGCCCGGGTGTTCACCGAGCTGCGCCGCCCGCTGCGCGCGGTGCCGCTGCTCCGGGACGTGCTGGGACGCTACGACGCCACGCACGCCCGGGAGGTCGCGCTGTACCGGTCGTGGCTGGCCGTGGCCCTGGCCGACGCGAACGAACCCGAGCAGGCCGCCGAAGAGGCCCGCCGCGTCATCGACACGTCCGGCGATCTTTCCTCGGAGCGCACGGCGGAGCGGGCCCGGGCGGTCCTCCACCGGCTGAAGGCCTACGAGGACGTGCCCGAGGCGCGCGAAGTGCTGGCCGACTATGGGCACTTGTTGCTCGCTTAGGGGTACGCCACTCGTTTCCGGGGCGGTAAAGCTAAGGGCCTTCAGCGAAGGCGCTGAGAAAAGAGGAACTTTGTCCGATCAGTGACGCCACTACGCCTGCCATACGAGCCGGATGACTACTTGTGCACATGGAATATCCCCGACGGAAAGGGTGGCAGCACCGAACTCCCAGGCCAATTGGCAGTACTCCCGAACCGTGCACCAAAGGGTTCCGTATATGGCCGCCTTCCACTGAATCATGACGAGCCCCAAAAAGGAGTGTTCTCCTTCTCTTTCCCGCAGGTTGTAGAAGCTCCAGTCCTATCAGGAACCTTGGCCCACGGCGAACCCTCCTTCGTGGGACGCAGGGCGATGACGGTCCGCAGCTCGTTGACCGGCCGGCCGGTCTCCCGCGCCACAGCCTCGAAGGTGTCCAGGGAGTCGCGGACGATCTCCGCGTTGTACTGCTCGTCCGTAAACGTTCAAGAGGGGCCCCGGAGGGCCCCTCTGATCTGCGACGTTTCCGTCGGGACGACAGGATTTGAACCTGCGACCCCTTGACCCCCAGTCAAGTGCGCTACCAAGCTGCGCCACGTCCCGGTGCGCGATCCGGGTTCGCCGTGATCGCGCCGGTCAAGCCTACCCCATCCCCGTGGCGGGGCGGAGACGCCGGTCGGCGGCGCCTGGAGGAGGGCCGCCGCCGGACAGGGGGCCGTGGGGCGGGTCGCCGCCGAGCGCGGCGCGCAGCCGGCCGCTGTTCGTAGTCGTCGTAGGTGCCGGGTAGGCAATGTCCTGTCCGTTGACCGCCCGTCAGGCCCAGGTAGTCCGTGAAGAAGGCGACGACCGGATCGTGTCCGGCGCCCCCGAGGTGACCGGCCGGGTGGTCCGGGAGTCGCCGGACGGCCGCCAGGTGCGGGGCATCTGGCAGATGACGCCGGGCGTGGTCACCGACACCGAGGCGGACGAGGTGTTCGTCGTGCTCGGCGGCTCGGCCACCATCGAGGTGGCGGGCGGTCCGACCCTCAAGGTCGGACCGGGCGACCTGGCCGTACTGCGCGAGGGCGACCGCACGACGTGGACGGTGCACGAGACGCTGCGCAAGGCGTTCGCGGTCGACCTCGGACAGCGCATACCCGTCGTCCCGGCCGCCCCGGGTGTTTGTCCTGTCAAAAGGTTGACATGATGCCGACGTCCTGCCCAGGGTGGCCTGGACAGATCACGGACAGGTCCGAAGAGGGGCTCTCATGGTCGACGCACTCGGTGTCGCCGTCGTCGGTTTCGGCTGGATGGGCCGGGTGCACACCCAGGCGTACGCCCGCGTCCGGCACCACTATCCGCACCTGGCGCTGCGTCCGGAGCTGGTGACGGTCGCCGAGGAGGTACCGGGGCGGGCCGAGGAGGCGGCCGCGCAGTTCGGGTTCGCCTCGACGACCCGGAACTGGCGCGACGTGGCCGCCGATCCGCGCGTACGGGCGGTCAGCATCACCGCGCCGAACTTCCTGCACCGCGAGATCGCCGTCACGATGGCCGAGGCGGGCAAGCACATCTGGATCGAGAAGCCGGTCGGGCTGACCGCCGGGGACACCCGCGCGGTCGCGGACGCGGTGGCCAGGGCAGGGGTCCAGGGCGCCGTCGGTTTCAACTACCGCAACGCGCCCGCCGTCGAGGCCGCCCGCGACCTGATCGCCGCCGGGGAGATCGGCGCCGTCACGCATGTGCGCATCCGTCTCTTCAGCGACTACGCGGCCCATCCCGAGGGCGCCCTGACGTGGCGGTTCGAACGCGAGCGCGGCGGCAGCGGGGTACTGGGCGACCTGGCCTCGCACGGCGCCGACCTGGCCCGCTTCCTGCTCGGCGAGATCGCTTCCCTGACCGCCGACACGGCGATCTTCCTGGCCGAGCGGGCTCGCCCCACCGCGGCCACGGCGGGTCACTCCCGGGCCGCGGGCGGCGAGCCGGGCCCGGTCGAGAACGAGGACTACGTCAACTGCCTGCTGCGCTTCGCCTCCGGCGCCCGCGGCGTGCTGGAGGCCTGCCGGGTCTCGGTCGGCGAGCAGAACAACTACGGTTTCGAGGTGCACGGCACCAGGGGCGCGGTGTTCTGGGACTTCCGCCGCATGAACGAACTGGGTGTCAGCCGCGGCACGGCCTACCAGGACCAGCCCGTCAGCACCGTCCATGTGGGCCCCGAGCACGGCGAGTTCGCCGCCTTCCAGCCGGGTGCCGCGAACGCCATGGGATACGACGACCTGAAGGTGGTGGAGGCCTACCGCTTCCTGCGCTCGATCGCGGAGGGCACCCCGCACGGCGCCACCCTGCCGGACGCGGTCCACAGCGCGGCCGTCCTGGAGGCCATGGCACGGTCGGCGGGCAGCGGCGCCTGGGCCGAGGTCCGGCAGGAGGGGTGACGGAAGGCGCCGACGGGAGTGTCGGTGGCACCACCCCCGTTCCGGGCCCCAGGCCCAGGGACGCCGGGCCCCCGGGACGGCAGGCTCTCGGCATCGGCGAACACGCCGACGACAGGCCCCTCCACGCCGCTCGGGGAGTCACCCATGAACGTGAACGAGACCCTCGTCCGGCGGCTGACCGGCGGCGCGGGCATCGCCGCCGCTGCCGCCCTCATCGTCGAAGTCCCGCTGTACTTCGTCTACTCGGGCCCGCCGCCGGACTCGAACGTCCTGGCCCGGTTGCTGATCGGGATCGTGGCGCTCGCCTTCCTCGTCGTGTTCGTGACGGCCTTCCGGGAGTTGGTCGGGCGGGTGAGCCCGGCCCATGAGTGGGTCGGCTCCCTCGCCTTCGCCACCGGGCTGGTCTACGCGACCATCACCCTGGTCTCACACGGCCTGGAGGCCGGCGCGGTCATCGCCACCGACCACCCGATCGACCCGACCATCGACGTCAGCGGCACGTACATCCTCTACGGCTCGATCTCGCGGCTGATGCTCGCTTGCTTCCTCACGGCCGTGGGGTACGCCGTCTCCCGAACCCGCCTGCTGCCGCGCTGGACCGGCCGGTCGGCGTACGCCCTCGCCGTCGTCAACCTGGCCTTCGTACCGTCGCTGTTCTTCGGCAACACCCCCGCCGACTTCTACGCGGCGAACGGCTGGGGCACGACCGCCCTGATGGGCGCCGTCCTCAGCTACTGGCTGCTGGCCCTGGGCATCTGCGCCTACCGCAGCGCGGCCCGTCCCGCCGTCGGTCAGCGCGCCGGCGCGGGCGGCATGTTGTAGGGCGTGACCACCTGGATCGCGGACGGCGGTGTCGGGCCCGCGGGCGGCAGCGCGCGGTGGGCCCGCATCACCAGCCGGCAGGCCTCCAGCACGTCGTGCCGCAGGTCGTGATGGAGCACGGCGGACAGCCGGTGCTCGCGCAGCAGGCGGGTGTTGTCCTGGTCGAGGTCGTGCGCGACGAAGACCGCGCAGGGGTGGCCGAGGTCGTCGAAGGCCCGCAGGGCGGCGATGTTGCCACCACCGATCGAGTAGACCGCACGAATGTCCGGGTCGCGCTCCAGCGCGGTCCGGACCAGCTCGTACTGGGTGGCGTCCAGGCCCTGGCCCTCGGCGACCCCGACGAGCCGGCGCTGCGGGTACCGGGCGCGCATGACACTCCGGAAGCCCATCTCGCGCTCCTCCTCGTTGCGGAAGAAGCCGCTGCTCAGGCTGGTGAGGACGTGGCCGGGCCGGTCACCGAGCCACTGGCCCACGAGGTAGGCGGCGGTCGCGCCCGCCGCGCGGTTGTCGATGCCGACGTAACCGATCCGGGCACTGGCGGGCAGGTCGGTCACCAGGGTCACGACGGGCACGCCCGCGGCGGTCAGCCGGTCCACCGCGGCGGCCACCTCCGGGACGTCCGGCGCCTTGAGGATCACCCCCTGCGAGCCGCGCCGGGCGATCCGGTCCAGTACGGCGGTCAGTTCCCCGGCCGGGCCGGTCTCCCGGAAGTGGAAGCGGGAGCGCACGACGGCGGGATGCAGGGAGGGCAGCTCGGCCTCCAGCGCGGCGCGTACGGCGGTGGAGAAGCGGTCCGGGGTCTGCATCACGATGTCGATCATGAAGGTCCGGCCGACCAGCCGGACCTGGGTGCGCTGCCGGTCCAGGTCGGCGATGGCCCGGCGTACCTCGTCCGCGGTGCTCCCCCGCACCCCGCCGCGCCCGTTGAGCACCCGGTCGACCGTGGCCTCGCTCAGGCCCGCCTGACGTGCGATCTCCCTGATGGGGAAGGGGTGGCCCATCACCGGCTCCTCGGGTAGACCTGGGGTGCGGCCTGAGGGGTTTTTGATGGCCGCCTGCTGGTTGTTCGCCGCGTTTGTCAGGACAACAATGACAGCACCGCGTGGCCCCTGTCACCGAAAGGACGACGATGTCCTCCACTCCCGTCCCCGCCCACCGCACCTGGCTCTCCGAACGGGACTGCGACCTCGACGCCTTCCGTGCGCTCGTCGAGCGCACCACCGACCCCGCCGCGTATCCGCGGGCCTCGGCCGTGGAGCGGAACGTGCCGGTCTACGACGCCGGACGGTTGCGCGACGACCGCGGGACGGCGGCCGAACTGGTCCACGCCCTCGGCGACGGCCCCGGCATCGTGGTCGTCGCGGGCGCGTTCCCGGACCCGGCGGTCGTCGACCGGGCCACCGCCGTCTTCGAGGCCCTGATCGCCGAGCAGCGTGCCTCGGGCACCGGCTCCGGCGACCACTTCGCCGCGCCCGGCGCCAACGACCGGGTGTGGAACGCGCTGGAGAAAGCGGCCCTGCACGACCCGGAGGCGTTCGCCGAGTACTACGCCAACGACACGCTCGCCCTGGTGGCCCGTGCCTGGCTCGGCCCCGGCTACCAGGTCACCTCCCAGATCAACGTGGTCAACCCGGGCGGCGCCGCCCAGACCGTGCACCGCGACTACCACCTCGGTTTCCTCTCGGGCGAGGCCGCCGCCGCCTACCCGGCGCACGTGCACCGCCTGTCCCCGGTGCTCACCCTCCAGGGCGCGGTCGCGCACCGTGACATGCCCGTGGAGTCGGGGCCCACGATGTACCTGCCGCACTCCCAGAAGTACGAGGCGGGCTACCTCGCCTGGCGGCTCCCCCGGTTCCGGGCCTACTTCGAGGCGCACCACGTCCAGTTGCCGCTGGCCAAGGGCGACGCGGTCTTCTTCAACCCCGCGCTGTTCCACGCGGCGGGCACCAACCGCTCCGCGGACATCCGCCGCATGGCCAACCTGCTGCAGATCTCCTCCGCGTTCGGCCGCGCCATGGAGACCGTGGACCGCGAGGCGGTGGTGAACGCCGTCTATCCCGTGCTGCTGAAGCGCAGGGCCGAGGGCGTGGACGCGCGGTGGCCGGCACACGTGATCGCCGCGAGCGCGGAGGGATATCCCTTCCCCACCGACCTCGACAGCGACCCGCCGGCAGACGGCCTGGCCCCGCCCTCCCAGGCGGACGTCGTACGGCGCGCGCTGCGCGAGGAGTGGACGCCCCGGGCGCTGGAGGCGGAGCTGCGGGCCGGTGCCGAGCGCCGGAGGAGCCGAGGGGCGCGATGACGCTTCTCGACGACAAGGCCGTCCTGGTCAGCGGCGGCAGTCAGGGCGTCGGGGCGGCGATCGCACGGGCCGCCGTCCGCGAAGGGGCGGCGGTGACCGTCACGGAGCGGGGTACCGGGCGCGGTGATGTCCTGGTCGCCGAGCTGACGGCGGCGGGCGGCACGGCACTGTTCGTACGGGCCGACCTCGCCGACGCCGAGCGGGCGAAGTCCTCCGTGCCCCGGGTGGCGGAGGCGTACGGCCGGGTCGACTGCCTGGTCAACTCGGCAGGACCCACCTCGCGCGGGACGCTCCTCGACACCACCCCGAACTGTCCGACTGGCACCAGAACGTGCTCGGCGGCCCGGACCGGCCCACTGCCCGCACGACCCGCACACCGCACAGCAGCGCACCGCACAGCACCGCACCGCACCGCACCGCAACCAAGGAGCAAGACCCTCATGCGCATCGGAATCCTCGGCCTCGGCCGCATCGGCGCCTTCCACGCCGAGACCCTCTCCGGACTCGACGCCGTCGACTCGCTGATCGTCGCCGACCCGGTCGCGGACGCCGCGAAGACGGCCGCCGGGCGGTTCGGCGCCGAAGTCGCGGACTCGCCCGAGGCGGTGCTGGCGGCGGGGGTGGACGGCGTGGTGATCGCGGCGGCGACCGACGCCCACCCGGACCTGATCCTCGCCGCGGTCGAGGCCGGCGTACCCGTCTTCTGCGAGAAGCCCGTCGCCCGCACCATGACGGAGGGCGTCGAGGTGCTCAAGGCGCTCGCGGGCCACGACGTGCCGGTGCAGATCGGCTACAACCGCCGCTTCGACGCCGGATTCGCCGCCGCCCGGGCCGCCGTGCGGGCCGGTGAGCTGGGCAGGCTGCACACCGTACGGTCGACCACGCTGGACCCGGCGCCGCCGCCCGCCGCCTACGTCGCCGCCTCCGGGGGCATCTTCCGCGACTGCTCGGTGCACGACTTCGACATCATCCGCTGGGTGACCGGCCGCGAGGTGGGCGAGGTGTACGCCGCCGGAGGCAACCGGGGCGCCGACTTCATCCGGGAGGCGGGTGACGCCGACACCACCGGCGCGGTGCTCACCCTGGACGACGGCACGATCGCCGTTGTCTCCAACAGCCGCCACAACGCCCGCGGTTACGACGTGCGCATGGAGATCCACGGCTTCGCGGACTCGATCGCCGTCGGCCTGGAGGACAAGCTCCCGCTGCGCTCGGTAGAGCCCGGCGCGACCTTCCCGGCCGGTGCCCCCCACGACTTCTTCATGGACCGCTTCGCCGCCGCCTACCGCGCCGAGCTGACCGCGTTCACCGAGGTCGTCGCGGGCGGCCGCCCCTCCCCCTGCACGATCGAGGACGCGCTGGAGGCGGGCTGGATCGCCGAGGCGTGCACTCTGTCGCTGCACGAGCACCGTCCGGTGACGATCGCGGAGGTACGGCGGGGCTGAGCGGGGCGTCCGGACCGGCGGGCTGCGGGGTCAGCTCGCCGGCCCGCCGATGTTCACCAGCCAGGAGATGCCGAACCGGTCCCTGCGCATGCCGAAGACCTCGCCCCGCAGAAGACGTCACCCCACATCTGCTGCTCCGGCGGCACGCCGACCGAGCCTTCGGCGGAGAGCTTCTCCCAGTAACCGCGCGGCTCGGTCTCGTCGTCGCCGCCGAGACGCACCGAGAAATCGTTCCCCGCGGGCGGCGCCCCGCCCCGGCGCCAGGTCGGAGCCCATCAGGGTGCGGCCGCCGGGGGTCTCCGGCATGCCGTGCGTGATCTGCTCGGCCTTCGGGCCGGCGGACATGCCGAACGAGCCGAAGGTGTTCAGCGACAGGGTGCCGCCGAACGCCTGCTCGTAGAACTCCATAGCCTGTCGGCCGTTGCCGCCGAAGCCGAGGTACGGATGGGGATCGCGAGGTCGTGACCGCCTACCGGGAACGGGACGAAGTGCCAGTGCTGGGCACGCCGGCGCGCACCACGGACAGGGGCCCGCCCAGCGGCGCACCGGCGGGACGCTTCCCCGCCCGAGCGGTGGGCGTCAGGCGCCGCAGGACCGCAGGAACTTCCGGGTGCGCACCGCGATCGGCAGCGGCTTGTCCGGCTCGCAGGGGTACATGTCCTGCTCGACGATGGCGAACAGGTCCACGTCCAGTTTCTGGGCCGCCGTGAGCACCGGGCCGAGGTCCGGCACACCGGCCGGCGGTTCGCACATCACGCCGCGCTGCACGGCCGGCCCGAACGGCACCCCGCCGGACCGCACCTCGGCGAGGATCTCGGGGTCGACCTGCTTGAGGTGGAGGTAGCCGACGCGTTCGCCGTAGGTCTCGATCAGCTTGACGCTGTCGCCGCCGCAGTAGGCGTAGTGGCCGGTGTCCAGGCAGAGGTTCACGAGGTCGGAGTCGGTGGCGTCGAGGAAGCGCTCGACGTGCTCCTCGGTGTCGATGTGGGTGTCGGCGTGCGGGTGGACGACGATGTCCAGGCCGTAGGTATCCCGCACCTCGTGGCCGAGGCGTTCCATGCCCCGGGTGAGGTGGGTCCACTGCTCGCCGGTCAGCTCCGGCGGCTCCAGGATCTCGGCGGTCTTGTCGTCGCGCCAGAAGGACGGGATGACCACGAGGTGCTTGGCGTCCATGGCCCGGGTGAGGGCGGCGACGCGGCTGACCTGTTCCCAGGTGGCGTCCCACTCGGAGGGGCCGCGGTGCAGCCCGCAGAAGATGGTGCCCGCGGAGACCTTGAGACCGCGCCGGGTCACCTCGTCGGTGAGCCGGGCCGGGTCGGTGGGGAGGTAGCCGTAGGGGCCCAGCTCGATCCAGTCGTAGCCGGCCTCGGTGACCTCGTCCAGGAACCGTTCCCACGGCACCTGCCGGGGGTCGTCCGGGAACCAGACGCCCCAGGAGTCGGGGGCCGAGCCGACGCGGATGCGGTCGAGGGCAGAGGGCATTCTCAGGCCTTCCCTTCGGCGGTGCCGGATGCGGTGGAGTCCGGCACGTTGGCGGGCGGAACGTCGGGCTTGGGCGCGGTGTCGGAGCCGGACTCGGCGGCGTCCGGCGCCTCGCCCGGGAGGGCCTCCACGTCGGCCCCGCCGGTGTGCGCCAGTTCGTGCTTGAGGGCGGCGAGTTCGGCGCCGCCGGCCATGTGGTTGGTGAGTTCGTCGAGGGTGATGTCGGCGCGGGCTGCGCTGAGTTCGAGGGTGCCCAGGCGCAGCACGCTGAAGTGGTCGCCGACCATGTAGGCGTGGTGGGGGTTGTGGGTGATGAAGATGACGCCGAGTCCGCGTTCGCGGGCGGCGGCGATGTACTTGAGGACCACGCCGGACTGCTTGACGCCGAGGGCGGCGGTGGGCTCGTCGAGGATCAGGACGCGGGCACCGAAGTAGACGGCGCGGGCGATGGCGACGCACTGGCGCTGGCCGCCGGAGAGGGTGCCGATGGGCTGTTCGAGGTCGTCCAGGACAATGCCCATGTTGCGCAGTTCCACGTCGGCGGTCCGCTTCATGCGGGCGATGTCGAGGCGGCGGACCGGCCAGGGGCCCTTGGTCATCTCGGAGCCGAGGAAGAAGTTCCGCCACACCGGCATCAGCGGGATGGTGGCGAGGTCCTGGTAGACCGTGGCGATCCCGCGGGCGAGGGCGTCGCGCGGGGTGGTGAAGCGCACGGAGTCGCCGTCGACGAGGAACTCGCCCTCGGTGTGCTGGTGCAGCCCGGAGATGATCTTGATGAGGGTGGACTTGCCCGCACCGTTGTCGCCGAGTACACAGGTCACCCGGCCGGGGTGGACGGCGAGATCGACGCCGTGCAGGGCGCGGATGTTGCCGTAGGCCTTGCCCGCGCCTCGCAGTTCGACGGTCGGCCGATCGGTCTCGGGCACGGTGTCCGCGGGGACGGCCCCGTGGGTGCCCGCTGTCCTGCTGGTCATTTTCCGGTCACCTCCGGGTCGCGGCGCGGCGGACGTACAGGTTGATGAGGACGGCGCCGAGGAGCATCACGCCGAGGAATGCCTTGAACCAGTCGGGGTTCCAGCCGGCGAAGACGATGCCCTGGTTCACCATGCCGAACATGAAGGCGCCGAAGACCGGGCCGATGGCGGAACCGTAACCGCCGGTGAGCAGACAGCCGCCGATCACCGCGGCGGCGATGTAGATCAGCTCCTGGCCGACGCCCTCGCCGGACTGCACGGTGTTGAAGGAGAACAGCTGGTGCATGCCGACGAACCAGGCGCCGAAGCCGACCAGCATGAACAGCGTGATCTTGGTGAAGGTGACGGGGACGCCGACGGCGCGGGCGGACATCCGGCTGCCGCCGACCGCGAAGATCCAGTTGCCGTACTTGGTGCGCAGCAGCACCCAGGTGGCCAGGGCGGCGAAGACGAGCCACCACACCACCGTGATCTTCACCTGGACGCCGCCGATGCCGAAGGACGAGGCGAAGAGTGCCTTGGCCTGCTCGAAGCCGTCCATGTCGCTGATGTCGTCGGTGGCGACGTTGCCGGTGACGAGCTTGGTGACGGCGAGGTTGACGCCCTGGAGGATCAGGAAGGTGCCGAGCGTCACGAGGAAGCTCGGCAGGCCGGTCTTCATCAGCACCCAGCCGTTGAACGCTCCGACGGCGAGCGAGACGACGAGGGCGACGACCACGCCCACCCAGACGTTCATGGTCAGCTGGTAGCTGAGCATGCTGGCGGTGAGCGCCGAGGTGACCACGGCGACACCGGCCGACAGGTCGAACTCTCCGCCGATCATCAGCAGGGCGACCGGCAGCGCCATGATGCCGATGGTGGACGACTGGTAGAGGACCGTCGCCATGGACCCGCCGTCGCGCAGCGAGGGGGCGGCGATCAGGAAGAAGACGAAGACGGCGACGGCGCCCACGAAGACCCCGACCTCGGGGCGGCCGAGCAGCCGCAGCGCAACGGAGCGCTGCCGCGTCCGCCCGTCGGTCTGCCCGGGGCCGGGGGCCGGCGGTGTCGTCACCGCCGGCCCGGCCTGTTGGGTCGTGCTCATCACCGGGTGCCCTTCGAGGCGAACTCGGCGACGGCCTTCACGTTGGACTTGTCGACGAAGGCCGGGCCGGTCAGCACCGGCTGCTCACCGCCGCCGCTGTAGTTGCCGTTGTTCTTGTAGAGCCACAGGCCGTCGACCGCGAGGTAGCCCTGGAGGTAGGGCTGCTGGTCGACGGCGAACTCGATGTCGCCCTTCTCGATGGCGCCGGTCAGCTCCTTGTTGAGGTCGAAGGTGGCGACCTCGGCCTTGCTGCCGGTCTCGTCCACCGACTGGACGGCGGTCATGGCGAAGGGGGCGCCCAGGGTGACGACATGGTCGATGTCGCTGTCCTGCTTCAGCTTGGCGGTGACCGTCGACTTCACCGACGGCTTGTCGGCGCCGTTGACGTAGAGGTTCTCCACCGAGCCCTCGAACGTCTTCTTCAGGCCGTCGCAGCGCTGGGTCAGGCCGACGTTGCCCTGTTCGTGGATCACGCAGAGGGCCTTCTTGGCACCCACCTCGTTGAGCTTCTTGCCGAACGCCTCACCCGCCACGCTCTCGTCCTGGCCGAAGAACTCCATCAGGCCGAGCTTCTTCCAGTCCGCCAGACCGGAGTTGAGCCCGACCACGGGTATCCCGGCCTTCTCCGCCTTGCCGAGGACGCTCCTGAGGGCGTCCGGCTTGGCGAGGGTGACGGCGATGCCGTCGACCTTCTGGTCGATCGCGTTCTGCACCAGGTTGGACTGGTTGCCCGCGTTCGGGTCGGCGGAGTAGACGAGCTTGATGTTGTCCTTGGCCGCGGCGGCCTCCGCGCCCTTGCGGACGATGTCCCAGAAGGTGTCGCCGGGTGCCTGGTGGGTGACCAGGGCGACGGTCATGCGGGGAGTGTTCGCCTTGCCCGCCGAGGCGCCCGGGTCACCCTCCTCGTCGGCCTTCTTCCCGCCCGAGCCGCTGGAGCAGCCGGCGAGGGTCAGGGCCGCGGCGGCGGCGAGGGCCACGGCGGGGGCGAATCTGCGGGAGCGGGCGTGCGAAGAGCGGTCCATCTTTCCTGCACCTCACTGTGCGACTGTGCGACGGGGGAGCCGTGTGCCAGACCGGAGAAGAACGGCTGTGGCGCTGGGACCGGATACAAGTCCTTGAGGCGCCCGCTGTCAATACTTTGTCAAGACATCATTTCACTCACAGGTCCGAATGTAAGTACAAAGTATTGACACGGTCGCCTCGGAGTCATACACCTGGGAGGCGGCAGGCCCCCCGCCCAGCCCGAGGAGCGTCGCACATGGCCGAGTCAGTCCAGCATTTCGATCTGATCACGATGGGTCGCATCGGGGTCGATCTCTATCCTCTGCAGACGGGCGTACCCCTGGCGCAGGTTGAGACCTTCGGCAAGTTTCTCGGCGGTTCGGCCTCCAACGTGGCGGTCGCCGCCGCCCGGCTCGGCCGCGCCACGGCCGTCATCACCCGCACGGGCGACGACCCGTTCGGCGGCTATCTGCACAGCGCCCTGAAGGAGTTCGGCGTCGACGACCGCTGGGTCACCCCGGTCGCCGCCCACCCGACCCCCGTCACATTCTGCGAGATCTTCCCGCCGGACGACTTCCCCCTGTACTTCTACCGCCGCCCCAAGGCACCGGACCTGGAGATCCACCCGCACGAACTCGACCTCGCCGCGATCCGCGCGGCCTCGATCTTCTGGATGACCGGCACCGGACTGAGCGAGGAACCGAGCCGCACGGCGACCCTGACCGCCCTCGCCCACCGCGCGAAGTCCGGCACCACTGTCTTCGACCTGGACTGGCGCCCCATGTTCTGGAGCGACCCGGACCAGGCCCGCCCGTACTACGCCGAGGCCCTGCGGCACGCGACCGTCGCGGTCGGCAACCTGGACGAGTGCGAGATCGCCACGGGCGTACGCGAACCCCGCGCCTGCGCCGAGGCCCTGCTGGCGGCCGGTGTGGAGCTGGCCGTCGTCAAGCAGGGCCCGAGGGGCGTCCTCGCCGTCCACCGCGACGGCCGGTCCACCGAGGTGCCGCCCGTGCCGGTCGAGGTGGTCAACGGCCTCGGCGCGGGCGACGCGTTCGGCGGTGCCCTGTGCCACGGTCTGCTCTCCGGCTGGGAGCTGGAGCGGATCATGCGGTACGCCAACGCGGCCGGCGCCCTCGTCGCCTCCCGCCTCGCCTGTTCCTCCGCGATGCCCACCGGGGCGGAGGTCGACGACCTCCTCGCGCGAGCCACTCCCTGAACGGAGCTTCGTCTTGTCCCTCAGCATCTCCAGCATCCCCGACCTCACCGCGGTCAGAGCCCGGCACCCGGAGGCGATCGCCGAGGCGGCGGCCCGCCGGGTACGCCGACCGCTGATCGGGGACTCCGGCCGCCTGATGGTCGTGGCCGCCGACCATCCGGCGCGCGGCGCGCTCGGCGTCGGCGACCGCGGGCTCGCCATGGCCAACCGGGCCGACCTGCTGGAACGCCTGTGCACCGCGCTGTCCCGGCCCGGCGTCGACGGAGTGCTCGCCACCGCCGACGTGCTGGAGGACCTGCTGCTGCTCGGGGCGCTGGAGAACAGGGTCGTCATGGGTTCGATGAACCGCGGCGGCCTCGCGGGCGCCGCCTTCGAGTTGGACGACCGCTTCACCGGCCACCGCGCCGAGGACATCGCCCGGCTGCGCTTCGACGCGGGCAAGCTGCTGCTGCGCCTCGACTACGACGACCCCGGCTCGCTGGCCACGATGGAGGCGAGCGCCCGTGCGGTCGACGCCATGGCCGCACGCGAACTGCCACTGTTCGTCGAACCGTTCATCTCGCGCCGGATCGAGGGCCGGGTGCGCAACGACCTGTCCGCCGACGCGGTCACCCGCTCCATCGCCATCGCCTCGGGCCTCGGGGGCACCTCCGCCTACACATGGCTGAAACTGCCCGTCACCCACGACCCGGACGACATGGCCGAGGTCCTGGAGACATCCACGCTGCCCGCCGTCCTGCTCGGCGGCGACATAGGCGGCTCCCCCGCGGACCAGACGGCGGCCTACGAACGCTGGCGCAAGGCGCTGAGGCTGCCCACCGTGCAGGGCATGGTCGTCGGCCGTTCGCTGCTCTACCCGGCCGAGGGCAGCGTGGAACAGGCGGTGGACACGGCCGTCGGACTGCTGTGACCGGGACTGTTGCGACTGCGACTGCGCTGACTGCGACTGCTGTGACTGCGACTGCTGTGACCGAGGAGAGGCGGAGGACCAGGAGATGAGGCATCACCTTCCGGCGGGCAAGGCGAAGGCGGACGGCCCGTACGCCGTGGACGTGACCCCCGAGAGCGCCGGCTGGGGGTTCTCCAGCCTGCGTGTGGTGCGACTGCCCCCGGGTGGCAGCCACACCTTCGACAGTGGCGGGAGCGAGTGGATCGTCCTGCCGCTGAGCGGTGGCTGCGCGGTCGCCACCGCCGACGACTTCGGCCAGTACACCTTCGAACTCACCGGCCGCGACAGCGTGTTCAGCGGGGTCACCGACTTCGCGTACGTCCCGCGCGACGCCCGGACGACGGTGACGTCCACGGGCGGCGGCCGGTTCGCGCTCACCGGCGCCCGCTGCACCCGCCGCCTGCCCGCCCGGTACGGCCCGGCGTCGTCGGTACCGGTGGAGCTGCGGGGCACCGGGAACTGCTCGCGGCAGGTCAACAACTTCGGTGCGGCCGGGGTCTTCGAGTGCGACAGGCTGATCGCGGTCGAGGTCATCACCCCCGGCGGCAACTGGTCGTCCTTCCCGCCACACAAGCACGACGAGCACCGTCCCGGTGAGGAGTCGGTGCTGGAGGAGATCTACTACTTCGAGTTCGCCGACCACGACGGCACCCCCGGCCTGGGCTATCAGCGAGTCTCCCCGTCCGGGCACGGCCAGGGCACGGACGTTCTGGCCGAAGTGCGTGACGGGGACGTCGTGCTGATCCCCGACGGCTGGCACGGACCGTCCATGGCCGTCCCCGGTCACCACATGTACTACCTCAACGTCATGGCCGGTCCCGGATCCGAACGCGCCTGGCTGATCTGCGACCATCCCGACCACGCCTGGATCCGGGACACCTGGCCGGACCGGCCGGTCGATGCCCGGCTCCCCCTCTACACCGCACCGGAGAGGTCCGCATGAGCGCCGTCGCCACCCGCCGACTGACCACCGCCCAGGCGCTGGTGCGCTTCCTGGCCGCGCAGTACACCGAACGTGACGGCGCACGCCGTCGCCTGATCGCCGGGACCTGGGGCATCTTCGGTCACGGCAACGTGGCCGGCCTCGGCCAGGCACTCGTCGAGTACGGCGACGTCATGCCGTACCACCAGGGCCGCAACGAACAGGCCATGGTGCACGCGGCCGTCGGCCACGCCCGCCAGCTGAACCGGCTGTCCGCGCAGGCGGTGACGACCTCCATCGGTCCTGGCGCCACCAACCTGGTCACCGGCGCGGCGCTCGCCACCGTCAACCGGCTGCCGGTCCTCCTGCTCCCCGGCGACTACTTCGCCTCGCACGCCGCCGACCCGCTGCTCCAGCAGCTGGAGCACCCCGTCGAGGCCGACGTGTCCGTCAACGACGCCCTGCGGCCAGTGTCCCGGTACTTCGACCGGGTCAGCCGCCCCGAGGCCCTCCTCGCCTCCGCGCTGCGGGCGATGCGGGTGCTGACCGATCCGGCCGAGACCGGCGCCGTCACCCTCGCGCTCCCCCAGGACGTGCAGGCGGAGGCATACGACTGGCCGGAGGAGTTCTTCGCCGACCGCGTGTGGCGCGTACGGCGCCCGGCGCCCGACCCGCAGGAACTGGCCGAGGCCGTGCGCGCGGTCCGGGCCGCCGAACGCCCGCTGATCGTCGCGGGCGGCGGCGTCCACCACAGCGAGGCCGAGCAGGCGCTCAAGGCGTTCGTGGACACCACCGGCATCCCGGTCGCCTCCACCCAGGCCGGCAAGGGCGCGCTGCGCCACGACCACCCGGCCGACCTCGGCGGCGTCGGCCACACCGGCACCGCGGTCAGCGACGACCTCGCCCGCACCGCGGACCTGGTGATCGGCGTGGGCACCCGCTACTCGGACTTCACCACGGCCTCCGGCACCCTCTTCCAGCGCCCCGGCGTCCGCTTCCTCAACCTGAACATCACCGCCTTCGACGCCCACAAGCTCGCCGCCCGCACACTGGTCTGCGACGCGCGGACCGGACTCACCGCGCTGACGGAGGCGCTGTCCGGCCACCGCGTGGACGCGGCGTACGAGACGGAGTACCGCACCGGGAAGGCCCGTTGGGACGAGACGGTCCGGCTGGCGTTCCGCGCCGACGACGACAGCGCGGTGCCGACCCAGACGCAGGTACTGGGCGCACTGGACGCGGTCGTCGGCGACGAGGACGTGGTGATCAACGCGGCCGGCTCGCTCCCGGGCGACCTGCACAAGCTGTGGCGGACCCGGTCGCCCCGCCAGTACCACCTGGAGTACGGCTACTCCTGCATGGGTTACGAGATCCCGGCCGCGCTCGGCGTCCAGCAGGCCGCCCCCGGCACGCCGGTGTGGGCCCTGGTCGGCGACGGCACGTATCTGATGAACCCGACGGAGATCGTCACCGCGGTGCAGGAGGACCTGCCGGTCAAGCTGGTGCTGGTGCAGAACCACGGGTACGCGTCGATCGGCGGCCTGTCCGAATCGGTGGGTGCCGAGCGCTTCGGCACCGACTACCGCCACCGCACCGCCGACGGCTCCTTCACCGGCGCCCCGCTCCCCGTCGACCTGGCCGCCAACGCGGCCAGTCTCGGCATGGACGTACTGCGCGCCAAGACGGTGCGGGAGCTGCGCGAGGCGCTGTCAACGGCCCGCGCGGCGACCCGCCCGACGTGCGTGTACGTCGAGACGGCGCCCGCGCGGAGCGCTTCCCCGGCGCAGGCGTGGTGGGACGTGCCGGTGGCCGAGGTGTCCGCCCGCGAGGCCGCCACGGACGCGCGGGCGGCGTACGAGCGCTCGGTCGCCGACCGTCGCCGCCACCTCTGACAGCCCACCCCCCTGTCCCCCGCTCCCCTGCCCCCTGTCCCCGACAGCCAGTCACCTACGCAAGGGAGGTACGTCCATGGCGAAGGCCGGCGACCCCGCACGTGCCGTGACCGACCCCGCGCTCGGCACCCTGGACTTCGCCCTGGACCGGAGCAGTCCGGTGCCGCTGTACTACCAGCTGGCCCAGCATCTGGAGGCGGCGATCGAGCACGGGGTCCTCGTCCCGGGGAACCTGCTGGGCAACGAGGTCGACCTCTCCGTCCGCCTCGGCCTGTCCCGGCCGACCGTCCGCCAGGCCATCCAGTCGCTGGTCGACAAGGGGCTCCTGGTCCGGCGGCGCGGGGTGGGCACCCAGGTGGTGCACAGCAAGGTCAGGCGCCCGCTGGAGCTGAGCAGCCTCTACGACGACCTGGAGGCGGCCGGCCAGGGCCCCGGCACCCGTGTGGTGCGCAACGAGGGCGTCCCGGCCACCGCCGGGGTGGCCGCGGCGCTCGGCGTGGCGGAGGGCACCGAGGTCACGGTCCTGGAACGGCTGCGGCTCACCCACGGCAGGCCGGTGGCGTTGCTGTGCAACTTCCTTCCGGCGGACCTGCTGGAACTCGACGACGCCCGGCTGGAGTCGACCGGCCTGTACCGGATGATGCGCGCGTCGGGCATCACCCTGCACAGTGCCCGCCAGACCGTCGGCGCCCGCATCGCCTGCCGCCAGGAGGCTGAGCGCCTCGACGAGAAGGAGGGAGCCGCGCTGCTGACCATGCAGCGCACCGCGTACGACGACACCGGGCGGCCGGTCGAGTACGGGACGCACGTCTACCGCGCGTCCCGCTACGCGTTCGACTTCCAGTTGCTGGTCAGGACTTGACCCGGCTCAGTGGGCCGCGTCCGGCCGGACCCGCTGATCCGCCGTCGGTTCCAGATCCAACCGCTGCCAGGTTCTCCTTGAGCCGGGCCACCGAGGAGGCGCCGGGCAGCGGCAGCGGGGCCGCAGGTGGCTGTGCTGGTCCTGCCTCGGCCGACGGCCCTCCGGATCGTGTGCAGCTCGTGCCGGGGGCCGGCGGGCGGGCGCGACGACCTCGGCGAGCACCCGGTCGCCGAGCTGGACGCCGAGGCCGGGGAAGGGCAGGTGGATGTCGGCGTCCCAGACACACCCACCAGCCCCGCGCCGGACGACATGTTCACCACCGAACCGAAGCCCTGCGCCACCATCTGCCTCAGCTCGTACTTCATCGACAGGAACACGCCGCGGATGCTGACGGCGATCATTCGATCCAGCATCTCTGTCGAGTAATCAGTGGTGAGCTGGAACTCACCGTCGTAGCCGGCGTTGTTCACAGCGAAGTCCGAACGGCCCGAGTCCCCGATGGCCGCTCGGACCATGGCTTCCACCATGGACTCATCGGATACATCAGCCACGATGTAACGGGCGGAACCACCGGCGGCCTCGACCAGCCGCACCGTCTCCTTCAGGGTCTCTCCTCCGTACGACCCGAGACGGTGACCAGTGCTCCCTCGGCGGCCAGCGCCGGAGTCGTCGCCCTCCCGATACCGGACCCACCTCCGGTGACCAAGGCCGTCCTACCCGCGAACTGCTGTGACATGGTTGTCCTTCCAGCTCCATGTTCGGCGTGGTGATGCACGTATGCGGTGGTGGTCAGTAACGAGTACTGCTGGTCCGCAGGAGCGGGGACACCGCCGAGGTGCGGCCGTCCACGGTGGCTCCGCCGAACTGAAGCATCGGAGCCAACGTCCTGTTGTTCTCGGCCGGGAAGTTCAGCGCGGGGGTCGAGACGTCATTCAGCGCACCCCGCTGCGCCTCGGTGAGACTCACGTCCAGGGCACTCAGATTGGCTTCGAGCTGGTCCAGGCGCCGCGCGCCGACCAGGGTCGAGGTAACTCCAGGGCGGCCCCTCACCCAGGCCAGAGCCACTGCGGCGGGACTCGCGCCCACCTGACTGGCGACGTCGTTGAGCGCGTCGATCACAACGTAGTCGGCCTCCCGGGGGGCACCGACCAACTGCGTACGCATGGTGTCGACCGCTCCAGTGGTGGAGCTGGAATACTTGCCGGACAGGAACCCGCTTTTCAGCGGCCCCCAGGGCATCACACCCATGCCCATGGCCTGAGCCATGGGGATCAGCTCCCCCTCCGACGTGCGTTCGAGCAACGAGTACTCCAACTGGAGCGCGATGATCGGAGCCCACCCACGGAAACGCGCGATGGTGGCTGCCTCGGCCGTCGCCCACGCCGGCACGTCGGAGAACCCGACGTAACGGACCTTGCCGTCGCCGACCATGTCATCCAACGCGCGGAGAGTCTCCTCAACCGGCGTGGACGGATCGAAATTGTGCAGCCAGTAGATGTCGACGTAGTCGGTTCGCAGGCGTCGCAGGGAGTTTTCGAGTTGTCGCACGATCGCCTTCCGGCCGGGTCCTCCTCCATTGGGGTCGCCCTCATAAAGATTGCCGAAGAATTTCGTGCCCAGTACGACCCGGTCCCTCAACGCCGACCGGCCGGCGAGGTAGTCTCCGACGATCTTCTCGGAGTGACCGTTGGTGTAGATGTTCGCGGTATCGATCGAGTTGCCGCCCCGGTCCAGATAGGCGGCCAGTATGTTCGTGGACTCCTCCGGGCTGCTGCCCCATCCGTGATCTTCCCCGAACGTCATCGTGCCCAGGGTGAAGGGACTGATACGCAGCCCCGAGCGGCCAAGCGTGACGTAGGAATCGAGCGACATGATGGAACTCCCTAGCTGAAGGAAGTGAGGGGAGGAACCTGCTGCCATCTCCCCTGCACTCCGTCAATTGGACCGCGCCTCGCCGCAACCTCATAGACCGATGCGCGCGGACCGTTGCACGATCCGCTCAACCTTGGCCTCATGGTGTTGGCTCTCGCGCACGCTCGTATGGTCTTCTGGAGCGGTGAATCACCTGGAGGAAATCCGCCGCCGGATCAGGCGACTGGCCGCGGGCAGCACCCGCCCGCTGTGGGTCGAGCAGATGGCAGTGTTCTCGACCGAACGTGTGACCGAACCGCTGGGCACAGTCAATACGCCTATGATCGCACTGACAGCCCAGGGAGCGAAACGTTCAGTTCTCAACGACCGCATCTTCGACTACCACTCGGGCCAGTATCTCGTTGCGACCGTCGACCTGCCCCTGACCTCCCAGATCACCCGCGCCACGCCCGCCGAGCCGTTTCTCGGGTTCGGGGTGCCGCTGGAACCCGCGACCGTCGCGCAGCTGCTGCTGGAGGCCACCCCTGCCACTGCCGGCTCTCACGTCGGTCCGGGCATCGCGACCAGCGACGCCGACGAAAGGCTGCTGGACGCTCTCGTCAGGCTGCTGCGCCTCCTTGACGATCCACGCGACATCCCGGTTCTGGCACCCGCCGTCCGACGCGAGATCCACTGGCGGCTGCTCAACGGGCCGCAGGCGGCGCTGGTCAGACAGATCGGCCTGGCCGACAGCCGCATGGTTCTCGTCGCTCGGGCGATCTCATGGATCAAGGCCCACTACGACCGGGTGATTCGCATCGAAGACCTCGCCGACGAAGTCAGCATGAGCGTTTCCTCGCTCAACCGGCATTTCCGCGCGGTGACCGCGATGAGTCCGCTGCAGTACCAGAAACAGATCCGACTCCAGAAAGCGCGTATCCAGCTGATCGCAGCGCCGCACGATGTGGCTGCGATCGGGTACGCGGTCGGGTACGAGAGCCCCTCGCAGTTCAGCCGTGAATACCGGCGCATGTTCGGGGCTCCACCCGGTCAGGACGCGGCACGCCTCCAGACTGCGGCGATCGTGCAGGAATAGACGCCCCTGTCAAACAACACAATATGACTCAGCAATCGACAGCAAGGGACGGCCACGACCGTCGGATGCACGCCCGAATCTTCCGCGGCGTCACCAACGAAGTCGGTTGCGCGCTCCTCCGCCCGGGGGGCTTATCACATATTTACAGCGCTCGCCGAATCGCCGCCCGCATGGTGTGATGGGAATCGCGGGGGTACAACGCCGCATCTTCCGAGGGCGCCGCCGTTTCCTTACCCTCGCACGAGCCCGATCGGGTTCGACGATCTTAGAGGGTGTAGTCATGACCAGTGTTCTAATGGTTTTGTCGGGAGTCGATCATTGGACGGGTGCCGACGGAACGAGGGAGCCCAGCGGGTTCTGGCCTGAGGAATTCGCCGTCCCGCACCGCCTGATGACCGAGGCAGGCTTCGATGTGCACGTCGCCTCCACCGCGGGGGGCAGGCCGACACCGGACCAGGAAGGCCTGAGCACGGAGGCGGTCGGCCCCCAAGCCACCGAGTTCGCCAAGTACCTGGACGATCACTCCGCGGAATTGGCCAACCCCACTTCGCTGTCCGACGTGCGCACGGCTGACGACTTCGACGCGGTGTTCATCGTCGGTGGCCATGGTCCGATGGAGGATCTGGCACATGACCCCGACGTCGGCCGTGTCCTGAGTGAGTTCGACGCGACGGGAAAGATCATCGCGCCGCTGTGCCACGGCCCCGGGAGTCTGCTGAGCGCGAATCTGCCTGGCGGAGGCTGGTTGTTCGAAGGGAAGAGACTTACGGGTTTCACGAACGAGGAGGAGCGCCTCCACGGCTCGGCCGACCGCGCACCGTGGTTGCTGGAGGACGTACTGAGGTCCCGCGGGGCCAAGATCCAGTCGATCGAGGCATGGGGCGTGAATGTCGTTGTCGACGACAACCTGATCTCGGGGCAGAACCCCAACTCCAGCCATGCTCTGGCGGAGAAGTTGATCGATACGCTGAATGGCAGGAACGAGAAAATCGAGTGATCGGCATGCGGCAGGAAGAGCCAACGGCATCCGAACTCCCGAGCGTGGACGTCACCCTGCGCGTCAACGGCAGTTCGTTCCACGCGCGCATCGACCCGCGCGTGACGCTTCTCGACGCCCTGCGTGACCACCTGGGGCTCACCGGTGCGAAGAAGGGGTGTGACCAGGGTGCCTGCGGCGCCTGTACGGTCCTGGCCGACGGAAAGCGCATCGTGTCCTGTCTCGCGTTGGCCGCTCAGTACGAAGATCGCGAGATCACCACGGTGGAGGGCCTGGCGGACAACGGCGTACCGCATCCCATGCAGGCGGCGTTCACGCGGCATGACGCGTTTCAGTGCGGCTACTGCACCCCCGGACAGATCATGTCCGCCGTGTCTTTGCTCGCCGAGGGCCGGGCAGGTTCGGAAGACGACGTCCGCGAGTTCATGAGCGGGAACATCTGCCGCTGCGGAGCTTATCCGAACATTCGTGCCGCAATCCGCGAAGTCGCTTCGGAGGGTGACGATGCGTCCCTTTGAGTACGTCCGGGCCGCCGACCCCGAGCAAGCCGTGGCGGCCGTCACCGCACAACCCCGAACGTCTTTTCTCGCCGGAGGTACGACTCAGCTGGACCTGATGAAGGACGGAGTCCTGGAGCCCGAGCGGCTGGTCGACATCACTCGGCTGCCTCTGAAGGGGATCATGCACTCAGAGTCGTCCGTGCACATCGGTGCACTCACGACCATGGAGGAGCTCGCAGCCGACACCGAGCTGCGCGCGAGGCTCCCGTTCGTGCCGCAGGCACTCCTACTCGGAGCCTCAACGCAGTTGCGGAACATGGCCACCATCGGAGGCAACCTCCTGCAGCGCGCCCGGTGCCGGTACTTCAGGGATCCCACGGTAGCCGCCTGCAACAAGCGGAACCCCGGATCAGGCTGCGCCGCCATCGCCGGCATCCAGCGCATGCACGCGATCCTGGGAACAAGTGACGACTGCATCGCCCTGCATGCCTCGGATCTCGCGGTTCCCCTCGTGGCACTGGACGCCATCGTGCACGTACAGGGTCAGGAGGGCCACCGGTCGATCTCACTGCCGCAGTTCTATCTGCCGCCCGGCACGACACCGCACATCGAGAACGTGCTGAAACACGGCGAGCTGATCACCGAGGTGGAGATCCCGCTGCTGCCGGAAGGAACCAGGTCGCACTATCTGAAGGTACGTGACCGTGTGTCCTACGAGTTCGCCTTGACCTCGGCCGGGATTGCCTTGCAGTTGGAGGGTGACACTGTCCGCGAGGCCCGTGTCGGGCTGGGCGGGGTCGGCACGGTCCCGTGGCGGGCCCGGGGAGCCGAAGAAGTGCTGCGGGGAGCCGCAGTGGGCGATGGAATCTTCCGGGCCAGTGCGGAAGCAGCCCTGGAAGGGGCCCGTGTGCTACCGGGCACCGCGTTCAAGGTGGAGCTGGCCAAGCGCACGCTGGTGCGTGCCCTGGAGACCGTTGCAGGAGCCCCGTCGTGACCACCCTCGAAACGCCGCCTACCGTCATCGGTGAGGGCATGGACCGTGTGGACGCCCCGTTGAAGGTCACGGGAGCAGCCCACTACCCCAACGACTACACCTATCCCGGCATGGTGCATGCGGCCCTGGTGGGGAGCACGATCGCCGCAGGGCGCATCCGCCGGATCGACGCCTCCGCGGCCCAGTACGCTCCGGGTGTCCTCACGGTGATCACCCCACTGACCGCGCCACGACTGGAGCGCGGGCCCATGACACTGCTCGGACCGTCGCCGCCGGCACCGATGCGGGACGACCGGGTCCTGCACTACGGGCAGCACATCGCGATCGTCGTGGCCGACAGTCCGGAGCAGGCACGGCACGCCGCGTCGCTGGTACGCGTGGAATACGAGCCGACCGACGCGCTGCTGGACGTGGAGGACGAACGCGCCGACACGGTGATCGACCCGTGGGGGCTGGACACCGAGCGCGGAAGTGTGTCGACCGGCTTCGCCCGGGCGGACGTGGTGGTCGACGAGCGCTACACCACGCCCGACAACACCAACAACCCACTCGGTCTGATGAGCACGGTCGCAGTCTGGCACGGCGACTCGGTGACGGTGCACGACTCCACGCAGTGGCCCAGCAACGTGCGTGCTTCACTCGCCCAGATCTTCCGAATACCGGAGAGCGGCGTCCGGGTGCTCGCTCCCTTTGTCGGCGGCGGCTTCGGCGCCGGGCTGCGAGTGTGGTCCCACACCATCCTGACCGCGCTGGCTGCCCGCGAAGTCGGGCGCCCGGTGAAGCTGGTACTGACGCGACCTCAGATGTTCACCTCGGTCGGGCACCGGCCGGACAACGTCCAGCGCGTCAGGATCGGCGTCACCAGTGCCGGCGACATCGTCGCCATCGAGCATCACACCATCTCCTCGGTCGCCATGGAAGACGACGACTACGAGCCGCTCGCCTTCAGCTCGGCCGTCTCCTACTCCTGTCCCAACGTGCTGACGAGCGACCGGCAGGCCCGCCTGAACATCCCCTGCCCGGGCTCCATGCGCGCCCCCGCCGAAGGCCAGGGCAACTTCGCCTTGGAGTCCGCAATCGACGAGGCGGCCCACTCCCTCGGCATGGACCCCGTCGAATTCCGTCTTCGCAACTACGCCGAGGTGCATCCGGTCCTCGGGCTTCCGTGGTCGAGCAAGGCCCTCCGCGACTGTTACCGCCTGGGCGCGGAGCGGTTCGGCTGGTCTCGGCGCACACCGGAGATCGGTTCCATGCGCGACGGCCGGTGGCTGGTCGGGTGCGGCATGGCCGGAGTGTCCTATCCGTACTACCAGGCGCCTTGCCAGGCCCGAGCATCACTGCGGCACGACGGCTCGGCCTACGTGCGCAGCGCCGCCACCGACATCGGTACCGGCACCTACACGGTCATGACGCAGCTCGCCGCCGAACTCCTCGGGCTGGAAATCCGCAAGGTCCGCTTCGACCTGGGCGACTCCGACATGCCCTATTCCCCCCAGGCCGGCGGCTCTGGTCTCACCGGGGCACTGGCCAACGCGGTGCACACTGCGTGCGGCAACCTCGTCCGGGAATTCCTCGGCCTCGTGCGTGACGACGAGGTTTCGCCGCTTTGCGGGGCTCCCCCGGGGGACGTCGCGGTGAACGAAGGACGCCTGCACCGCATCAGCGCTCCGGAGCAGGGCGAGGCCTACACCGACATCCTCGCCCGCCACGGCCTGGAAGAACTGAGCGCCGATGGCCGCAGCACCCCGCCCGACGCGCACAATATCGGCATGGCCACCGCGGGAGCCTTCGGCGCCAAGTTCGCCGAAATCCGTATCGATCCCGAGCTCGGTCTGCTACGGGTGGCGCGCGTGACCTCCGCCATCGACGGTGGACGCATCCTCAACCAGAAGACCGCCACCAGCCAGGTCGTCGGCGGCACCGTCGGCGGCATCAGCCAGGCCATGTTCGAGGAGACCGCGACCGATCAGGGCACCGGTCATATCGCCAACGCCACGTTCGGTGACTACCTGATGCCCGTCAACGCCGACGTCCCCGACATGGATGTGGTCTTCTGCGGCACACCCGACCGAGCCACGAACGTCGGCACCAAGGGCGTTGGAGAAGTCGGCCTGGTCGGGGTGGCGGCCGCCATCGGCAACGCGATTCACCACGCCACCGGCCGCCGCCTGCGTTCCCTCCCCTTCACCATCGACCGACTTCTGTGACGGCACGGCCCGTCACCAGGGCGAGGACCCGAGACGACGAGGACAGCCGGTCAAGGACGCCGGTCTCCGACTGGTCCCCAAGAATGATCAAGGGCCGGTTTCGGATGCCCCCGAAACCGGCCCTGACCTGCGACTGTCTCCAGTCGGGACGACAGGATTTGAACCTGCGACCCCTTGACCCCCAGTCAAGTGCGCTACCAAGCTGCGCCACGTCCCGGTGTGCTCACGCGCGGTGAACCGCGCGATCACGCGGACAGCACTTTACCCCACACACCGGGTCACGCCTAAGCGGGCGGGGGCGAGGGACAATCGGCCCCATGGACAGCCCTGCCGACAACCCCATGGACAGCACGGCCACCGACCGCCCGGTGGACAAACGGGACCGCGACTACGAGGGGCGGGCGCGCAACGCCCGGCCGCGGGACGGACTCGGACGCCCGCTGCCGTACGGCTCGCACGGCGTGCCCCGCCAGCCGGAGGGTCTCGTGCGGGCCCCCGAGGACACGGTCGCCGAAGCGCAGCGGCTGCTGGACGAGGGGAAGCCGTTCCACGCGCACGAGGTCTTCGAGGACGCCTGGAAGGCGGGTCCCGAGGAGGAGCGGCAGCTGTGGCGGGGCCTGGCCCAGCTGGCCGTGGGGCTCACCCACTCGGCTCGCGGCAACGTCACCGGCGGGGCCAGGCTGCTGCGGCGCGGGGCGGAGGCCGTGACGGAGTGGGCGGCGTCGGCGGCCGGGCGGGAGCGGCCGTACGGCATGGATCTCGGCTCGGTCGCCGGGTGGGCCGGGGAGCTGGCGGGCGACGTGGAGGGCGGCGTGCCGGTGGACGCGGGGGCGCGGGCGCCCCGGCTGCTGGGCTGAGGGCGGGCCGGCCGGAGAACCGGGGGAGCCCGGTCCGGGGGTTGTCGGTGGCGTGCGGCAGACTCGTGGCGTGCGGACAATTCATGTGATCGGTATCGGTGCAGGCGACCCCGACCAGCTGACGCTCCAGGCGGTCCGGGCACTGCGGAGCACGGACGTGTTCTTCGTCCTGGACAAGGGCGAGGCGAAGGCCGACCTGGTGCGGCTGCGCCGGGACATGCTGGAGACGCACATACCGCCGGGGACCTACCGGATCGTCGAGGCGCGCGACCCCGAGCGGGACCGGAGCGCGGGCGGCACGGCGTACTCCCCCGCCGTCGGGGACTGGCGCAGTGCCCGCGCCGGCATCTACGAGCGGCTGATCGCCGAGGAGCTGGGCGAGGAGGAGAGCGGCGCGTTCCTGGTGTGGGGCGACCCCGCGCTGTACGACAGCACGCTGGGCATCCTGGAGGGGATCCTGGAGCGCGGGGCGGTGTCGTTCGAGTACGACGTCGTGCCCGGCATCAGCAGCGTCTCCTCGCTGGTCGCCCGGCACCGGACCGGACTGAACCGGGTGGCGCGGCCGGTGCAGATCACCACCGGTCGGCGGCTCGCCGAGGGGCTGCCCGAGGGTGTGGACGACGTCGTGGTGATGCTCGACGCCCATCAGGCCTTCCGGCGGTACGCGGACCAGGACATCGACATCTACTGGGGTGCGTACCTGGGCACCCCGGACGAGATCCTCGTCCGGGGCCCGATAGCCGAGGCGGCGCCCCGCATCGAGCGGGTGCGCGCCGAGGCGCGGGAGCGCAAGGGCTGGATCATGGACACATATCTGCTGCGGCGCAACCCGGGGGACGGCTGAGACGGCCGGGGCCCGCCGACGGCGGGCGGATCCTGGAGGCCTCCGTCGGAAAGGTCGCCGGCGCCGGAGCTGGACACCGCGCGCCGGATCATCGCGGACAGCGGCACCCGGCCGGATGTCGCCGGTGCCTGGGCCGTGACGCGGGTCGAGCTGTTCACGCGGCTGGTCGGGCACGTCGGCCTCGCCCCGGTCGCGGCCCGCCGCCGGGTGCCGCCGGAGGTGCTGCTGCCGGTCTTCGCCCGGATGGTCGGGGAGGGGTTCCCGACCCGCCACGGGTCCCTGCTCTCCCGGCCCGAGGCGGGCGCCCGCGACGCGTTGGTCATCGGCCGGGCGTGGGAGACCTGGCTGGCGAGCGGGGCGGAGCAGGACACCGGCCGTCCCGCGGACGCGGGTGCGCGCGCCGCCGTCGGCTCCGTCGCCCAGCGTCTGCTCGCGGCGGGCCTCGGCAACGGTGTCCCGCGGCCACGTCAGGCCGGCAGGAGCTGCAGACCGCCCACGATCGTCGCCGCGATCACCAAGCGCTCGAACAGGCGCTGGTTGATCCGGCTCACTGCCCACGTGCCGAGGAACGCGCCGGGCACCACGAACACGACGAGCGCCGCGTCGAGCAGCAGCGAGTGGCCGTCGATCAGGCCGAGGCCCGCGCTGAAGGGCAGCTTGGAGACGTTGACGATCAGGAAGAAGAAGGCCGACGTGCCAAGGAAGCCGAGTTTGCGGAAGCCCGCGGAGAGCAGGTACATCGACATCACCGGGCCGCCCGCGTTGGCGACCATCGTGGTGAACCCGCCGAGGACCCCGTACGAGCGGGCTTTCACGCGGCCGGTGCGCGAGCCGGTCTCCTCCGGCTGCTCGGCGGTGTCGGCCTGCCGCCTTCGCCACACCGTCACCCCGGCCATGAACAGCAGGATCGCGCCGATCGACGTGCGGACCACCGCGTCGTCGGCCCACACCAGGAACAGGGTGCCGGCGACCACGCCCACCGCCACCGCCGGGAACAGCCGCCACAGGGTGGGCCAGTGGGCGTGGCGCCGGTAGGCGAGGACGGCCAGGATGTCACCGGCGATCAGGATGGGCAGCAGGACGCCGGTGGAGGCACGGGCGGGCAGGACCGCCGCGAAGACCGCGAGACTGACCGTGTTGGCCCCGCTCACCGCGGTCTTGGAGAAGCCGACGAGCAGGGCCGCGAAGGCGAGGGCGGCGAACTGCCAGCCGGTGAGGTGCCAGAGCGTCATGGTGTCCATTGCGAACACTGATGCTAGGTGCACTCGACCGGTGCCCGTAAGCACCGTCTCGCCAGTTGGCCCTTAGCGGCCGGCCGCCGCCGCTACCGCTGCCGCCGCTCAGCGCTCGGCGTACCGCACCCGCAGTTCCCGCTTCAGCACCTTCATGCTCGGCCCCAGCGGAAGGTCGTCCGCGAACTCCACCCGGCGCGGGTACTTGTGCCGGCCGAGGTGCTGCTTGGACCACTCGGTGACCTCGGTGGCGTCCGGCGTCGCGTCCGGGACGCGCACGACCACGGCGCAGACCTCCTCGCCGTGCAGTTCGTCAGGGAGTCCGATGACGGCGACCTGTGCGATGCCGGGGTGGCGCATCAGGACCTCCTCGACCTCCCGCGGATAGACGTTGTAGCCGCCCCTGATGATGATGTCCTTCTTCCGGTCGACGATCCTGAGGAACCCCTCGTCGTCCTTGGTGCCCAGGTCCCCGGTGCGGAACCAGCCGTCGACCAGTGCCTCCGCGGTGGCCTCGGGCCGGCCGAGGTAGCCGGAGAAGACGTTGTGGCCGCGCACGACGACCTCGCCCAGCTCGCCGGGCGGCAGCAGTTCCACGGCGCCCTCGACCTCCGCGCGGGCGATCTCCACGTCCACGCCCCACAGCGGATGGCCGATGGTGCCGGGCCGCGCGCCGAAGGCCGGCTGGTTGACCGCCGCCGCGGGTGAGGTCTCGGACAGCCCGTACCCCTCGTAGATCTGCGCGCCGAACGCCTCCTCGAACCGCTCGAGGACGGCCACCGGCAGCGAGGCGCCGCCGGAGATGCACACCCGCAGTTCCGGCAGGGCCTCGGCACCGGCCGCCGCGGCGGCGAGCGCGACGAACATGGTCGGCACCCCGTGGAAGGTGTTGATCTTCTCCCGCACCATCAGCTCGATCGCCCGCGCCGCGTCGAAACGTGGCAGCAGGACGAGGGTCGCCCCCGCCCGCCAGGTGGAGTTCAGCGAGACGGTCTGACCGAAGGCGTGGAAGAGGGGCAGCGCGCCGAGCGCGATGTCGTCGGGCCGGATGTCGTTGGCGTCGAAGGCGTTGACGGTGGCGTTCATCACCAGGTTGAAGTGGCTGAGCACCGCACCCTTGGGTACGCCGGTGGTGCCGCTGGTGTAGAAGACGACGGCCGGGTCGTCGGCGTCGCGGGTGACGTACGTGGGCAGCGGCTCGGCGTGCGCCGCCAGTTCGCCGAACTCGTCACCGAGCGTGATCATCCGTATCCCGGTCTCCCGTGCGGCGGACGCACCCGTCTCCGCCTGGGCCGGGTGGCACAGCAGCAGGGTGGCGTCGCTGTCGCGCAGGACGTGTTCGACCTCGGCGGCCGACAGCAGCAGGTGAATGGGCACGACGACGGCGCCCGCCGCGGCGATCGCGTAGTACGCCTGCGGGAAGTCGGCGGTGTTCGGCGCCATCAGCGCGACCCGGTCCCCCGGCCGGACGCCCAGCCCGGCCAGAGCACCGGCCTGGGCGCGGGACCGCCGCCACATTTCGGCGAAGGTCAGCCGCAGGTCGCCCTCGACCAGCGCCTCCTTGTCGGGACGGCGCCGCGCGTTCTCGGCGAGTACGGCGGCGACGGAGAGGGTTGCCATGGGGGTGTTGCTCCGTTTCCTTGCTGCGGCTCTGCGGAGGGGGTGGGCGGGGTGCGTACGGCTACTACTACAGCCCTGTAGTACTAGGTCCTGTCGTCGAACTCGCGTCGTCGCCCGCAGGGCGGCCCCGCGGCGTCGGGTGCGTACTCTCGGCGTGCCGGGTCCCGGGCCTCGTACTGGAGGTACTCGGGTCAGGGACTGGTACGGCGAGAGTGCGTGCATGACGCCGCCGGGCAGACGGGAGTTCGACGACAGGGCCTAGTGCCGTTCGACCAGCACCGCGCTGCCCTGCCCCACACCGACGCACATCGTGGCCAGCCCGCGGGCGGCTCCGGTGCGGCGCATGCGGTGGAGGAGGGTGGTGAGGATGCGGGCGCCGGAGCAGCCGAGCGGGTGGCCCAGCGCGATGGCACCGCCGGTGGGGTTGACCAGGCCGGGGTCGATACCGAGCTGGTCGACGCAGGCGAGGGCCTGGGCGGCGAAGGCCTCGTTGAACTCGGCCTCCGCGATGTCGCCGATGCTCCAGCCGGCCCGGGCGAGGACCTTGCGGGTGGCGGGGACCGGGCCGATGCCCATGACGTCCGGGTGGACACCGGCCGAGCCGCCGGCGACGTAGCGGCCCAGCGACTCGAGACCCAGGTCGTTCAGCGCCTCCTCGCTGACCAGCAGGAGGCCTGCGGCGCCGTCGTTCATCGGGGAGGCGTTGCCCGCGGTGACCGTGCCGCCGGGGCGGAAGACCGGCTTGAGCCGGCCCAGCTTCTGCGGGGACGTGTCCTCGCGGACGCACTCGTCGGTGTCGACGACCACGCCGTCGGGGCGCTCGACGGGGAGGAGTTCGTCGTCGAAGTGGCCGTTCTTGCGGGCCTCGGCGGCCAGGCGGTGGCTGCGCAGGGCGAACTCGTCCTGTCGCTCGCGGGGGATGCCGTACCGTTCGGCGACCTCCTCCGCCGTCTCCCCCATGGCGAGCAGGCCGTGCAGGTCCTTCATCGCCGGGTTGACCAGGCGCCAGCCGAGCCGGGTGTCGGCGGTCTCGATGCGGTGCGGCAGTGCCTCGTCGGGGCGGGGCAGGACGAAGGGGGCGCGGCTCATGGACTCGGAACCGCCCGCGAGCACGATGTCCGCCTCGCCCGCGGCGATGGTGCGGGCCGCGGTGGTGACGGCTTCGAGGCCGGACGCGCACAGCCGGTTCACCGTGGCGCCGGGCACGGTCTCGGGCAGGCCCGCGAGCAGGGCGGCCATGCGGGCGACGTTGCGGTTGTCCTCGCCGGCCTGGTTGGCGGCGCCCCAGTACACGTCGTCGACGCGGGCGGGGTCGAGCGCGGGCACGCCGGCGACCAGGCCCCTGATCACGGCGGCGGCGAGGTCGTCGGGCCGCACGGTGGACAGTGCGCCGCGCAGCTTGCCGATCGGGGTGCGGCGGGCGGCCGCGAAGTGGACGGGACGCACGAGGGGACTCCTGACCGTCGTCGCTCGGTCGCCGGGCGGCGCCATGCACCGCGCCGGCCCCGCGAACCTTAATTAGCACTGCTAGTTTTGGACTATAGACCGCCGGGCGGCGTCCTGGGAAGATCCTCCGGACGACGTCACCGACGCAGCCGGAGGAGACATGGCCGAGGCCCGCGAGCACACCCTGACCGGAGCGCGCGGACGGATCACCGTCCGCGAGTGGCCCGCCGGGCGTCCCCGCTGCGTGGCGCTGCTGGTCCACGGATACGGCGAGCACGCCGGCCGCTACGAAGAGGTCGCCGGCGTCCTCACCGGTCACGGCGCGGCCGTCTACGCACCCGATCATGCCGGGCACGGGCGGTCGGAGGGCGAGCGGGTCGTGATCGAGGACTTCGAGGACGTGGTCACCGACGTGCACGCCGTGGCCGAGCTCGCCCGGGCCGCCCACCCCGGCCTGCCGGTCGTCATGATCGGACACTCCATGGGCGGCCTCATCGCCTCCCGCTACGCCCAGCGCCACCCCGGCGGGCTGACGGCACTCGTGCTGTCCGGTCCCGTCATCGGCGACTGGGAGCTGCCGCGTCGGCTGCTCGCCCTGGAGGACATCCCCGACACCCCGATCAGCCCGGCGTCGCTTTCGCGCGACCCGGCGGTGGGAGCGGCGTACGTGGCCGACCCGCTGGTGTGGCACGGCCCGATGAAGCGGCCGACCCTGGAGGCGTTCGCGCGGACGCTGGAGACCGTGGCGAAGGGCGGCGACGTCGGCCGGTTGCCCCTGCTGTGGGTGCACGGGGGCGACGACCGGCTGGTGCCGCTGCCCGGCAGCCGGGCCGGCGTCGAGTCACTGAGCGGCGGCGACCTGACCGAGCGGATCTACCCGGGCGCCCGGCACGAGGTGTTCAACGAGACGAACCGTGCGGAGGTGTTCGAGGACGTCACACGCTTCCTGGACGCAGTGCTCGCCCCCTGACCCGGCCCGCGTTTGCCCCCGCACCCCCTGGGCACCCGCGCCCCCATGGAGTGGTTGCGTCGTGCCGCCTGCGTGGATGAGGACCCCGATCTGTTCTTCCCGGTGAGCACCACCGGGCCGGCCCGGCGGGACACCGCGGCCGCCAAGCGTGTCTGCGCCCGGTGCCCGGTGATCACCCCGTGTCTGGCCTTCGCCCTGGAGTCGGGGCAGGGGTCCGGCGTGTGGGGAGGCACCGACGAGGCGGAGCGCGTCGCCCTGCTCCGGCTGGACACCCAGCACGCACGTACGCACGACGACATCAGGGACACCTCATGGCCGACGCCCTCGAACTCGACGCACTGTGGGAGGACTTCCACCGCGTCGTGAACATGACCTCCGCGGAACTCGCCGACTGGCTCCGGGTGCGCGACTCCGGCGAGCTGACCGAGCCGCTGCCGGACGACGCCGGCCCGCCCCTCGGACAGCAGGTCCTCGCGATCCTGCAGAAGCGGCGCACGGACCTGACGGACGACGACCTGCGGGCGATGCGCGAGGTCGTGGACACCGTGACCTCGCAGACCGACCTGGAGGACGAGCCCCGGTCCGACGACACCGGGCTCAGGCACCGGCTCATGACGGTCGGTCACGACCCGCTGAAGCCGTAGCGGTGAGCCGCGACCCACGCGATATCGTGCGCGAACTCGTCGACGCGCACGGGCAGACGTACGCCGAGGAGGCGGGCATCCGGCTGAAGGACACCCCTCAGCCGCTGTACCGGCTGCTGGTCCTCGCGCATCTGCTGAGCGCCCGCATCCGCGGCTCGGTCGCCGTGGCCACCGCCCGTGCCCTGAGCGACGCGGGGCTGCGCGACCCGCGCCGGATGGCCGACGCCGCCTGGCAGCGGCGGGTGGACGTGCTCGGCCGGGGCGGTTACCGGCGCTACGACGAGCGCACCGCCACCCAGCTCGGCGAGGCCGCCAAACTGCTGACCGAGCGGTGGGGCGGTGATCTGCGCCGGCTCCGTGAGGAGGCCGACGGCGAGGTCTCCGAAGCGCGGCGGCTGCTCCAGGAGTTCCCCGGAGTGGGTCCGGCCGGCGCGGACATCTTCCTGCGCGAGGCCCAGCTCGTCTGGCCGGAGGCGGCCCCCTACCTGGATCGCAAGGCCCTCCAGGGCGCGGAACGCCTCGGTCTGCCCGGGGAACCGGACCGGCTGCTCGCCCTGGCCGGGACGACGGAGCCGGCCGTTCTCGCGGCCGCGCTGGTGCGCGCGGCGGTGGACAAGCAAGTCGGCCAGGACGCCCTCGAACGCGCGCGCTGAACCGGCCGCGGACCGAACGGGCCGCAGACCGGACGGGAAGCGGACCGGACGGGAAGCGGGCCGAACGGGCCGCGGACCGGACGGGAAGCGGGCCGAACGCGAGGCGGGCCGAACGGGCCGCAGACCGGACGGGAAGCGGGCCGAACGCGAGGCGGGCCGAACGGGCCGCAGACCGAACGCGAGGCGAGGCGCATCGGCCGCGGACCTGACCGGGTCGCCCACGTCCCGCGGCCGGTCACCCGAACAGGCTCGTGCGCTGGTGGGTCCACGGGTGCGGTGATGCGCTGAGGGCATCGTTCCCCGTCCCAGGAGGCATCCCGCGATGAGCCGTCGTCCGTCCCGCCCCGTCCGTCTCCTGGCCTCCGCCCTGGCGGCGGGCGCACTGCTGACCACAGCGGCCTGCTCGGACGGCGGCGGGTCGGGGGGCGCCGCCGACACCGCCGCCGAGCAGGCCGGGATCGCCGAGCGGAACGCGGCGAAGCAGACTCCGAGCGGCTCGCCCACGGGCACTGCGACCGGCTCGCCCAGCGCCTCCCCCGCCGCCCTCACCGAGTCGGGCGCCAAGGCCGCCCTGCTCACCGAGGCCGACCTGGAGGGCGGCTGGAACCAGGTCCCGGACGCCGACAAGTGGCGCGACCGGCTGCTCGTCGGCGAGGTCGACGTGTCCGACTTCCTCACCGCGCAGGCGGATGCCGCGGACTGCCAGGAACTGCTCGACGGGCTCTACCGCGACAACCTGCTGGGCGAGCCGTCGGGACCGTCGGCGCTCACCGGCTTCGAGCAGGGCGACTCCCGCCTGCTGGAGCAGGTGGCCGGCTACGACCGCGCCGGCCTCGACGACCGGCTGAAGTGGATGAACTCCCTGCCGCAGAAGTGCGACGAGTTCACCGCGACCGGCTCCGGGGGCGAGAAGCGCACGGTCCAGGTGACCGAGGCGTCGGTGCCCGACGTCGGCGACGCCCGCGAGGGCCTGCACGTGACCGTGCGGGGCAGCGCCGATGCCACCCCGGTCACGCTCACCCTGGACATCGCCGCCGTACGCGTCGGCACCACCGCCCTCACCGTCACGGGCGGCGGTCTGGACGGCGGCGAGACCGACTCCGTGCAGCGCGGCGTGCGGCAGGGCACCGAGCGCCTGAAGACGGTTCTGGACGGCGGGACCCCGTCGCCGCTGCCCGGCGACGTGGACTGATCCTGGCCCGCCCCCGCACCACGCCCCGCCCGTCCTGCCCCGCCCGTTCCGCACCGCCACGCGTCCCTAGCCGTCCTGTCTCCGCCGTCGCCGCCGCGCACGGAGTCGGTCGCGGCCTTCCGCGCGGACGACGTGCTCAGGACCGCGCATGGGGCCGGTGCCGCCGACGCGGTGGCCGCCGTACGGCCCGGGGAGGACGAGGCGGCCGACGGACTGGACGGCGAACGGGCGGCGGCGTCCTGCCGCTGGAAGTACTGACGTGGCGGCCGGGCCCGTCCACGAGCGGCCGGACGCCGACGAACTGTCCCCGCCGGACGCCCCGCGCATCGCGCGCCGGGCGGGGCGGGACAACGCCCGCCGGGCCGCCGGCCGGCCGGCGGCCCGACGGCTGAGCGGCGTGGAACGGGTCACAGTCCCGGAGCGGCGCCCCGGAAGCAGGAACGGCTGAAAGTATGATCAAGCGATGTCTGACATGACCGAAACCACGCCGGGCTGGCTGACGAGCGACGAGCTGGAGATGGCACGCGCCCGCCTGCCGATCCTGTACGTCGAGGCCGTGCCCGTTCGTGTGGACGACAGCGGCGAAGTCACCAGCGTCGGCCTGCTCCTGCGCATCGGACCCGACGGGACGGTCAGCCGGACGCTGGTCTCCGGCCGGGTGCTGCACCACGAGCGGGTCCGGGACGCCCTGCTGCGGCACCTGGAGAAGGACCTCGGCCCGGTGGCGCTGCCCCGGGTGCCGTCCTCGCTCCAGCCGTTCACGGTGGCCGAGTACTTCCCCACGCACGGCGTCACGCCGTACCACGACCCCCGGCAGCACGCTGTCTCCCTCGCCTACGTCGTGCCGGTGACCGGTGACTGCCGGCCCCGGCAGGACGCGCTGGACCTCGTCTGGTTCTCCCCGCGGGAGGCCCTGTCCGAGGCGGTGCGGAGCGAGATGCCGGGCGGGCACGGAGTGCTGCTGAAGCAGGCACTGGCGCATGTGGGCTGCGTGGTCTGAGGGCTCGGCGGCCGACGGCCGCCCTCTTCCTCGCATGTCCCCGCATACGAAAGGGCCTTCGCGGACTCTCGTCCGCGAAGGCCCTTCGCCGTGTCGGGACGACAGGATTTGAACCTGCGACCCCTTGACCCCCAGTCAAGTGCGCTACCAAGCTGCGCCACGTCCCGTTGCCCGCCTGACCTGGGGTTTCCCCCGGCCGAACGCGCAAGAAAACCATACCGCACTCGGGCCCGTGGTCGCGCATCGCTTTCCGGAGCGCGGTCCGAGGGCGTCAGCACCTCCGCGCACGGGACGGCTCGGTCGCGGCCGCCGTCCGGGCCGGTCCGGCCGCGGTCGCGTCGGTCCGCACCAGTCCGCGCACCGCCGGTATCAGGAGCAGGGCCGCGCACACGGCGAGGCTCGTCGCACCGGCCACGAGCAGCACCTGGCCGGCGCCGAGGGCCGAGGCGGCAGGACCGGCCAGGGCCTGGCCGACGGGCATCATCGCGAGGGAGCCCGCGACGTCGTAGGCGTGGATGCGGTTGAGTACGTCCGGCGGGACCTGGGTCTGCACGCTGGTCGCCCACATCACGCCCCAGAAGGACATGCCCGCCCCGGCGACGGCGGCCCCGGCCGCCATGGCGGGCACGCCGAGCCCGGCACCGACGCTCGCGGGGAAGGCGGCGAAGCCGACGAGGGCGATCGCGCCGGCCCGGAGCATACGGCGGGGACGCAGCCGCAGCGCGAGCAGCCCCCCGACGACGGTGCCGGCGCCCAGGGCGGAGTTGACCAGGCCGTAGGTGCGTGGGCCGTGTTCCCGCACCACCTCGGTGGCCACCAGCGGGACGGTCGGACCCCACACGGCGATCATGTAGACGCACCACACGGCGATGACGGCCCACAGCCACCGGCGCGAGCGGAACTCCCGCCAGCCCTCGACCAGGTCGGCGCGGAAGGCCTTGGCCCCCCGGCCGGCCGCGGATCGGCTCCCCGGCGTGAGCGGGGGCAGGCGGAGCAGCAGCAGGCACAGGGCGCTGACCGCGTACGTGGTGGCGTGAGCGGCGAAGACCCCACCGGTTGAGGCGAAGCCGACCAGGAGGCCCGCCACGGCGGGGCCGGCGAGCTGGGCGGCGGACTCGGCGACGCGTATCGCGCCGTTCGCGCCCTGGACGTCGGAGGCGAGCCGGGGCACGGTGCTGGCGACGCCGGGCTGGAAGACGGCGCCCGCGACGCCGTTGACGAAGCCGATCGCGCAGATCTGCCAGAGCACGACGTGACCGGAGAAGAAGAGCGCGGCGGCCACGGCCTGGGTGCCGAGCCGTACCAGGTCGGCGCCGACCATCAGTTTGCGGGTGCTGAAGCGGTCGGCGAGGACTCCGCCGAAGACGACCAGCCCGGCGAAGGCGGCGGCCGTCGAGGCCATGGCGAGGCCGACCGCGCCCGCCCCGTACCCGTGCTGGAGCAGGCCCGCGGCGAGCGCGACGGGCAGCATGGTGTCGCCCAGCCTGGCCACGGCCCGGGCGGCGAAGAACAGCGCGAAGTCATGTGACCAGACGGTTCGCGCGACTGCCGGCCGCTCCCCGGTGAGCGCCCCCTCGCCGGTGGGCTGCGACGGCATTCCGGCCATCCCGCTCTCCCCTCCCGGCCGGTCCCGCCGGCGATCCGCCCGTATGTCCCCGCTCACCGCTCTCGCGCCGCTCGCGTCGCACGTCCGACAGCCGGAGCCCCCCTCCGGCCCCGGCTGCCAGGCACGTCTTCGGATCATGCCACGGGGCACCGACAGTGCCCGAGCGGTCTTCGGTCAGCTTCCGGCAGGCAGCCCGAGCCGGGGATACGCGTCGAGCAGCCGGGGCGGGGCCGCCTGGCGCCAGGAGTCGGCGAGGATGTCGCGCAACTCGTCCTCCCCCTCCAGGGCGGCGAGCCGGGCCCGCACCCAGGCGAACTGGGCCTCGTGTCCGGCGATCCAGAACTTCTCCGGCTCGGCCAGCACCAGTTCGTCCCGTTCCTCCTTCGGACAGCGCACCGCGAGGGAGGTCTCCTCCTCGGGCAGCGTCGCGAACATCTTGCCCGCGACCCGGAAGGTGGGCATGCTCCAGGCGGTCTTCTCCGTCGTGTCCGGCAGGGACAGGGCGATACGGCGTACGTCTTCTGCGTCCGGCATGACAGGCACGCTAGCCGCCGCCACTGACATTGATACTCGTAGCGGGTTCCGGTGGTCGTGGCTCTGCCACTGACATTGATACTCGTAGCGGGTTCCGGTGGTCGTGGCTCTGCCACTGACTGACAGTCACCCGGTGCCGGCGGACGCGTCCACCCGCGTGCCGACCCGCTTGAAGCACGGCGTCGTCGGCCGCAGTCCCCCGGCCGGGTCGGCGGCGTAGTCGGGGATCGTTCCGGCCCGGGTCCATGCCGCGGACCGGTAGAGGTGCTCCGCGGGGCTGCCGGTCCCGGTGTCCGGATGGAGGCGGGTGACGGCCCTCCCACACGGGCTGCTCGGCGGCCCGCACCAGCAGCACGGGTTCCGCCTCGACCTCGCTGAGCAGCCGGGACATGGTCCGTCCGTATACCGCGCACAGGCGGTTCAGCACGGCGATGGTGGGACTGGTCTCCGCCCGCTCGGCCCTCGACGGCGTGGACCGGCTCACCCCGCTGCGTTCCGCCGGCTCCCCCAGCGACCAGCCGCGTCCGGCCCGAGGCTCGGCCGGCCGGGCGGCGAGCCGGGCGTCCACCGGACCCGTGGCTCCGTCGTCTTGTCTCGTGTCCGGGACGTTGGCCCGGAGATGAGACGCCCCTGTTACCGAAGCCTCACGCGCGGGCCGCCTCGCCGAGCGCGTCCAGTACCGGGCGGATCAGCGGGTGTTCCTCGGCGCCCCGGCGGACGGCCGCGAAGACGCGCCGGGTGGGCGCGATCCCGTCGACCGGGCGGACGACCACTCCGGTGAGGTCGGTGCCGTGCAGCGCCGAGCGCGGGACGAGGGCCACGCCCGCGTCGGCCGCGGCGAGGGACACCACCGCGCGGAAGTCGTCCGAGGAGTGCTCGAGACGGGGCTGGAACCCGGCGCTCTCGCAGGCCAGCACGACCACGTCGTGGCACGGGTTGCCCGGGTAGGGACCGATCCAGGGGTCCTTGGCCAGCTCCGCGAGCGGCACCTCCTCGCTGTCGGCGAGGCGGTGGGCGACCGGGACGACCGCGTCGAAGGGCTCGGCGTACAGGGAGACGTGCGTCAGGCGCGGGTCGTCGGCGGACGGCGCCCCGCGGTACTCCACGGCGACGGCCACGTCGACCTGCCGGTCCAGCACCATCGGCAGGCTGGCGTCGCCCTCGGCGTCCTGGACCCGGAGGCGGATACCGGGCGCCGAGGCGGCGAGGCGGGCCAGGGCGGGCGCGACGACCAGGGCGATGCCGGTCGCGAAGGAGGCGACCGTGACCGTGCCCGCCTCGCCCGAGTCGTATGCGGCCAGCTCGGCCTCCGCCCGCTCCAGCTGGGCGAGGACGGCGTTGGTGTGGCTGAGCAGGATCTCGCCGGCCGGGGTCAGCCGTACGCCCTTGGCCCCGCGCTCCACCAGGCGGTGGCCGGTCTCCTGCTCCAGGGCGGCCAGCTGCTGGGAGACCGCCGACGGGGTGAGATACAGCGCGGCGGCAGCCGCCGTCACGGTGCGGTGGTCCGCCACCGCTCGGAGGATGTGCAGCCGCCGCGCCTCGATCATGGGACCGATTCTCTCAGGTCACCGGCGGTTCAGGCGTCGAGCTGCTCCCGGGCCCAGACGAAGGCGTCCACCGCGCGGTTCACGTCGTCCGTGGAGTGGGCGGCGGACAGCTGGACGCGGATGCGGGCCCTGTCCTGCGGGACGACCGGGTAGGAGAACCCGATCACGTACACGCCGCGCTCCAGCAGCAGCTCCGCCATGCGGGCCGCCTTCGACGCGTCGCCGATCATGACGGGCGCGATGGCGTGGTCGCCGGGGAGGATGTCGAAGCCCTCCTCGGTCATCCGGCGGCGGAACAGGGCGGTGTTCTCCGCGAGCCGTACGCGCAGGCCGTCGGCCGACTCGAGCAGGTCGAGCACCTTGAGGGAGGCGGCGGCGATCACCGGGGCCAGCGTGTTGGAGAAGAGGTACGGCCTCGACCGCTGGCGCAGCAGGGCGACGATCTCGGCGCGGGCGGCGACGTAGCCGCCGGAGGCGCCGCCCAGCGCCTTGCCGAGGGTGCCGGTGATGATGTCGACGCGGTCCATGACGCCGTGCAGTTCGGGGGTGCCGCGACCACCGGGGCCGACGAAGCCGACGGCGTGCGAGTCGTCGACCATGACCATGGCGTCGTAGCGCTCGGCGAGGTCGCAGATCTCGTCGAGCGGGGCGACGTAGCCGTCCATGGAGAAGACGCCGTCGGTGACGATCAGCTTGCGGCGGGCGTCACCGGCGGCCTTGAGCTGCGCCTCCAGGTCGGCCGTGTCGCGGTTGGCGTAGCGGAAGCGGCGGGCCTTGCTGAGGCGGATGCCGTCGATGATCGAGGCGTGGTTCAGGGCGTCGGAGATCACCGCGTCCTCGGGGCCGAGAAGGGTCTCGAAGACGCCGCCGTTGGCGTCGAAGCAGGAGGAGTAGAGGATCGTGTCCTCCTGGCCGAGGAACGCGGAGAGCCGGGCCTCCAGTTCCTTGTGCACCTCCTGGGTGCCGCAGATGAAGCGCACGGACGCCATGCCGTAGCCCCAGCGGTCCAGCGCCTCGTGGGCGGCGGCGACGACGTCGGGGTGGTCGGCGAGGCCGAGGTAGTTGTTGGCGCAGAAGTTGAGGACCTCGCCGGGGCGGCCGCCCGCGGTGACGTCGACGGTCGCGGACTGCGGGCTGCCGATCACGCGCTCGGGCTTGTGCAGTCCGGCGGCGCGGATCTCGTCGAGGGTGGCGCGCAGGTCGTCGCGCACGGAGTCGAACATCTCAGAAGCTCCTAGGGAGTACGTACGTCTTCACGCGGTCCAGTCGAGGATGACCTTGCCGCCCCCGCCGCTCGCCGCGTCGGCGAACGCGGCTTCGAAGTCGCGGTGGGAGTACCGGCCGGTGATGACCGGGGCGAGGTCGAGGCCGCCTTCGAGCAGCACCGACATGGCGTACCAGGTCTCGAACATCTCGCGGCCGTAGATGCCCTTGACGGTGATCATCGAGGTGACGACCCGGGCCCAGTCGACCGGGAACTCCTCGGCGGGCAGGCCGAGCATGGCGATCCGGCCGCCGTGCGTCATGTTGGCGATCATGTCGCGCATGGCCTCGGGGCGGCCGGACATCTCCAGGCCGATGTCGAAGCCCTCGCGCAGACCCAGCTCGCGCTGTCCGTCGGCGATGGTCGCGTTCGAGACGTTCAGGGCGAGGCTGACGCCGACCTTGAGGGCGAGTTCCAGCCGCTCCTCGCTCACGTCGGTGATCACGACGTTGCGGGCGCCCGCGTGCCGGGCCACGGCGGCGGCCATCAGGCCGATCGGTCCGGCGCCGGTGATGAGGACGTCCTCGCCGACCAGCGGGAAGGACAGGGCGGTGTGCACGGCGTTGCCGAACGGGTCGAAGATCGCGGCGATGTCCAGGTCGACGGGGACCCGGTGCACCCACACGTTGGTGGCGGGCAGGGCGACGTACTCGGCGAACGCCCCGTCCCGGCCGACGCCGAGCCCGACGGTGGCGCGGCACAGGTGGCGCCGCCCGGCCAGGCAGTTGCGGCACCTGCCGCAGACCAGGTGCCCTTCGCCGCTGACCCGGTCGCCGGCCTTGACGTCGGTGACGTCCCGCCCGGTGTCGACGACCTCGCCGACGAACTCGTGCCCGACGACGAGCGGAGTGCGGATGGCCTGCTGGGCCCAGCCGTCCCAGGCCCGGATGTGCAGGTCGGTGCCGCAGATGCCGGTACGCAGCACCTTGATGAGCACGTCTCCGGGCCCGACGACGGGCTCGGGCACGTCCGCGAGCCACAGCCCGGGCTCCGCCTTCTCCTTGACCAGCGCCTTCAACGCAACGGCTCCTGACGGGGTGAGGTCCCGGCGGTGGGCATGCCGAAGCGGCCCGCGTCCGGGGAGGGGAGGGGAATCGCACAGCAATCTGCCGTACGACACCGCCCCGGGTCCATCGAGCCTTTCTTAACCCCGGTCGCAGCTTTCCTTCACGCCGCCCGCGATGGCGGCCGCGGCGGCCGGCCGGCGGCTCACAGGGGCAGCCCGTCCTCAGCGCTGCGCTCGATGCGCCGGACGAGGTCGGCCGCGGTCGACTTGATCGTCGCCAGTCCCGCCGTCCCCCACGTCCGGGGCCGTACGTCGGCGGCGGACACGGTGCCGAGGACCGTCCCCGTGCTGTCGATGAGCGGGGCGCCGAGATAGGAGCGGATGCCGAACTCGTCGACGACGGGGTTGCCCGCGAAGCGCGGATAGTCGCGCACGTCCTCCAGGACCAGCGCCTTGCGCCGGACCACCACATGGGGGCAGAAGCCGTGGTCCCGGGGCTGGACCCGGCCGAACTCGGGGCTGGTCCCGTCGCCCCGGGTCACCGGGGGGACCTCGGGAACCCGCAGGCCCGCGAAGAACTGCCCGCCCTCGACCAGGAAGTTGACCATCGCGTACGGCGCCTCGGCGAGGCCGGAGAGACGCGCGGCGAAGGCGTCCAGGGCGGGATCGGGACGTACCGCCAGACCGAGCCGGCGCAGCCGTCGTACCCGGGCGGGGGCCTCCCGGTCCTCCGGGGTGAGCAGCAGACGTCCGGCCGGGCGCGGCGGGTCGTAGCTCATGGGCGGACTCCGGCGCCGAACCCCGTCGTGGGGGCCGGTGTGTGGGCGATGAGGTGCCTTACGAGGGTGAGCAGCGTCTGTACGCCGGAACTGGAGATCCGGGCGTCGCAGCGCACGATGGGGATCTCGGGGTGGAGGTCCATGGCCGCGCGCACCTCCTCTGGGTCGTAGCGGTGGGCGCCGTCGAACTCGTTGATCGCGACGATGAAGCCGAGTCCGCGCTCCTCGAAGAAGTCGACGGCGGCGAAGGACTCCTCCAGGCGGCGGGTGTCCGCGATGATCACGGCCCCGAGCGCGCCCTCGCACAGCTCGTCCCACATGAACCAGAAGCGTTCCTGGCCCGGTGTTCCGAACAGGTACAGGACGTGTTCGGGGTCGAGGGTGATACGGCCGAAGTCCATGGCCACGGTCGTTTCGAGCTTGTTCTCGATTCCTTCGAGGTTGTCGGTCGCCGCACTGACGGTGGTGAGCAGTTCCTCCGTGCTCAGCGGCGCGATCTCGCTGACGGCGCCGACGAAGGTCGTCTTGCCGACGCCGAAGCCGCCCGCCACGAGGATCTTCAGGGCGGTGGGGAACGGGTCGGCGCCTTCGCCGTGTGCGTGGTCAGAGCTGTCGTCGTAGTCCATCGAGCACTGCCTCCAGAAGGGCCCGGTCCGTGGGGTCGTGGTGGAACGCGGCGGGGGGTTTGGTGGTCAGCGCACCGCAGTCGACGAGATCCGAGAGCAGCACCTTGGTGACCGCAACCGGAAGCCGCAGATGGGCGGCGAGCTCGGCGACCGGGAGGGGCGCCCGGCACAGGTCGAGTGCCTGCGCGTGTTCGGGTCCGAGGTAGCCGAGGGGGGTCGCCCCGGTGGCCATGACCTGGGACATCAGGTCGAGCGCGACGGTGGGCCGGGTACGGCCGTTGCTGACGGTGAAGGGGCGCACCAGCCGTCCGGCGGCTTCGTCGAGCCAGGGCCCGTCGCCGGCCGCGGTCACCGTCAAGGCCTCATCGCCGGGGGTTCGACGGCGTGCTGCCGGGGGGCGGTGACCAGATAGGGGCGGACGCTCTTGACCAGCATCGCCATCTCGTAGCCGAGTACGGCGGCGTCGGCCTCGCGGCCGGCCAGCACGGCGAGGCAGGTGCCTGAGCCGGCGGTGGTGACGAAGAGCAGGGTCGAGTCGAGTTCGACGACGACCTGCCGCACGTTCCCGCCGTCGCCGAAGCGGACGCCGGCGCTGCGGCCGAGGGAGTACAGGCCGGAGGCGAGGGCAGCCATGTGGTCGGCGCTGTCGGCGTCGAGGCCGTGAACGGACTTCACCAGTCCGTCGGCGGACAGGAGTACCGCGCTGCTCGTGTGCGGCACGCGCTGCACGAGGCCGCTCATCAGCCAGTCGAGGTCGGAAACTTGGCCGGTCGGCGCGTCGCTCGCCATGGTGGATCGACTCCTTGGGGTACGAAGGTCTGCGGGAGCGCTGGTCGTGGGGGTGGTCGTGGGGGCGGAGGCGGGGGTGGTCATCCGGCCGGGTCCCGGTGGGCCGGTTCCATGCGAGCCGGTTCCGTGTGCTGCTGGGCCTCCGCGAGGCCGATACCGCGCTGGAAGGCCGCCATCAGGCCGGGGTCGTGACCGGTGTACTGCTCGGGTTCCTGGCGCGGTGCGGGACCACCGCGCAGCTGGGGTGCGATGTGCTCCTGGGCACGGCGGCGCGGCAGCTGGGGTTTGCCCATGGTGCCGCGGACCGCGCTGTGCCGCGGGACGGGCGGGGCGGCCGTGTGTTCGGCGAGGTCGCCCCGGTCGTCGGGCCGCGCACCCGGCACGGCGTCGGCCGGAGTGGGCCGGTTCCGGTGCGTGCCGCGTACGGGCAGCGGCACGGGTTCGCCGTCGCTCCTCCGGTCCCGGTCCGGGACGGGAGCGACCGGAACGGGCGCCGGCGGTGCCGACGTGTGCGCCACCGGGGCCGGAGCCGACGTGTGCGCCACCGGGGCCGGAGCCGGTCCGGCCGGGGCGGGTGCGGCCCGGGCGGGTGCGACCGGGACCGGCGACGGCGCGGGAGCCACGGGCCGCGGCCCCCGCCGGGACGGCGGTACGGGCACCGGCTCGGCCCCGGTGACCTCCGCCGGCCGGGCAGCGCCGCCGGGCAGGACACCGGGCTCCGAGCCCAACAGGGCCTGCGGTACGACCAGTACGGCCTGGACACCGCCGTAGATGTTGGTCTGCAGCCGGACGGTGATCCCGTGCCGCTTGGCGAGCTGGGAGACGACGAACAGCCCGATGCGGCCGTCGGCCAGCAGACGGGCGACGTTGACCTGGTCGGGGTCGGCGAGCAGGGCGTTCATCCGGCTCTGCTCGCCGACGGGCATGCCGAGTCCGCGGTCCTCGACCTCGACGGCGAGGCCCGAGGTGACGAGGTTGGCGCGCATCAGCACCTGGGTCCGCGGGGCGGAGAACAGGGTGGCGTTCTCGACGAGTTCGGCCAGCAGGTGGATGACGTCGGCGACGGCGTGGCCGCGCAGGGTGCCGTCGATCGGTGGGACCAGCCGGACCCGGGAGTACTGCTCGACCTCGGCGATGGCCGAGCGCAGCACCTCGGTCATGTCGACCGGGTTGCTCCACTGGCGGCGGGAGACCGCGCCGCCGAGCACGGCGAGGTTCTCGGCGTGGCGGCGGATGCGGGTGGCGAGGTGGTCGACGTGGAAGAGGCCCTTGAGGAGGTCGGGGTCCTCGATCTCGTTCTCCAGCTCGTCCAGGATGGTGATCTCGCGGTGCACCAGCGACTGGAGGCGCCGGGCGAGGTTGACGAAGACCTCCAGCTTCTGTTCGCTGCCCGCCTGGCTGGAGAGCTGGGCGGCGTGGACGACGGCGGTGACGGCGCCGTCGTGCGCGCGGGAGAGGTCGGCGGCGAGCAGTTCGAAGTCGTCGGCGTCGTCCGGCGGTCCGCCGCGCGGTGTGCGCCGGGGCGGGGTCTCGCCGCGGCGCAGCGCCTCGACCACGGCACGCAGATCGCCCTCCCCGCGCGCGGTGCTGCGGCGCAGCGCGCCGACGCGGTCGTGCACGGACCGCGCGGCGCGGTCGGCGGCGACGGCGGCGATGACGACGGCCGCCACGGTCACCGACACCGCCCCGGCGAGTACACCCCACAGGACGACGCCGGGCCGGGCGCCGGTGGACCGGACGGTGCACAGGACGACCGCGCAGGCGCTGAGGGCGACGGCGACCGGCGGCAGCACGGCGAGCCGCAGGAGTTGGGGCCGTATGTGGGTCTCGGGCAGCGCGGTGCGGGTGCGCGGGGCCGGCCGGCCGTGCCGTCCGCCCTCGCGGCGGTCTGCTCGCGCGGCCGGGGCGCGGAGGTGAGACATCGGTGTCCTCGTGCTGGTCCGTGTACTGGTCCGTCGGCCCTACGTCGCCCGACGGACACTGACAGTAGTCGCCTGCTCCTCATGTGCGGTGGGCAGTTGCCAAAGTCCCTCGGACAACGTCCCGCTCTGGTATGAGGCCTCGTACGACAGACCGATAAGCACGCGAAACACCCGCCCTGGATGGCCCCGGAAGCGTGCCTGAAGGGCCGGGACCGGTCCGACTCGATCAGAATCGATCACCGTCGGTAATCGAACTCCGAGTCGGCATCGTGGCCCTTCCCCGGCCGACCCCCTAGACCGGCCCAAGGTCCTGCCTGTCGCGGCCGGCCGGGACGGCGATCCCGGGCGCCGGGCGTGCGCGGTCCGGCACCTGTCCCGGAGCCCGCCACCGCCGGGCGGGGGCAGCTCTCCGGCGGGCGGGAAGGGCTGGCCGGGGACGGGGAGGGCGACGGCTGACCGACCGTGCCGCCCGCGGCCGACGCCCACTCCCCCGGCTCGTCCCACGTGTGCGGCGCCCGGTCGAAGGGCCGGATCGGCAGCGGGGCGCCGCCCGGCCGGCCCCCCTGGAGGTCGAGGTGGGCATGGACGCCCTACTGAGGAGTCATGTGGAGTTCGGCTGGAAGTAGCTCTTGACTCCCTCGGCCCACAGCGACTCGACGGCAACCCCTCTGTCGGCCGACGGCCGGCCCGATCGTGGCGGCGCCGCCCCGGGCCCCGCAGGCCTGTCCCCGCGGAGTGGCTTCGGACCGGCCGGCAGTCGTCGTCGCCGGTGCGGAGCCGGTGCGGCATGGGGGCGCCGTTGACCTGCTGAGCCACCCACCGCAGCGGTCGGGGGACGAAGCCCGCGCCTTCGTCGGAGGGGTTGCGTCGGACCGCCTAGACCGCAGGAGGCCGCCGAAAAATAACTTCAGGGCTGGGGGGACGCCTTGTCCCCGAGGGCGGCGAGGTCGGCGAGGTCGGTGGCGGTGAGGGCTGTGACGGGTGCCGGGCGGGCGGGCCGGTCCAGGGCCTCGAGGACGCAGGTGATCTCGCGGACGGCGGTGCCGACCGCCTCCGGCGGGGACTTGAGGAGTGCGCCGAGGTGTCCGAGCCCGGTCTTCCAGCGGTTGCGGAGGATGGTGACCAGGAGGCGGTCCGAGAGGGAGAGCGGGCCTTGGTGGAGGACGCGCCGTTGGGCTCGCTCGTGGTGACAGCCGGGGGACGGGTGGTCGAGAAGGTACCGCTCGACAGCTCCCAGCAGTTCGCCGAACTCGGTGGTCCGCATCCCGGTGAGGGCGGGGTGACGCAGCCAGGCGGGTGCCCGGTCGGCGGGTTGAGCACGATCGTCCTGGGCCGGGGTCGAGAGGGGGGCCGGCGGCTTCGGCCCGAGGCTGTAGTTCCAGGCGCTGTGCCAGTCGTGGGGGGTGAACGGCGGCGTGGCGACGGCCTCGTCCGCGATGTTGGCCCCGGTGGCGTACTGGCCGGGGCCGAACTCGGCGTGGACGGTCGCGCCCGTGCCGGTGCCGGCCCCGCCGATCGTGTTGACGACGACTTCGTGGCTGGTCAGCGGGCGTCCCCGCCAGTTCGTGCTGATGCGTGAGAGAAGCCGGCGCTCACTCCTTCTCCATTTCGAGGTACCCGGCGGGAAGTGGCACACCGTCACGTCCAGGCCGGCGGAGAGGACGAAATCCGCGAGTCCCTTCTTCCATGCCCTCATCCTGCAGCCGTTCGAGCCGCCGGCGTCCGCGGCGATCAGCAGACGCGCCGCGTGCGGGTAGCGGCGTCGGCCCTCGGCCTCCCACCAACGTCGGAGAGCGGCCACCGCGAACGCCACCGTGTCACCGTCACAGCCGACCGGCACCCGGCCGGTGCCCTCGGACAGGTCGTGGGCCCCGTGCGGGTCCACCACCCCCGGTGCGTTCCGCTCCGGGCACGGGCGGGCCCGCACCCTCACCGGCTGCTCACCGCCGCGGTGCCACTCCCGTCCGGCGACCGCGCAGCCGCCTGGCGCCTCTTCCTTCCTCCTGGTGTCCACGCTGATGACCGGTTGTCCGGCGCCGGTGAACTCCCGGACCTGGCTGTTGATGTGGCGGAACTGGGCGTCCCTGTCCGGGGGGCGGGCTCCCCCGGTCGTGCGGCCGGTGCGCTGCAAGGAGAAACCTTCCTCCTTCAACAACGCGGCAACCGTGTCAGAACCGACCCGGAGCCCTTGAGTGGTCAGGGCCTCGGCCAGCTTCCGGGTCGACTTCGTCGTCCACAGCAGCGGCGACTCCGGATCACTCCGCGACTCGGGTTCCACCAGTGCCAGCAGGGCCGGCACCAGACCGGGATGCTTGTCCCGCAGCCGCTTGCGCCCCCCGCCCTCACGCCTCACCCGGCCCGAAGGTCCCGGGTCGCCGACGAGTTCCGCCATGCCGCGCGAGACCGTCTCCCGCGACACCCCGGCAGCGCGAGCCACCAGCCGGATTCCTCCGTACCCCAGTGCCCGTGCGTCCGCTCCCAGAGCCAGCCGCCGCTGCCGCTCGTCCAGATGCGGCAACAAACGAGCGAACTTCTCCGCCAGAACCGCCTCGATCCCCTCGGTCACAACACCACTCTACGATCCCGTCGGCCCTTCCAGAACCTGAAGTTATTTTTCGGCGCCGACCTGGCGGAGCGATGTAGAGCAAAGCGTCTCACCCGGTTACGGTCATTTGCAGCCAACCTGGCCCGTAGTACTACCGTTACCTGAGGGAGATGCTTTAGATTCGGCGCAGCTATTCGATCTGCGTGACAGTTTCATCAGCAGCTTTGGCGATCAGATACGGTCACCGGGAGCGGAATGGAACCCTTCTGCAACACAGAGCGAAGCCTGGCAGCCGCGCTTCAGGAAGCAGCCAGAAGAGGCACCATCAGGGGGACAAGGTTTCATGTCGGCCGGAGAGAACACGTCTACAATCTTGGCCAGCCCGACGCGCACATCTATCTTATCGAGAGCGGCCAGATCAAAACGCTGACGCACACCCGCGACGGCAAGCAGTGCCTGCTGTCCATACACGGTCCCGGTGACGTGTTCGGAGAGTCGAGCGTACTGGCCGCCAACCGTACCGAGACCGCACAGGCCATGCAGGTCACGACGTTGGTACAGGTGCGCGTGGCTCAGATCATGAACGACTGCGATCCGCTGCTGCGCGAGGCGCTGATCGGCCACATGGCGAACCGGTTGCTGGAGCAGCAGCAGGTGATCGCCAATCTGGTGACGATGGACAGTGAACACCGGCTGGCGGCATTGCTGGTGAACCTCGGGGAAAAGGTCGGAAGACGCAGGGACCAGATCGCTCAGATACGCGATCGGATAACACAGGAAGAGCTGGCGGAAATGGTCGGGACAACACGTTCCCGGGTCGGCTACTTCCTCAAGAGATTCTCGGTGGCCGGCGTGGTGCATCGCACCGAGGAAGCACATCTCTGTATTCACATAGCCGAGCTGACGGACTATCTGGAGAACTCCTCCCTGTCGGCCGGCTTGTAGGACCCGCACACCGGAGCGGGATATCCCGGAACACTCCTCGGCGGCGCCCCGGAGGCGCCGCCCGATTCCGGGGTCTCCTCCCGTATCGCCTTCTCCATCCGGCGAACCATTTCCTCCAGCAGGCGCTGGGACGTGCCGAAGTTGAGCCTGATGAAGCCCTCGCTCCCGTACTCCCGTCCGTCACTGACGGCGACCTTGCCGCGGGCGAGGAAGAACTCCGCGAGAGCGTCACTGCCCAGCCGGTCGGCCAGCCGCCGGCCGTCGAGCCACGCCAGATAGCTCGCCTCGGGCGGCACCAGTTCCAGGTCGGGACCGAAGGAGTCGAACAGTTCGACGAGCATCCGCCGGCTGCCGTGCAGGTAGTGGCGTACGGCACGCAGCCAGGGGGTGCCCAGGGTGAAGGCGGCTTCGCTCGCGCTCACCCCGAGGATGCCCACGCCGTCCCGTTCCCTCGGCCGCATCTCCATGAGCCGGTCGTGGTCCCGGTCCCGGCCGGCCACCGCCACCGCGCACTTCAGACCCGACAGGTTCCAGCCCTTGCTCGCCGAGGCCGCCGTCACCGTCGCCACCCGTGCCGCCTCGGGCAGTGAACCGAGCGGCACGTGCCGGTGCCCCGGATGCGTGAGCGGGGCGTGCACCTCGTCGGAGATCACCGCGACCCCGAACTCCGCCGCCAGCGACAGTACTTCGCGCAGTTCGTCGCCGGTCAGGACCCGTCCGGTGGGATTGTGCGGGTTGCACAGGAAGTACGCGGCGGCACCAGCTCGGAAGGCCCGCGCCAGCCCCTCCAGATCGAGCCGCCAGCGGCCCCCGCGCAGCCGCATCGGCTGGGGGACGACCTGGCGACCGGCCACGGTGATGGCCTCGAAGTAGGGCGGGTAGGCGGGTACGTCGACGACGATGCCGTCGCCCGGCTCGGTGAACTGCTCCAGCGCCACCTCCATCACACGCATGGTGTCCGGGAAGAGCACCACCTTCCGCGGCTCCACCCACCAGTCGTAACTCGCCCGTGCCCAGGCCGCGAAGGCCCGCTGCACGGGCGCCTCGGTGGTGTAGGCGTAGGCGTAGCCGAGGTCCCCGCCCGCGGTGAGGTGCGCACGGATGGCGTCGAGCACCGGCTCGGCGACGGGGAAGTCCATCTCGGCGATGAACGCCGGGAGGATGTCGGGCGGATAGCGCCGCCACTTCTCGCTGCGCCGCGTGGACAGCGAGACCGCGCGCAACCCGTCGAACAGGTGGACGAGCTCCTGCTGTGCCTCCGACAACGACTCCTCCTCCGTCGGTTGGGCGGGGCCGCGGCCGCGCCGGGCCGCCCGGTGCCGCGGGGCGACGCGGGTCTCACCAGGTGACCGGCAGTTCCCTGACGCCGTGGATACCGAACAGGTGGTGCCAGAACGGCACGTCGGCCGCGGGGACGGCGAGCCTCAGTCCGGGCAGCCGGGTGAACAGCCGGTTCACGGTGACCTGAAGCTCGACCCGGGCCAGGGACTGTCCGGGGCACTGGTGGGGGCCGTGGCCGAAGGCCAGCTGGCCGCGTGCGGCGCGGGTGACGTCGAAGCGGTCGGGGTCGGGGAAGACCTCGGCGTCCCGGTTGGCCGTCGCCAGCTGGCACACGACGCCCTCCCCGGCGCGCACGGTCCGCCCTCCGAGGGTGACGTCCTCGGTGGCGATCCGGTTCATGCCGATCTGCATGGCCGTCTGGTGCCGCAGCAGTTCGTCCACCGCGCCCGGCAGCAGCGCCGGGTCGGCGCGCAGGGCGGCCAGTTGTCCGGGGTTCTCCAGCAGCAGCATGGTGCCGGTGCCGATCATGGTCGCGGTGGTGTGGTGGCCTGCGGCGAGCAGCAGCCAGGCGATGACGGCGACCTCGGCGCGGTCCAGCAGTCCGGGGGCGACCTGTTCGACCAGCAGCCTGCTGATCAGGTCGTCGCCGGGCTGCTTCTCCTTGGCCGCCACCACACCTTCGAGATGGTGGAGGATGTCGTCCTTGGCCCGCAACGTCTCCTCGGGAGTGCTGCGGCCGTTGATGAGGACCCGGGTGCGGGACTCGAACAGCGGGCTGTCCTCGGCCGGCACACCGAGCAGTTCGCACACGACGGTGGACGGCACGGGGTAGGCGAGTGCCTCCATGAGGTCGAGCGGGCCGCCCCGCTCCTCCATCAGATCCAGCCGGCGATCCACGATCTGCTCGATCCGGGACCGCAGCTCCTCGGCCCTGCGGCCGGTGAAGTCCCGGGCGAGCATGCGGCGGTAGCGCAGGTGCTCGGCGCCGTCGAGCCGGGGGAAGGTGCCCTTGAGGACCTGGGGCACGGGCCGGGGGAACATCCGGGGGAAGTCCGGGTGGGAGCTGTCGGCGCTGAAGCGGGGGTCGTCGAGCACGGCCCGTACGTCCCGGTGCCGGGTGACCAGGCGCGCCCGCTGTCCGCTGGGCAGGGTGACCCGGGCGAACGGGTCCTCGGCCTGGAACCGGCGGTATCCGGGGGGCGGGTCGAAGGGGCAGCCCGGTGCCTTCTCCTGCGGGAACGCGGGCGGCTCGTCCTCGGGGTCGCGCAGCGGTCCGGTGGTGTCGGTCGTGTCCGTCATACGAAACCCTTCCCTCGCTGCCACCATGGGGCCGCTCCCGGCGCGGGTTGCGACACTACGTCCCGGCGCCGCCCCGGTTCTGTTCACTTCTGAGCATCGGCGGTCGGGACGGTCCGGCTCAGGCGTCCGGGTGGGCCAGGACGACCGCGGTGTTGATCCCGCCGAATCCGAATCCGTTCGACAGCACGAATCCGCGGGACGGCCGCCGCGTCTGGTCGCGCACGAAGCGCAGGCCGGGGTCGACGGGTTCGCGGAGGCCGGGGACGGGGTGCACGAACCCGGCCCGCAGTTGCAGTACGGCGGCCACTGCCTCGACCACGCCGGCGGCGCTGAGGCAGTGTCCGGACAGGGCCTTGGTCGCGTTGATCCAGGGGCCCTGGCCGCCCGCGCCGAAGACCTCGCGCAGGGCGTCCGCCTCGGTCCGGTCGCCCAGCGGCGACCCGGTGCCGTGGGCGCTGACCCAACCGATGTCCGCCGCGCCCACACCCGCTTGTGCGAGGGCTCCCGACATGGCCCGCACCTCTCCGTCCACCGACGGGTCGGCCAGGTGATTGCCGTCCAGGACGACGGCACCGCCCACGAGCCCGGCCAGGGGCGGCGCGCCGCGCAGCCGGGCGGACGCGGCGGTCTCCAGGACCATGCAGGCCGCCGCCTGACCGGGGTGGAATCCCCGGTGGCCGGTGTCGAACGGCGCCGGGGGGTGCGGGGACGCGCCGTCCGCCGGGGCCATCGCGCCGAGAGTGAGGAAACCGCGGGTCTGGAGCTGCGACAGCCGGGTCATGGCGCCCACGACGAGGCACACGTCGGCGGCCCCGGCGGCGAGCATCCGGGCGCCGTGGACGAGGGCGAGGTTACCGCTCGCCGAGGCACCGCCGACCGTGCAGCCCTCCCCCCGCACGCCCAGGACGCGGCTGAGCGTGGCGACATGATCGGTGTCCTGGTGCTGCAGGGCGTAACGGGCGGGCAGGTAGGCCGGGTTGCGCTCGGCACGGGCCCGGCCGTCCTCGGTGACCCGCTCCGTCAGGTTGTTGCCGGCCACCGTGACGCCGATGCGCTCGGGCGGCGGCGCCGTACGGTCGAGCCCGGCCTCCAGCCATGCCTGGAGCGCGGCGACGACCCCCGTCCGCACCGGCACCGGAGCCCGCAGCGCGGTCCGCCGGGCTGTGCCGAGCAGGGCGTCCGGCAGGCCGGGCAGCGCCTCCAGGGCCCGGTCGGGTACGTCGTCCGCCGCCAGCTCGGCCGTGAACGCGGGCCAGGACACGCCCGGCCGGTCCGCGTCGGCGGGTGGTGACGGTGTGGTGAGGGCGCACCGTCCCGAGCGCAGCGCGACGGTCAGGTCCGCGGGGCCGGCCGCGACGGCGCCGAGCACGCCGAGCCCGGTCACCACCACCGCACGCCCGTCCGTGGCGGGTCCGCTCACAGCTGCTTCCGCATGAGGGCGGCCAGGGTGCCGATGTCCATCCCCTGGTGGAACTCGTGCACGGGCACCGCGATGTCCAGCTCCTCCATGGCCAGGGTGACGATCTCGGCCCGGTCGATGCTGTTGCAGCCCAGTTCGGACAGGGTGCGGTCGGGCGTGAACGAGGCCGGTTCGGCCTCCGGCACGATCTCCTGGGTGATGCGGCGCAACACCGACAGGACCCGCTCCTCCGCGCTGTCCGTGCCGGGGACGCTCTCGGCCGGTCCGTTCACTGGGGGTACCTCCGGTTCGTCAGATCCATGCGTACTGGCGGTGGTGGTCACGCACGCCGGTCAGGGCGAGCAGCTCGGGGCGGTCCACGGCCCGGCGCAGCACGGCGTCGTAGCGGCCGGGATCGATGTCGCGGTGCGGAACGGGGCGCAGGCAGGCGGTGTTCTCGGCGAGCAGCGCGGTGTACTCGGCGAAGTCGAGGTCGGCTCGGGCCCGCAGCCGGGGGCCGATGCGTGCCTCGGCGACTGCGGCGGCCGACTCGGGGCCGACGACGCCGCTGAAGAACTCCGAGGAGCAGCCGGAACCGTAGGAGAACAGCCCGATGCGGGCGGGCCCGTCGAGCCGGGCGTGGTCGAGCGCGCTGGCCAGTGCCAGGTAGAGCGAGCCGGAGAACAGGTTGCCGGTCTGGCCCGGGTGGATCAGGGAGGGCGCGACCCGGCGTTCGAAGTCCTCGGCCACGGCGTCGGCGGAGCTGCGGTACAGCTCGCGCATCAGCCTGCGGTGCGCGGCCCGGACCATACCGGAGAACGGGGTGTGCAGGGCGAGCAGGTCGAAGGTGGTCGCGAAGTCGGCGCCCTCCACGCGGGAGCGGTAGTCGGCGAAGCTGCGCGAGAAGCACTCCAGGTAGGCCATGAGCGACCGGTCGGCGTCCGCGATGTCGAGGTCGGGGCCGGGCCGGGCGGAGTCCATGGTCTCGAAGCCGTGCACGCCGAACGCGCCCAGGTCGGCGCGGAGGACCCGGGGCCGGGCGCCGACCAGCAGCGCCACGGCTCCGGTGCCGGTGACCGGCTCGGCGTACTGGGCTCGCTCGTCGGCGAGGGACATGTCGGTGGAGACGATGAGCACCTTCGCGCCGGGCGAGAGTCCGGCAGCCAGGTAGCCGACGGCGAGTTGCAGCGCGGCGGTGGCCGCGTAGCAGGCCTGCTTCATCTCCAGCATGCGGCAGGTCGGCGGCAGACCGAGGTGTTCGTGCGCATAGGAGGCGATGGATTTGCTGTAGTCGATGCCGGATTCGCTGGTGGTGACGAGGAGTTCGATCCGGTCGCGGTCGGCCGGCGGCATCCGGTCCAGCAGGGGACGCGCTGCGTTGACGGCGTGGGTGACGGGATCCTCGAAGGGCAGCGCCACCGCGCGCCGGTCGGAGGCGACGTTGTCGAAGCGGCGCGGGTCGAGGCCGCGCCCGTCGAACACCGCGCGGGCGCTGACGGCCGCGCTGCCCGCGTACACGTCGAGGGCCTCGATGCCGTAGCCGGTCATCGCGCCTCCCCGGCTTCGGCGAGGAAGGCGGCCAGGGCGGCGGTCACCCCGTCGGGGTCGGTGACGGTCGGGAAGTGCCCGGCCAGCGGCAGTTCGTGGTAACGGGCGTCGGGGATGGCGCCGTGCATCAGGTGCGAGGTCTTGCGCGGTACGACGGCGTCCACACCGCCGGCCACGATGAGGGTGGGTACGGCGATGTCGGCGAGCCGCCCCAGCAGGTCGGGCTGCTGGGCGAAGACGTCCAGGTAGCGCAGCCCGATGTGCGGGGCCATGCTCTCGCAGCGCAGCAGCCGTGCCGTGTACTCGGCCCGGTGCAGCGCCACGTCCTCGGCTCCGGCGGCGACGATCCGGTCCAGGTCCTCGGCGACCAGGTCCTCCAGGCGGTTCACCTCGCCCGCCCGGTTGGCGTAGCGGTACGAGCTGCACACCAGCGCCAGCGACGCGGCGCGGCCGGGATGGGCGAGGACGAAGCTCTGCGCGAGGAGACCGCCGAAGGAGGTGCCCACCACGTGCACCCGGCCGGTCACGCCGAGCCGGTCCAGGACGTCGGCGTACAGGTCGGCGATGCCGGGCAGCGAGATGTCGTCCGCGCTGGTGGTGGCGCCCACGCCGGGGTGGTGGACGACGAGCACCCGGTGGCGGTCCGACAGGCCGGCGACCTGGTCGGCGAAGACACCGCCGCCGATGTTGAACGGCGGCAGCATGAGTACGGCCGGGCCGCTGCCGCAGTCGAACACCTCCACCGTGCCGCCCGTCACCGGCAGCAGGTGCCGCCGCGCGTCGGGGGCCCGCTCCTTGAGCACGTCGTAGTTCCCGGACGCCGGGGCGGAGGGCGCGGGGTCCTCCTCGAAGGCCTCGCGGATGTCGGCGGGCAGGGCGTCCGTGGGGTGGTAGGAGCGCAGTGCGGCGGGCCCGGGGGTACCGGGGACCTCCGTGAGGTCCGGTACCGGCGTCGGGGCGGCGACCAGCGCGGCGAGCCGGTCGGCGGCCCGCTCCAGCGTCTCGCGGTCCATGCCCAGCGGTACGGCGAGCCGGATCAGGTCCCGTTTCACGGGTGCGGAGCCGTCGGCGAGGCGGGTGCCGGTGGCGAGGTGGGGGCCGCCGCGTACGCCGGTGGCCGCGTAGATGCCGGCGAGGTAGGAGGCGACAGGATGACGGAGGGTGCTGCCGGCGGCGGCCTTGTCGATGTCGAGCAGTACGCAGTGCGCGGAGGGGCCGGGTACCAGCGGCACCCCTCCCAGCTCCAGGCGCTGCCGGAACGCGGCCACGTTCGCCACCCGCTCGGTCACCAGTCTCGTCGTGGCCTCCTGGCCCAGCAGGGCGGCGGACAGCAGTCGGCGCGCGGACAGACCCGGTTCCCGGCCGCGTTCCAGCATCCGCTCGGTGAGCCGCTCGGCCAGCTGCTCGTCGCCGGTGGCGATCAGGCCTCCGCCGTCGACCCCGAAGTCCTTGGACAGACTGAACGTCACCGTCTGGGCGAGGCCCAGCATCTCGCGGGCCACGGCCCACGGGTCCCGGGCCGGCCGGCTCGGGTCGGCGCCGGAGACCAGCAGCGCGTTGTCCAGCAGCCGGGTGGCGTCCACCAGCAGCGGCACACCGCGGGCCCGCGTGCGCTCCGCGACGCCGCGCAGGTTCTCCAGGGAGAGCGGGGCGCCGCCGTGGGCGTTGGTGGCCGTCTCCACGAGGACGAAGGACACTTCCCCGGCGTACCGTTCCAGCGCGTCCTCCAGCGCCGTGAGTCGGAGGTCCGCCGCGAAGGGGCCCTCACCCACGACGGGCAGCGCGACCGAGGGGTCGAAGCCGTGCTCCGTCAGCGCGCCGAGCCAGGTCGGGAAGGCGGAGGCGTGCAGGACCCGGCCGCGCGGCCCCGGCCAGGCCCGGCACAGCCGCTCCTCAGCCGTGCGGCCGGACGCCGCGAAGAACCGGTGGGCGAACGGCAGCCAGGGCACGGCCGGCGGCTCCTCCCCCGTGACCCCGGCGGCGTCGGCCAGTTCGCTCAGGGCCCGTGTCCGCTCACGCTGCCAGGGATCGGCGCGGTCCGCCCAGGAGTCCGTGATCAGGTCCAGGTCGACGGCCAGGTGCGGAAGCCGGACGGGGTTGTGGCCGTGCGCGGCCAGCCGGGCCAGGCGCGGCGCCCGGTCGGGGGCGGGCTCCCGCGGTGCGGGGGTGACGCCGGTCGTGGGCGTCGCCGGATCCGCGATCATCAGGATGACGTCGCTGACCTCGCTGGCCCCGTCGCCCTCGGGCTGCACCAGGTACAGGGTCCGGTTCTCGGGACGGAACTTGTTCTTGAACTGGTAGTTGCCGCCGCCGAAGATGCCGGCGTCGCGGAGTTCGGCCAGGGCGCGTACGGCGGTCTCGGACGCGTTGGGCGAGGTGCCCGGCTCGCCGCCGAAACTGGCGCCGAAGCTGAAGACCTCGCGGCCCTCCTCGCGCAGCAGCTCCAGGATCCGCACGAGAGCGAACTCCAGTCCGCCGAGCGGCATGCGGCCGGAGTAGAACTCGACGTCGAGGAGGTAGCCGTTCTCGGACGGGATCCGCGTGATCACGACGGCGTTCACCAGGGCGTCGTCCAGGTACGTCAGGAACAGCCGGTGACGCTCGTCGAGTGTGCCGCCGGCCAGTTCCTCCCGCACCCGCCGCACATAGGGGTTGACCATCTGCTTGGTCGCCGCCCAGCCGTCCGCGAGAGCGGCCAGTTCCGCGTCCACGGCCGGGTCGTCGCCGCTGCGGTACTCGGCCGTACGGCAGACACCGGCCTTCTCGAACCGCTTGACCATGTACCGCAGCCGGCTCATCCGGCCGCCGGACAGCTTGAAGGAGCCGAGGTCCTCGATGCGCTGGAGCGCCCCGAAGGGGGTCGCGGTGACAGGGTTCCCGCCCACCTCCGCCAGCCGGACCAGGGACAGCAGGTTGGGGCGCAGGCCGGTGCGCCGTGCGTGGTCGAAGTATTCGGCGGCCAGCTCGGCGAAGTGGTCCTCGGGGCCGGTGTAGTTCCACACGAGCATGGCCCGGTCCTGCTGCGACAGCGCGAAGAATCCCCGGCGTTCGGCGCCGACGAAGAGGTGCGGGGCGATGTCACGGCCGCCGAGCCCGCTCTCCCTGCCGTGCCGTCGTTCCAACTCGGCTACGACCGGTCCGAGTTCTGGGTCCGCGGCGGCATCGGTCCGGGTGAGGATCCTGACCCGGGTGGCAGGGCCGGGCGTGTGTGCCTGGGCCGTGGTGTTCCGCTGGGCCGGCGGCCGGATGCGCGCGACGGTCGGCTCGCCGTGTGTCTCGGAGAGGAAGTCGGTGAGCCGGTCGAGTGTGGGCCTCTCGAAGAGCAGGGCCTTGGGCAGGGCGCCGAGGCCGTTCTCCAGGGCGCTGACACAGCGGAGCATGTCGAAGGAAGTGAAGCCGTTGTCCTCGAAGGTGACCGTCGGCTCGATGGGCCGGCCGAGGACCTGTTCCAGCACACGGCGCAGGGCGTCGCGGGCGTCGTCGCGGCCGGCCGGTGTCTCCTCCCTCGCCTCGTCCGCCCGGCCGTCCGGGGTGGGCGACGGCGGGATCTCGCGTGGTGCCGGCCGGGTCGTGCCCGTTCCGATGGCCGTCAGCACGTGGTCCGCGAGCGCGGCGACGGTGTCGTGCTCGTACAGCTCGGCGCCCTGGAGGTCGAGACCGTGCTCGTCGTTCAGGGCACGGGCCACGTCCATGCGGAAGATGGAGTCCAGGCCGAGGTCGGCGAAGGGCGTGTCGTGCGCGAGGTCGGAGGCGGACAGGCCGAGGACGTCGGCGACCAGGCCGCGTACGGTGGCGCGGATCTCCGCCGCGGAGGGTCCGGTGTCACCGGCCGAGTGCGCTGCCGGGGGCGCGGTGTCCGCGGCAGCCGCGGTCTTGGTGCGGGCCTGCGTGGTCGGCCGGGCGGGGGCGGCTTCCTCCGGGGCGGCTGTCCCCGGGACGGCTTCCCCGGGGACGGCTCCCTCCGGGGCGGCTGCCCCCGGGACGGCTTCCCCGGGGACGGCTCCCTCCGGGGCGGCTGCCCCCGGGACGGCTTCCCCGGGGACGGCTCCCTCCGGGGCGGCTGCCCCCGGGACGGCTTCCCCGGGGACGGCTTTCTGGGGGACGGCTGGTGCGGTCGCGCCGAGGGGTTGCAGCCGGACCCTGGGGCGTGTGGTCGGTGCGGGGGGCGTGTCCGGCCGCGGATGTGTGGTCGGGGCTGCCTGGTCGGGGTGCGACACGGGGGACTCCGTCTTCGCTGGCCGGGGGGTGGTCGGGGCGGTGAACCAGTGGCGGCGCGGCTGGAACTCGGCCCTCGGCAACGCGTGGGCGCGTGCGGCCGGCCGGGGTGCGTCGTCGGGCGGGGCCCAGGCCTCCAGGACGACATGGGCGTTGGTGCCGCCGAAGCCGAACGAGCTGATCCCCGCGCGCCAGGAGGGACGCCCGTGCTCGTCCTTGGTGCCCTCCCACGGGGTGGTCGTGGTGCCGACGCGGAACGGGGTGCCGTCCAGCCGGAGGTAGGGGTTCGCCTCGCGCAGGTGCAGATGGGCGGGGAGAGTGCGGTGCCGCAGGGCCAGCAGTACCTTGAGCAGCCCGGCGACCCCGGCCGCCGCCTCCAGGTGGCCGATGTTGGTCTTCACCGAGCCGAGGGTGATGTGCGGCTCGGCGGGCACGGGTTCACCCGCGTCTCCGTACAGGCGGGTGAAGGCGTCCTTGAGTCCCTCGGCCTCGATCGGGTCGCCGAGCCGGGTGCCGGTGCCGTGGGTCTCGATGTAGGAGACGGTGGCCGGGGAGACGCCGGCGACACGGTGGGCGCGGACCACGACGTCGGCCTGGGCACGCGGGTTGGGAGCGGTCAGCGAGGGCGATCGGCCGCAGTGGTTGACGGCGCTGCCCCGGACGACGGCGAGGATCCGGTCGCCGTCGGCCTCGGCCCGCTCCAGCGGCTTCAGCAGCACCGCGCCGACCCCCTCCCCGCGGACGTACCCGTCGGCGTCCTTGTCGAAGGTGCGGCACCGTCCGGCGGGGCTGAGCATGCCGGACTGGTCGAACACCCGGAACAGACCCGGGCTCAGCGCCAGGCTGACGCCGCCCGCGATCGCCTCGTCGCACTCGCCGCCGGCCACGGCACCGACCGCGCGGTGCAGGGCGACCAGGGAGCTGGAGCAGGCCGTGTCGACGGTCTCGCTGGGGCCGCGCAGGTCCAGCAGGTGGGAGACGCGGTTGGCGACCAGGGAGCGGGCGACTCCGGTGGCCATGTGAGCCTCGGGGTCCGCGCCGGACCGGGCGATCAGCTCGCCGTAGTCCGACGTGGCCATGCCCACGAAGACGCCGGTCGAGGTGCCCGCGCGGCTCTCCGGCCGGTATCCGGCGTCCTCGAAGGTGCGCCAGACCGTCTCCAGGAACAGCCGGTGCTGGGGGTCCATCAGCCGGGCCTCGGCCGGGGATATCCGGAAGTACGCGGCGTCGAAGTCGGCCACGTCCGTGAGGAACCCGCCGCGCAGGCCTGCCGTGGCGGGGTCCGCCAGCAGGTCGGCGCGGTCCGCGGGCACGGGCCCGACCAGGTCGTCCCCGTCACTCAGATGCCGCCAGAAGGCGTCCAGGTCCGGCGACCCCGGAAGCCGCCCCGCCATACCGATCACGGCCACGTCCCGGCGAGGGCGCGTGGGACCCGACGGCGAGGACGGCACCGGGGCGACGGGCTCCGGGTCCCGGCCGGTCGCCGCGTCCCGAGGCGCCGTGGGCGCCGCCGGTGCCTGCCCCGCCGCCGGCCCCTGCCCCGCCGCCGGTGCCGGCCCCTGCCCCGCCGCCGGTGCCGGGTCCGCCGCCGGTGCCGGGTCCGCCGCGCCCACCTCCACCGGGTGCTCACGGCTCAGATGGGCGGCCACGTCGTCCAGCGTGGGGTGTTCGAACAGGACGGTCGGCAGCAGTTCCAGTCCGTAGTGGTCGTTGACGCGGACGATCAGCTCGCTCAGCGAGATCGAGTCGAAGCCGAGGTCCATCAGTTCGGCGGCGGTGTCCACCTCGTCCGGGTCGACCAGCAGGAACTCCGCCGTGAAGGCGCGCAGTCGACACCTCACCGACTCGCTCAGGGCCTCGGGGTCCGGGGTTCGGGCGCCGCTCGTGGTGTCCGTACGTGCCTCCTCCTCGCGCCCGGCGAACGGCACGGCCGGAGCCGTCGTGGGCGTGGCCGGCGACGGGGTCCGCTCCACGGGCAGCCGTTCCACGGGCAGCCGTTCCACGGGCAGCCACCGCGTCCCGGTGCCGGTCAGGGCGGCGCGGAAGACCGCGAGTCCGGTGTCCGTGCGCAACGGAGCCATCGACCAGAGCTGGGCGAAGAGCCTGCGGGTGGCATCGTCGACGTCCATGCCGCCGTCCTCCCACAGGGGCCACCCGATCGCCACGGTGCGCCCCGAGCGCTCGCCGCGTGCGCGCAGCCGCTCCCGGCCCTCGGCGAAGTCCAGCTGGAAGGCGTTGGCGTAGGCGTAGTCGGTCTGCCCGAGGTTGCCGGTCTCCCCCACCAGGGAGGCGCACAGGACGTAGAAGTCGAGTTCCTCGTCGCGGGTGGCGTGGTCCAGCAGTACCGTGCCGGCCACCTTGGGACCGAGCACCTCGGCCGTCTCGGCGGCGGTCTTGAGTACGGCGCGGGCGTCGCGGTGCACTCCGGCCGCGTGCACGATGCCGTTCAGCGCGCCGTAACGGGTGCGGATGTCGTCGATCAGGCCGGCGACGTCCGTCACCGAGGAGAGGTCGGTGCACCGGTACCAGACGGTGCTGCCGCCGCGCCACAGCTCCGCCGTGCGCCGCTCGATCTCGTCGTCGAGCGGTGAGCGCCCGGCGAGAACCAGGTTGACGGGCTCGGCGTCGGCGAGGAACCCGCCGATGATCCGGCCGAGGGCGCCCGCGCCGCCGGTGACGAGGTAGGTGCCGCCGGCGCGGACCGGCAGCGGCGCGTCCGCGGGCCCCGGCGGTACGGGCCGCTCGGTGAGCTTGCGGAGGTGCCGCCGCCCGTCGCGGTCGTGGACGACTTCGGTGACGCCGCTGCCCGACTGCTCCAGTTCGTCGGCGACGGCTTTCGCGAACCGGGCCGCCGTGGCGCCGTCGGCCACCGCGCTCTCGTACGTATCGAAGCCGAGGGTCACCGCGGTGCAGCCGCTGTGCTCCAGCGCGAGCGACTTGAGCAGGGCGCCGGTGGCGGAGTACTGCGGTTGCCGCCCGGCGGGCCCGTGTGCCACGGCCGTACGCAGCCGCACCCGCCGGTCGCGGGCGAGCAGGGCCGCCGCCGTCCACAGGAGCAGGTGGGGCCCGCCGTCGAGGTCGTCGGCGAGGGTGTCAGGACCGGGTGGTCCGGCCGCCGGTGGGCAGGCCAGTACGAGCGTGTCGGGCAGCAGGTCGCGTTCGGCGAGCCCGTGCACGAACCGGCGCAGGTCGTCGGGGGTGGCCGGCACGGTGCCGTCCGCGCCGGGTTCGCCCGCGCGCACCGGGAGGCAGTCGGTGCCCCTGCGGGCGAACTCCTCGGCCAGGGCGCGGCGCACCGGGGAGTCCGGCCCGAGCAGCAGGACCCGGCGAGGCGGGTCGGCCGGCGCGGACGCGGCCGGCGGGCACGGTTCCAGGGTGGGAACGAGGCGGTACAGAGCGCCGGACCCGCCCTCCTGAGGCAGGGGGCGCGGCGTACCGGCCACTTCGTGAGCCTCAGGCGGCGTCGTGCGGTCTCCCATGGTCGGGTCCTCCACCCCCGTGTCCAGCCAGTGCCGCGTCCGGTCGAAGGGATACGTCGGATACGGCACCCGCGGTACCGTGCTCCCCTCCCACAGCGCGGCCCAGTCGACGTCGTCGCCGCTGGCCCAGCGACCGCCGAGCAGGGCGAGGGTCGGCGCCGGATCGGTGCCGCGGGCGTCGCGCAGCAGGGCGGAGTCGAGTGCGTAGCGCCGGTCTCCCTGACCGGGGGCGGCCCTGCCGAGGACGAGGCCGGGGATCTCGGCGCGGCCGGTCTCGGCGTAGGAGCGCAGCAGGACGGCGAGCCGGTCGGTGTCGGCGCAGACCACCGCCAGCCGTTCCGGGAAGTGGCGGCGGCCGGTCTGGCTGGTCCGGGCGAGCGCGGCGAGGGAGGTCCCGGTGCCGTCGGGACCGGCGAGGTGGTCGGCCACGCGGCGGGCGTAGACCCGGAGGCGCTCGGTGGAGCGCGCGGACAGCAGGAAGACCTGTGGACCGGGGCTCCCCGGGGCGGGCCCGTCCGGCTGGACCCACTCCTCCAGGATCAGATGGGTGTTGGCCCCGCCCGCGCCGAAGGAACTGACGCCGGCCCGGCGGGGAGTTCCGTCGGGCGCCGCGGGCCAGTCGGTGAGCGTCCGGACCGGTTCCAGTGCCGCGGTGTCGAAGTCGATCCTGGAGTTGAGCGCGGTGAGGTTGGCGCAGGGCGCGAGCCGGCGGTGCCGCAGCTGGAGCAGCAGCTTGGTCAGTCCGGCGATGCCCGCCGCGCCTTCGAGGTGCCCGATGTTGGACTTGACCGAGCCCACCGCGCAGGGAGCCGGGCGGTGGGTTCCGCCGAGCGCCTTGCCGAGTGCCGCGATCTCGATCGGGTCGCCGAGGGCGGTGCCGGTGCCGTGGCACTCGACGTACGACACGGTCTCGGGCGGCACGCCGGTGCCCTCCAGGACGCGGCGGACGAGGGCGGCCTGCGCGTTGGGGTTGGGCACGGTGTAGCCGCCGGTCCTGCCCCCGGCGTTCATGGCCCCGCCCTTGATCACCGCCCAGATCCGGTCGCCGTCGGCGACGGCGCGGTCGAGCGGTTTGAGCAGGACGGCGCCGACGCCCTCGCCGGGCACGAATCCGTCGGCGTCGGCGTCGAACACCTTGCACCTGCCGTCGGCGGACAGCATGTTGAGAGCGCTCAGCGACACATGGTGGGCCGGGTGCAGGATCAGGTTCACCCCGCCCGCCACGGCGGTACGGCACTCACCTCGCCGCAGGCTCTCGCAGGCCAGGTGAACGGCGGTGAGCGAGGACGAGCAGGCGCTGTCCACGGAGAGACTGGGGCCCTGGAAGTCGAAGAAGTACGACACCCGGTTGGCGACCGACCAGTGCGCCGAGTGCGCGCCGGACAGCCGGCCCCGGGGCCAGCCGGTGGCCGCGAGCTGTCCGTAGGTGCCGTACATGACCCCGACGAAGACACCGGTGTCCGGCTCGTGGGTGTCCGGGCCGAGGTGACCGTTCTCCTCCAGCAGGTTCCAGGCGGTCTCCAGGAACAGCCGTTCCTGCGGGTCGATGTGTGCGGCGTCGCGGCCCAGGATGCCGAAGAAGGCGGGTTCGAACCGGTCGATGCCGTCCAGGAAGGCGCCCCAACGACTGTACGTGTGCTGAGGTGTACCACGCCGGGCGTCGAACGTCGGCCGCCAGTCCCAGCGTTCGGCCGGCACCTCGGTGAAGGACGCGGTACCGGAGGCCATGTTGCGCCAGAACGTGTCCAGATCGGGCGCGCCCGGGTATCGACCGCTCACCCCGATCACGGCGATGTCCGCGGGCGCGGCCGGGACCGGCGGCGGTGCGGGGGCCGGTCGTGGTGTCTCGGCGACCGGTGCGACGGCCGCCCGTGCGACAGCCGCCGGTGTGCCGGTCGTCGGTGCGACGGCCGCCCGTGCGACAGTCGCCGGTGTGTCGGCCGCCGACACCTCGGTCACCGGTGCCTCGGTCACCGTCCCGGCGCGTGCCGTTCGGAGGGTGAGCAACTCGGCGGCGGTCACGCCGTGTTCGCCGGTGAAGTAGTCGGCCAGCTGCGCGATCGTCAGCCTCTCGAAGAGCAGCGTCGCGGGGAGTTCCCCGAAATCCTCCTCGAAGCGGCTGGTGATGCGCAGGCTGACCAGTGAGTCGACCCCGTAGTTCTCGAAGGTGACCTCGTCGGCGAGCGCGCCGGGGTCGAACTTCAGCACCTCGGCGAAGACGTCGCGCACATAGGCGCGGACCTCGGCGTCGTCGGGTGCGCCGGCGGGTACGACGGGCTCGGGCGCCGTCCTCGCCACGAACACGCACTGCCCCAGGTGCTCGACGGGGGTGCCGGGCGCGCCCAGTGTCCGGACCTTTCCGAATCCGTTCGCGGCCAGCGACCGCTGCCACTGGTCCGGCCCCAGCAGGGGTGTGTGCGGGAGCCTGCGTTCCGCGTCCCGGAACGCCCACCAACCGGGCGTCAGTCCGAAGGTGAGGGTGAGGAAGTCGGAGGCCCGTGTGACCTCGTTGACCAGCAGGGTGCCACCGGGTGCCACCAGTTCGCGTACATGTGCCAGAGTCCGCCCGATGTCGGCCGTGGCGTGCAGCACGTTGGTGGCGAGGACCAGGTCGTAGCCGTGCGGGGTGAAGTCCTGCGCTGTGGGCGGGCGTTCGATGTCGAGGGTCCGGAAGGACAGGTAGGGCCGGCCGGGCCCGAACTCCCGCTCGCCGTGCGCGAGGAAGGCGGGCGAGACGTCCGTGTAGGTGTACGACATCGGCGGGGCGCCGCCCGTGCCGCGCAGGGCCTCCTCGAGGGCGTCGAGGACGAACGTCGTCCCGGCGCCCGTGCCCGCGCCGATCTCCAGGATTTGCAACGGACGACGGGCACCGTCGGCCCGCCGGTGGCGCCCCAGGGCGGCCACGGTCTCCGCCGCCATGAGCCGGTGGTGGTGGTCGGACAACGGCTGGCCCCGGTAGACGGACTCGACCAGGTCCACGGATCCGTCCGGGAAGAGCACGTCCGTGGGCGGCCGGGAGCCGTCGAGCACGTCGGGCAGGGCTTCGGCGCAGCGTCGCAGCAGGGTGAGGTGGGGGCGCATGGCCGGATGGCGGGCGATGAACTCCTGGGCGGTAAGGCTCTCGGGTCCGGATCGCCGCAGCAGGTCCGCAACGGCCCGGAGCAGCCGCTCACCGGCGCTGCCCTCGGGGTGCCGGCCGTTCCACCGCGCCAGGACGGCGTCGGGAGCGCCGTCCGCTCCGGGCAGCCGTGCACGCAGGACGCTCGCCGCGACCCGCTCCAGATCGGCGAACCCCGCACGGGCCCGCGCCAGGGGGTCGGTGGTGTCGTCCGGTTCGGCGCCGAGGAGGGCGAGCCCCCGCCGGGCGCCCTTGACGACCACCGCCTGGGCCAGACCCGCGCCGAGGACGCGCGTGAGCGCGTCGATTCCCTCGGCGGGCTCCAGCGAGCCGATGCCCAGCTCGGCGAACCGCTCGACGCGTCGCTCCTGCGCGACCACGCCGACGCTGCCCCAGAAGCCCCAGTTGACCACGGAGGCGGGGAAGGACCGCTCGCGCAGGTACCCGGTGAAGGCGTCCTCGAAGGTGCTGGCCGCCGCGTAGTTGGCCTGTCCCGGTGCGTCGGTGAAGGAGATCGCCGAGGAGAAGCAGACCAGGAAGCCGGGCGGCTCGTCCTCGAGAGCGGCGGCCAGCGCCGTGAGGCCGCTCGTCTTCGCCGCCAGGGCGTCCAGGAAGGCGTCCTCGTCCATGGCGGCGAGCGTGCGGTCGCGCAGCACCAGCGCACTGTGGAAGACACCGTCGACACGGCCCGCCCGCTCCCGTGCCTCTGCGACGATCCGCCGCGCGTCGGCCGGATCGGCCACGTCGCCGCGCACGTAGTCGGCTTGCCCGCCCAGCGCGTCGAGTTCGGCGAGCAGCGCCCGCACGGAGTCGTCCTGCCGGCGGCGGCCGACCAGCACCAGCCGCGCACGGTGGGCCCCGGCCAGGTGCCGGGCGAGCGCCGTGCCGATACCGCCCGTGCCGCCGATCACGACGTACGCGCCGTTTTCGCGGAACGGCTCCCCCGCGCCGACCGGGTGCGGTGCCGGCACCGGGGCCAGACCGCGCACCAGTCGGCGGGCGCCGCGCAGGACGACGAGGGGTTCCGCGCAGGGTTCGGTCAGCAGGAGGTCCGCCCACTCGCCCGGTGATGACCGTTCCGGGGGCAGGTCGACGCAGCCCGCGCGCCACTTGGGGTACTCGGCGGCGGCCGACCGTGTGAGGCCGATCAGACCGGCGCTGTGCGGCTGGAGGGGGCCCCGCTCCTCGTCGGCGACCGCACCGCACAGTGCCACCTTCAGGGCGAGGCGCCGGCTGCCGGCGCCGCGGGCGAGCAGTGTCCTCAGCAGCCGGAACAGGCCGAGGGTCGCCGGGTCCGGGCCCTGTACGGGCACCGGTTCGGCTGGGTCGTGCAGGGCGAGCCAGTAGACCGTGTCGGGCACACCGTCGGGCACCTCGAAGGAGGCGGTGTCGTCGGCGGCCGGGAGGGCGACGGCGGTCACCGGCTGCCCCGCGCCCGCGAGGGCCTCGGCGAGGGGCCGGGCGGCGGGCGTGTGGAACACCCAAATCCTTCCCCCGTCCGGGGACGTCGCCCGGTTCAGGGCGCCGGCCTCCCTCAGTCGCGGGACGAGGACCACGGTCTCGGGTCGTTCGGGCGCCGGATCACGCTCGTCGTCCGCCACCGGCAGCGGGCGCAGCGCCACTCCCACGAAGGACGCGCACACGCGGCCCTCGGGGTCCGTCACCCGTACCGTGAACGTGGCGCCGTCCCGTACCGCGTGCGCGTAACCCCGGGCGGGCAGCGGGGCCCGCACCTCCAGCGCCCGCAGGGCGAAGGGGACGAGAGGGGCGCCGCCGGTGTCGCGGACCAGCACGGTGAGCGTCTGGAGGGCCGCGTCCAGGACAGCCGGATCGAGCGGCCAGGACGTCTCCTCGCCCACCGGTGTGTGCGGGGCGCGCAGCACGCCGAGCGCCTCGTCGGTACCCGCCCAGACGCCCTCCAGCACCTGGTAGGCGGACCCGTAGACGAGGCCCCCGGAAGCGAAGGCGGCGTACAGGTCCTCCCCCGGATGCCAGGAAGGGCAGCGGTCGCGCACCTCCCCGACCGGGAGCGGGCCCTCCGGTCCGTCATCGCCGGTGAGCGGCCGCACGCGGCCCCGGGTGCACGGGGCCTGTCCGCCGTCGCCGGCCGTCAGCTCGAAGGTCAGTCCGCCCGCCGGGTGCTCCTTCGTGGTGACCCGGACGCCCCCGGCTGCGCCCGCCTCCACCGGGCGCAGCCACTGCACCTGGGAGACGCGCACGGCCCCGGTGATTCCGTGCCGGGCCGCGGCGCGTACCGCGAGCGAGAGGCCGGCGGCCCCGGGCAGCACGGGGCGCCCGGCGAGCCGGTGGTCGGCCACGACCCGGTCGCGCGGGTCGAGAGCCTGGGTCAGTGTGCCGGGCGCGTCCTCGGATCGGCGGGCTGTGCCGGTGTCCGGCCGGGCGGCGGACACCCAGTGCCGGTCCCGGGCGAAGGGGTAGGTGGGCAGCGGCACCCGGCGTGCGCCGCCGCCCGGGTGCAGGGCCGCCCAGTCGACGGTCCCGCCGTGCGCGTACGTCTCGGCGAGGCTCCGGAGTCCGGGCTCACCGGTCACCGGTGCGTGCACGTGAGGCGCCTCGCGGCGTGCGGCGGCGGCGCGGAGCGCCCGGACGAGTTCGGCCCGGTCCCGGACGACCAGCGCGGCACGCAGCGGGAAGTGGGTGCGGCCGGTGCCGAGGGTGAGAGCGACGTCGGCGAGGGCGGGCGCGTCCTCTGTGTCGAGGGCGTCGGCGAGTTGGGTGAGGGCCCGTGCCAGCGCGTTGTGGTCACGTGCCGAGACCGGGATCAGATGGGCCCGGCCGGTCTCGGCGTGGGCGGGTTGACGGGGTGGCGCCTCGGCGATGACGGCGTGCGCGTTGGTACCGCTGAATCCGAAGCTGCTGAGCGTGGCGACCCGGGTGCCGCGGGGGCCGGGGTGCCAGGTGTCGGCGCTGGTGAGCACGCGGAAAGGCCCCCTGGAGAGGTCGATCTCGGGGTTGGCCTCGCTGAAGTGCGGGGTCGGGGGGATCCGGCGGTGCCGCAGCGCCAGCAGGACCTTCAGCAGGCCCGCGATGCCGGCGGCCATGGTGGTGTGCCCGATGTTGGCCTTCACCGAGCCGAGCACGGTCGGTGCGGCGGGGGCGGTGCCGTCGTTGCCGTCGTTGCGGAACGCGTCCTGGAGTGCCTTCACCTCGATCGGATCGCCGAGCGAGGTGCCGGTGCCGTGGGCCTCGACGTACCCGATGTCCGCACCGGTGACGCCGGCCGCGCGGTGGACGCGGCGCAGAAGCTCGGTCTGGGCGGCGGCGCTGGGCGCGGTCATGCCGTTGGTCCGGCCGTCGCCGTTCACGCCGGTGGCCTTGATGACGCCGTGGATGTGGTCGCCGTCCGCCATCGCCTGCGCCAGCGGCTTCAGTACGACCACGCCGACGCCCTCGCCCAGCACGATGCCGTCGGCCCGCGCGTCGAAGGGGGCGCTGGTGCCGGTCGGGGACAGCATCCCGGCATTGCTGCAGCGGATGTGCAGACGCGGGGTGAACATCAGGGCGACGCCGCCCGCGAGGGCGGTACGGCACTCGCCGCGGCGCAGGCTCTCGCAGGCCAGGTGGACGGCGGTGAGGGAGGAGGAGCAGGCGGTGTCGACGGCCAGAGTGGGGCCGGTCAGGTCGAGGAAGTAGGAGATGCGGGAGGCGAGCACGGACGGCGAGGAGCCGAGGAAGGCGTGCCCGGTGTCGGCCTGTCCGGCCGCCGTGAGGAGGTCCGCGTAGTCCCCGGCGCCGCAGCCCACGAACACCCCGCAGTCTCGGCTGCCGCGTTCGGTCGGCCGGTCGGTGCCGCCGGCGCCGTGACCGGCGTCCTCCAACGCCCTCCAGGCCTCCTGGAGGAAGAGACGCTGCTGCGGGTCCATGGCCTCCGCCTCCAGCGGCGAGAGCCGGAAGAACCCGGGGTCGAACTCGTCCGCTCCGCCGACCAGCGCGGCCCACTTGCTGTCGGTGCGGTCGGTGACGGACCGGTCCGGGTCGTACCAGCGGTCCACGCCCCAGCGCTCCGGGGGCACTTCGGCGATCTCGCTGCGCCCGGCCTCCAGGTTCTCCCAGAAGGTGTCGAGGTCGTCGGCGCCTGGGAAGCGGCCGGACATGCCGATCACCGCGATGTCGTCGGCGGCGATGCCCGCTCCGTCCGGCGAACCGGCCGGTTCGGGGTCGGGGTCGGGACTCTGCTCCTCCTCACCGGGTACGGCCTTCGTCGCGGCCGGGGCACGGCGGGGCACCGGTCGCAGGGCGACCATGCCGGCCGGGGTGGTGGACGTGGCGGGTCCGGATGCACCGGGGGACAGGGGTGCCGGCCTGGGCACCGGAGCGGGTGACGGGGCGGGTTCCGGCATGAGGGTGGGAGCGGGGGCGGCGTGCGGAGCGCCGGTGAGACCGGGGGCGACGACCGAAACGCCTGTGGCACCGGAGGCGGCGACCGGGACGCCAGCGGTGCGGCTGCCGGCCTCGGCCGGTGCGGTCGGTTCGAGGGCCGCGCGGTGCAGGGCCGCCGTCCGGTGGCAGGCTTTCAGGAGAGCCGCCGTCATCGCCGGCACGGTCGGGTGGTCGTAGACCGCGACGGCCTCCAGGCCGGCGCCGTGCCGTTCGTTGAGGTAGCGGACCACCTCGACGGCGCCGACCGAGTCGAGCCCCATCTCGGCGAAGGTCCGCTCGTCGTCGATCTCCTCCGGCCGCAGGTAGAGGGCCTGGACGAGGGAGGCGACGACGTCCGCGCGCACCTCCGTCTCGGTGGGCCCGGCGACGGCCTCCGGTACCGGCGGCGGCTCGGGCGGAAACACACGCTCCGGAAACGGTGCCGCACCGGCCCCGGGGGCAGACTCACCAACCGGCGCCACCACCGCACCGGACCCAGGCGCGGAATCCCCAACCGGCGCCACCACCGCACCGGACGCGGCCGCAGACTCCGCAACCGGCGCCACCACCGCACCGGACGCGAGGGCGGGGTCGGGCGTCTTCGCCGTGGTGGTCCGCGTCCTCCGGAACGCCTCTACGCGGGCGAAGTGGCCCCTGACCCGGTCGCGGGCCCCTGCGCCGAGCACCTCCTCGTGCATCCGGACCTCGCGCCCGACCACCTCGTCCAGCCGGGCCAGCACCCGGCCGGCCAGTTCCTGCTTGAGGCGGCGCACCGCACCCTGTGGCCGGGCGGCGAGCACGCGGGCGCGGTCCAGCGCGGCCGGCAGCACCTCACCACGTGGCAGGACCGTCACCATGGCACCGTGGCGGTGCAGTTCGGCGCCGGTCACCGACCTGCCCGTGAGCATCATCTCGTCCGCGAGGGCCGAGCCGAACCGGCGTTCCAGGACATAGGTCGCCCCCATGCCGGGGGTGAAACCGTACGCGACGAAGTTGGCGCTGTAGACGCCCTCTTCGGCCAGCAGCACCACGTCGGCGTACAGCCCGAAGGCCAGGCCGCCGCCGGAGGCGTGCCCGTCGATCGCGGCGACCACGGGCCGGTCGCAGCGCAGCAACCCCTCGTACACGAAAGCCTGGTCGGTGAATCGTCCCTCGCCGTCGGCCAGTGTTTCCAGGGCCTCGGCGGTGCCGCCCATGCTGAACACCCCGTCGGAGCCGGTGATGACGACGGCTTTGACGTCCGGGCGTACGGCGACCGCGTCGAGGGCCGCGCGCAGGTCGCGCAGCAACCGGTCGGTGAACATCGGTGAGTTCATGCGGATCAGGCCGATCCCGCCGTCCAGGACGACGAGTTCGGCACCGTCGTCGCGGGAGGAGGCGGTGGGGGCAGGAGGGGCGGCCGGGGTGCGCTCCGCCGGGGCCGGGGTGCGCTCCGCCGGGGCCGGGGTGTACTCCGCCAGGGCCGGGCTGCGCTCCGCCGAAGCCGGGGTGTACTCCGCCGGGGCCGGGATGCGTTCCCCAAAGGCGGGGGCGGACTCCGCCTCCGCCGGGCCGGGCGCCACGGCGGGTGCGGCTTCCCGGTCCGTGGCCGTCCGTCCCGTCCATCCGCCGGGCCAGCAGCTCTCCTCGCGGAACGGGTAGCCGGGCAGGGGTACCCGGCGGGAACGCGTACCCGCATCGGACCCGGCGGCGTCGTCGGTGTCGCCCGTGACCCAGCGGCGCGCACGGTCTTCCAGGGTGTGTCCGGTGTCCGCCGCCACGCGTGCGGGTGGGCGGACGTCGGCCGCCGCGGCCCCGCGGTAGGTGCGGGGACCGGGTTCGGCGCCCTTGACCAGGCGCTCCAGGGCCGCGCACAGGTCCGGGAGGCCGTCGGCGACGACCGCGAACCGGACCGGCATCGCGGTGCGGCCCACCCGGAGCGTGTGGGCGAGGTCGTCGAGCCTCGGCCGGCCGTGCTCGCCCGTGCGGGCCGCCGCGGCCAGGTCGGCCCAGACCCCGGCGGCCTCGTCCAGCGTGGTCCCGGAGTGCACCGCCGCCGCGAACTCTGCCGCCGGGGACCCTTGTTCGCTCCCGGTGTGCGCGGCCAGGTCATGGGCCAGGGCCAGGCGGCCGGCGGGGTCGAGGCCGAGGTCCTCGAAGGTCTCGCCACCGCCGAGGGACTCCTCGGGCACCGCGAGGCGCCGGGCGACGAGGGACCGTACCGGCGCGGGTTCCGCCGTGGCGGCGCCCTCGGTCCGTTCCGGGTCCGGGGTGAGGAGGCCGAGCAGGGCGGACGCCCGCTCCCTCAGGGCCTCCTCGTCCTTGGCGGACAGCACGAACAGCCGGGGGCCGCGCGGTGCGGGCCGGGCCGGGAGCTCCGGCGCCTCCTCCAGCACGAGGTGGGCGTTGGAGCCGCCGGCACCGAAGGCGCTGATCCCGGCGAGCCTGCGGCCGCCGGACGGGCGCGGCCAGGGTGCGGCAGCGCGCTGTACCGCCAGCCGGCCGTCCCCGAAGTCGAGGTGGGGGTTGAGCGTGTCGGCGTGCAGCGAGGGGGCCAGGGCGCCGTGCCGGAACTGGAGCAGCACCTTGGTGAGTCCGGCGATCCCGGCCGCGCTCTCCAGATGGCCGATGTTGGTCTTCACCGATCCGATGGCCACGTGCTCCGGCCCGGGTGAGAAGGTGTCCAGCGCCGTGCGCAGGCCTTCCAGTTCGATCGGGTCGCCGAGCGAGGTGCCGGTGCCGTGGGCCTCGACGTAGCCGAGCGCGCGCACGTCGGCGCCGGACTCGCGGACGGCGTCGGCCACGAGCGCCGCTTGCGCGGCTGGGCTGGGCACGGTGAACCCGCTGGTGCGACCGCTGTGGTTGACGCGGACGGAGCGGATGACGGCGTGGACGTGGTCGCCGTCGGCGAGGGCCCGGTCCAGGGGCTTGAGCAGTACCGCGCCGACCCCCTCCCCCGGCACGTAGCCGGTGCCGCCCTCGCCGAAGGCGCGGCACCGGCCGTCCCGGGACAGCCAGCGTCCGCGTGCGAGTTGGAGGTACTTCTGCGGATGCGGCATGAGGTTGACACCGCCGGCGAGCGCGAAGGTGCTCTCGCCCCGGCGGAGGCTCTCCACCGCGAGCTGTACCGCCGTCAGTGACGAGGAGCAGGCGGTGTCGACGGCGATGCTGGGGCCGCGGAAGTCGAAGGCGTAGGAGACGCGGTTGGCGACGGAGGAGTGGAGGGCGACGGGTGCCGTGTCGTCGTCGGGGTCCGGCACGAACTGGAAGTGGTTCCACATCACGCCGGCGAAGACGCCGACCCGCTCTGCGGTGAGGGCTTCCGGCGGGTAGCCGGCGTCCTCCAGTGTCTGCCACGCGATGGTCAGGAACAGCCGTTCCTGGGGGTCCATGCGCTCGGCCTCGCGGCGGGAGATCCCGAAGAACAGCGGGTCGAAGCGGTCCATGCCGGTCAGGAAGCCGCCCCAGCGGCCGTAGGTGCGGCCGGGCCGGCCGGGCTCGGGGTCGAAGAGGGCGTCGTGGTCCCAGCGGTCGGGCGGTACCTCGGTGACGCAGTCCCGGCCGGCGGCCAGGTTGGCCCAGAAGGCGTCCAGGTCGGCGGCCTGGGGGTAGCGCCCGGCGACACCGACGATCGCGACGGGTCCGGGTACCGTACGGGCGCTCCGCCCGCGGGCGGGGGCGTCCGCGGGCGCGTGCTCGGCCACGGCGACCGAGGGCCCCGTGCCCGCCCGGTCCGGCACGGGGGCGAACAGTCCGGTCGTGAGCGGTCCGGCCGCGTGCGCGTCGGTATGTACGGCCACCAGCCGGGCCGGGGTGTCCCGCCGGGCCAGGCAGCGGTCCAGCAGGTCGAGCGCGGTCTCGGTGGGCAGGGGCCGCATCCCGGACTCGGCGGAGCGCGCGAGTGCGGCGGCGTCGACGCGCATGCCGCCCTCGGCCCAGTAGGGCCAGGCGAGGGACAGGGTGCGTCCGGTGCGGGCGGGGTCGGCCGCCCGGTGGCCGGCGAAGGCGTCGAGGAAGGCGTTGGCGTAGCCGTAGGCGCACTGGCCGGTGTTGGGCAGGACCGCGGACAGCGAGGAGAACAGTACGAACAGGGCCGGGTCGCTGTCGGCGGTGGCCCGGTCGAGGTGCAGGGTGCCGGCCAGCTTGGGGGCGAGCACGGCGCGGGTCTCGGCCGGGTCCCGGCGGAAGTGCAGGGCGTCGTCGGTGCGGCCGGCGCAGTGCAGGACCGCGTCGATCCGGCCGTAGAGCTCTTGGCACCGGGCGGCGACGGTCTCGGCGTCCTCGGGTCGGGAGACGTCCGCCCGTACGTAGTGCGCCTCGCCGCCCCGTGCGGCGCATCGGTCGAGCAGGGCGGTGATCGTGGCGTCGGGCGGCCGGGTCCCGCACAGCACCAGGCGGGCCCCGTGGGTGTCGGCCAGGTGTTCGGCGAGGAGTGAGCCGACACCACCCGCTCCACCGGTGACCAGGCAGACCGCCCCCCGGGGCAGGGCGGGCGTGTCCGGTCCTTCGAGGAGGTGCGGGGTGAGACGTCGCACGTGGCGCTCGCCGTGCCGGTGCAGGCTCTCGCTGTCCTCGCCGCCGTCGGCCGCCTCCACCAGCAGGATGTCCGCGAGGTCCGCCGCGTCCCGTGCGCCGACGACGAGCGTGCTCCGGCAGCGCAGGGCCGGGTTCTCCGCGGTGATGCCCCGGGCCAGGGCACCGACGGCGCTGTGCTGCGGGGCCGCGTCCTCGTGGTCGGCGCTGTAGAGGAAGCGGAGTTCGCGGGTGGCGTCGGCGGGGCGGGCGGCCAGCGCGCCGGCGAGCGCCCAGACGGCGTCGTAGGCGTCGGTGGTGTCGGCGTCGGCACCGGGGGCCGGGGCGGGGCAGACCGCCAGTACGGTCGGCGTGGCACCCTCGGCGGCGAGTTCGTCCAGCAGCCGGCCGAAGTCGGCGCGGCTGCCGGTGGGCATGCGCCAGGTGTCGCGCCCGGTGCGCTCGTAGGCGAGGGCGGGCAGTACGTGCACCGTGCGCCGACCGGGAGCGGCGCGGTGGCGCAGCGCGTCGGGCAGCGCGGGGTCGGAGGTGACGACGAGCAGATCGCCGGGGGGCCGCGGGGCGCGGGTGGCGGCGAGGGGAACCCAGCGGGGCCGGTGGAGGCCGGGGCTGGGGGCGGAGGCCGACGGCGGCGCCGAGGGCAGCGGCGGCTCCACGGGGGCCGGGTCAGCCGACACGCCGGGTGCCACGGTGATCCGGTCCTCGGCCGGCAGCGTGACGGTGTACCGCTGGGCAAGGTGGCGGGCGACGGAGGCGACGTCCGGGTGTTCGAAGAGCAGGGTCGGGTAGAGGCGGCCGTCCACGGCCTTCTCCAACTCGGTACTCAGCGCGAGCAACGCCACCGAGTCCAGGCCGAGTTCGTAGAAGCCCCGGTGAGGGTCCACGGCGTCCGGGGCTCGGCCCAGCAGGCCGCCGATCAGCGTGCGCACATGGGTGACGAGCTGCTGCTCGGGATCGCCGCCGGTCACGGCGGCGGAGGCGGCGGGCCGGGACGGCTGCTCCCGCGGTGCGGCCGGGACGTCCAGCAGCCGGGTGATGAGTCCGGCGTGCCGTACCCGCTTGCAGCTCAGCTTGGTGAACTCCGCGACGAAGCGGCCCTGTTCGTCGTAGACGAGGCAGTCGTTGTACATCACGTCACCGGACGGGGCGACGGTCTCGGCCGTCGGCACGTGGACCCAGCAGGGTCCGGTCACCGCGCGCGGAGCGCGGAACCGCGCGATGTGGACCGGGATGAACGGGTCGGGTCCGGGCGGCGGGCGGTGGCCGAAGGTGACGAGGGTGGCGGCGTCGAGCTTCGCCGGGTGCAGGTGGAAGGCGCTCTCCTGGTCACGGGAGGCGGGGTCCAGGTCGAGGTGGGCCAGCAGACCGCCCGTGTCGAGGAGGTGGAGTTCGCCGAAGCCCGTCATGGGCGGCCCGTGCTCGATGCCCTCGGCCCGGGCCTGCCGGTACAGCTCGGCCATGTCCCGGCTCCACTCGGCGCGGGTGAGCAGGGCGCGCGGATCGATCGGAGGGGGCGGAGGTTCGTCGGTGAACTCCAGGCGGGCCGAGAAGTGCGGCCGCCACGGTGCGTCGTCGGACGCTGCCGCCTGGTCCGTGCCCGGTGCCATGACCGCGCCTGCCGCCTCCACGGGGCGGGCGCCGGTGGCGTCCGGGGCACCGATGGTGACGCGTACCGCGAGGTCGCGTCCCGGAGCGGTGGCGATGGGCTCGGCGAAGAGCACGTCCCGCAGCATCGCGCGCTCGGCGTCCAGGCCCTGCGCGCGCAGGATCCGGTACACGATGTCGAGGAAGGTCGCGCCCGGCATCACCGACACCTGGTGGATGCGGTGGTTCTGCATGATGAAGTCGTCGTGCGGCAGTGAGAGGTGACACTCGATCGGGTCGTTCACGGCGTGGCTTCCCCCTCGTGTCCGAGCCGGCGGACGGCGTCCTCGCGCAGCCGGGTCCGGTCCGTCTTCCCATGGGCGTTCAGTGGTGCGTCGGGCAGCCACCACAGGTGGCGGGGCAGCATGTAGGGCGGCAGACGGTCGGCGAGCCGTTCGGCCAGGTGCGTGGTGTCGGGTTCGGCGTCGCCGAGCAGGTAGGCGACGAGCCGGGTGCCGCCGGGCGCGTCGAGCGCGAAGGCGACGGCGTCGGCACCGGACGTGTCGCGCAGGGCCGCCTCCACCTCGCCGACCTCCACCCGGTATCCGTTGACCTTCACCTGGGTGTCCCTGCGGCCGAGGTGGACGAAGCCGTGCGGGGTGGCGCGCACCTGGTCCCCGGTGCGGTACCAGCGCCGGCCGCCGCTCTCCAGGAACCGGCCCGCGTCCTGCGCCGGTTCGAGGTAGCCGCGGAACATCTGGGGGCCGGTCATGACGAGTTCGCCGGTGCCGTCGGCGGGCGAGCCGTCCGGGGCGAGGAGCATCGACTCCATCCCGGTGTTCGCGTCGCCGATGGGCACGGTGGCGCCGTACTCCGGGACGGACAGGTCCTGGTCCGGGTGCCAGCGGTACGCGGTGCAGGCGATGGTCAGTTCGGTGGGGCCGTAGATGTTGTCGAGGACGCCGTCGGGGGCGGCGCGCTGCCAGTAGCGCGCGGTGTCCACGAGAAGGGGCTCGCCGGCGAACACGGACTGGCGCAGGCCGGCGAGGCTCCCTGGGGCGAGCCGGTCGGCGCGTTGCAGGCCGCGCGCGAGGCTGGGGGTGCTGTGCCAGACGGTCAGGCCGTAGCGGCGCACCCAGCGTGCCGGGTCCAGGGCTTGCAGCCGGGACAGGACGCACACACACGCGCCGCCGGCCCAGGCCGGGAACATGTCGCACATCGCCAGGTCGAAGGTGGTCTCGTGGACCTGGCTGAACCGGTCCTCGGGGCGCACCCCGTACCGGGAGAGCGAGGCGGCGAGGAACGCCGAGACGTTGCCGTGGCTGACGGGCACCCCCTTGGGGGTGCCGGTCGAGCCGGAGGTGAAGAGGATGTAGGCGATGTCGTCGGGTGTCCCCACGGGTGGCCGCCACCCGCGCCAGGCACCGGGCCCGGACAGTTCGTCCGCCGTCAGGACGCGGGCGCCGCCGACGGCACTGGGCAGCTTCGCGGGCAGGGCGGCGCGGTCGGTGCCCGGGGCCAGGGCGACATGGACGGGCGCGGACTCCAGGAGCCGGGCCACCTGTCCCGCCGTGTCCGGGGCGGCGATCACGGCACCGCAGCCTGCGGCCCGCAGTACGGCGGCGTTGCGGGCCACCGGGTTCTCCGGGTTCAGCGGCACGGCGGGGGCGCCGGCGTGGAGGGCGGCGAGCAGGCCGATGTACGCCTCGGGCGTCTTGGAGGCGAGCACGGCCACGGGTGCGCCGGCCCCACCGGCCGTGGTGACGGCGGCGGCCCAGGTGCGGGCGAGCGCGTCGACCTCGGTGTAGGTCCACTGGCGGTCGAGGATGCGCAGGGCGGGGCCTGCGGGATTGCGGGCGAGGCCGTCGGCGAACCAGTCGTGCAGCATTCTGGCGGCGCCCGGCCGGGTGCCCGGCCTGCCGGGCGTCACCGGTCCGCCAGACAGCCGCTGACCACGCGCCACAGGTCGGCGGGGGTGGCGAAGCTGGCCGGGACGAGGGCTCCGTCGGGGAACTCGATGCCGTAGGCGTCCTCCAGCCGGGCGGAGAGGCCGACCATGCCGAGGGAGTCCAGGCCGTGCGCGGGCAGGGGGACGTCGGCGCCCAGCGCAGCGGCCGGAGGGTAGTCGGTGAGTGCGGCCCTGACCAGCTTCTCGAAGGTCTCGTCCCAGTTCGTCGCCACGGTGCGCCTCGTCCTTCTCGTCGTCGCCGGGGTGGTGCCGGTGTGCCGGGTGAGCGGTATCGGTGTGCACGCGTGCGGTCGGTTCCGGGAACGTCGCGGAAAGGGCGTGCGAGCTTGGTCGAGAGAAATCCGGCGCGGGGATGCTAACGACGGAATTCACGCCGCCGCAAGGGCGCCCGGGTACTTTTTCGGCGTGCGCACTATTGAGCAGAATTCCGGCCCGTAAAGAGGGGACCATCTGGGTTCTTCATTTTGTTTTCAGGCCCCGGGAATCAGGCGCTCGGCGGCACCCGTCGGCACAGGAGGACGTTACGCATGCCGCAGCGTGTGCTGATCGCCGGTACGTCACCACTCCTCGCGGGCCGGCTCGCCGCCCGCTGTCTGGCGGCCACTGATTCCGCCGCCGACCCCGAGGTGGTCCTGCTGTCCGCCGTCCGGTCCCGTCCCGGGGCGCCGGCGCCTGGCCGGGAGGAGCTGGCCGGGTTCGTGACGCGGTGCGCGGGCGGGGCCGGGGAGCGGCACGCCCTCGACGCGGGGCGGCTGACCGTGGTGTGTGTCGAGCCGGACGCCGTGGAGGCCGAGCTGAAGACCTGGACGGCGGAGCAGGTGTGGTGCGTGGTGCCGGGCTGGGACCGGTCGCCCGCCCGCGGAGCACGCGCGGACGCCGCGCTGGCCGGCTCGCTGCTCTCCGCGCTGCCCGGCCTCGGGGCCCGCGGCCATGTGCACGTGGGCCCGGACACGAGGCCGGACGACGGCCGGGCGCACCGGTCGTACCGGGACCTGGAACGGCTGGCCGTGGAGTCGTGCCTGGACGCCGGGGTGTCCTGGCGGGTGCTGCGCACGGCGCCGGTGGTGGATGCCCGGGCGCCGGTGCTGGGCGAGTGCCCGCCGGGCGCGCACCGGTTGCTGTGGGCGCTGCACTCGGTGCGCACGGAGGTCGAGGACCGGGTGCCCGACTGGTTCGAGCGGCACCCGCTGCGGGTGTCCGGCGTGGCGGGCCTGGGCCTGACCCTGCTGACCGCGGACCGGGCCGCCGGGGAACTCTGGGGGGCCGGCGCGCCGGGGGAGCTGCCCGACGGCTTCGCCTCGGTGCCCCGGCCCGCCCCGGTCCCGCTGGCCGACGTACTCGCCCGGGCCGGCGCGGTGCACGGCATCGACATCCTTCCGGTACCGGACCGCGCGGCCTTCAACGCCGCCGACCGGCTCCTGGACCTCCGCCTGACCGACGTACGCCACCAGGCGGTACGGCTGCGCGAGACGGCACCGGCGGCTTGGGACGAGCGTCGGCCGAGCGGGACGGCGCTCGACACGGCGGACACGGACGCGGGACCGTCCGGCGCCGCGAGGCGCGGGCCGGCCCGGTCCGGCGCACCGGCGCACGACACGGCACGATCAGAGCCGGACGGTACGGGTGCGGCCGGGAGCGCGGCTCCTGAAGCCCTCGCGGCGTCCAGCGCCGTGCCGCCGCTTTCCCCGGAACCTCCCGTGCCCCCGGAACCGGCCCCGCGCGCCGGCCCCCCGGTGCCCGCAGCGCCCCCGCCGCCTCCCGCAGGCGGGGCCTCCCCCGCCCCCTCGGCGGACGCCCCGCCCCTCTCCCCCGCCGGGCAGTGGGAGTTGTTCGGCGCCGTCCGGGCGCGTCGGGTGTCGCCGGACGCGGCGCGGGGCACGGGTCTGCGGCAACAGGTCGTGGAGGTGGCGGGGCGGCCGCTCGTGCTGTTCGAGGGCGGGACCGGCGACGGGCCGCCCCTCCTGGTGCTGAACGCGCTCGGGCAGGGCCCCGGGTTCCTGTCCCGGCTGTGCGCGCACCTGACCCCGCACCACCGCGTCGTCACCTGGCAGGTACGCGGCACCGAGCGGGAGGATCCGGCCTGGGGAAACCGGCACCAGCTCGACGACGTCGACGCGGTGCTGGGGGCCGTCGGCGCCGAGCGCGCCCATCTGCTCGGCTGGTGCACCGGTGCCAAGATCGCCACGGCCTTCCAGCAGCACCGCCCAGAGGCCGTCGCCTCCCTGGTGTTCCTGAACGCCACGTTCCGGCAGAACGACCGCTGGGACGGCATGGACACCAAGTACGAGTCCGACCTCGCGGCGGTGTGCCGCGCGCTGGACCGCAGGCCCGAGAAGGCCGCACGGATGCTCGACCTGCTGGCCCCGGGCGCGGCGGGCGGCAGGGGCAGCCCCGGTGCCCGGGACGCGGGCGTGCTCGGGGTGCTGAGCAGGGCGCTCGTCGACGAGGTGCGCAGGCCCTTCCGGGACGCCGAGGTACTCGTGCGGTACGCCCGTCAGCTCGTGGACCTCTGGCGGCTGGACTCGGCGGCGCAGGCATCCCGGGTGGCCGTGCCGGCGCTGTTCGTCTGCTCGGAGTTCGACGGCATCTCCTCCCCCGCCCGGGCCCGCGAGGCCGCCCGGTGCTTCCCGCACGCGCGGTACGCGGAACTGGCCGTCGCCGGTCACTACGCGCCGCACGACCGTCCCGCCCTGGTGGCGGAGCTGATCACGGAGTTCGTCCGCGCGCCGCAGGAGGTCGCCGACCTCGTGCGGTACGCGGAGATCACCTGGCACATCGACACGGAAGGAACTGCGCGGTGACCGAGGCCAAGGCCTTCGACCGGGTCGCGGACGACTACGACCGGATGCGGGGCGGAATGGAACGCGGCAGACAGGCCGCGGCACAGCTGGCCGGGGACCTGACTCCGGGCCCGGTGCTGGAGGTGGGCGTCGGCACGGGCGTCGTGGCGGCGGGGCTGGCCGAGCTGGGCCACGAGGTGCACGGCGTCGACGTGTCGCTGCCGATGCTGGCGCGGGCCGCCGAACGGCTCCCGGGGCGGGTCTCCGTCGGGGACGCCCGGGCGCTGCCGTTCACCGACGGCAGCTTCGACAACGTGGTGTTCACACACGTCCTGCATCTCGTCGGGGACATGGCCCAGGCGTTGCGCGAGACGGCGCGGGTGCTGCGCCCCGGGGGGCGGCTGCTCGCGGTGCACGGGGATCCCGCCGCCGATCCGGACGAGCTGGTCGCCGTACTGGACCGGCTGGCCGTGCTGCAGCCGCCACGCCCCGACACCCCCGAGGGCCTCGACGCGGCGGCGCGGGCGGCGGGGCTGGAGCGGCTGCGGCACGAGTTCGCCCCTGACTACGAGCGGGCCACGACGCCCCGGCAGCTCCTGGAGAGCCTGGAGCGCCGGCTGCCGCCGTATCTGTGGGAGGTGGACGACGAGACCTGGGCCCGGGTCGTCGAGCCGGCGCTGGCCTCCCTGCGCGCCCTGCCCGACCCGGACCGCCCCCGGATGCAGCAGTGGCGCGTGCACCGCAGCGTGTACGTCAGGAGCTGAGCCGGCGCCTCCCTCGCACGCGGGCCGGGGACGACGGGGCGGGCCGCCCGTCGTCCCCGGCCCGTGGTGCCGGCCGCGGCGGCGGTCAGCGCGGTATGAGTTCGAAGGCGATCGCCGGACGGCCGCCGAAGCGCGCGCCCATCGCCCGGGCCAGGCCAAGCAGCGGGCCGCGGACGTCGGTGACGGGCGGCTGCATGGCCGCCAGATAGCTGGCGTGGGCCTCCAGCGAGGCCACCGCCTGGTCGATGTGGTCGGTGACGTCCACGGCGTGGGTCGGCCTGGGCGAGTTGGAGACCGCCACGTGGCGAACGCCCTGCCAGGGGCCGGGGCCGTCCTCGGGGAAGATCCAGCGGTTGGCCGCGTCGCCGACCGCGTCGAGCAGGGCGCGGCCGGTGTTGCGGTGGTCCGGCGAGTTCCAGCGTCCCGTCGACGTGTGGTCGTGGTGGCAGAAGCCGAGGACCAGTTCGGGGCGGTGGCGGCGGATCGCGGCGGCGAACTCGCGGCGCAGCTCGGCGGAGTACTCGATGCGGCCGTCGGGATGGTCGAGGAACTCCACTCCGGCCGCTCCCACCACGGCCGCGCTGGCCCGCTGCTCCGCCTCGCGGACCTCGGCGGCCTTCTCCGGCGCCATCGAGTCGATGCCGGCCTCGCCCCGGCTGGCCACCAGGTAGGTGACCGACTTCCCGGCCGCGGTCCAGCGGGCCACGGCGCCCGCGGCGCCGAATTCCATGTCGTCGGGGTGCGCCACCACGGCGAGGGCGCGGGTCCAGTCCTCTGGCATTTCCTGGAATTCATCGGTCATGGCCCCGAAGATAACAGCGCGCTTTCCGGTCCCGGTACCCCGGAAATGCTTTTGTCTGCTTCGCTCAAAAGTGAGCAGAGCCTGCGGCGCCGAGGCATGAGAATCCGGCTGATCCCCGTCGGCAGTCCGGCCACCGGTTCGCCGAAATACCGCGAGCGAGAGGACAGCACATGCAGTCGACCAGCACCATGACCTGGGATCCCTGGCAGCCGGCGCCCTATGAGCAGACGGAGGGCGCTCCGCTGCTGCTGCACGGCGAGGTGGCCAACCACTACCGGGGGAACATCGAGGGCGAGGGCGTCCAGCAGGTCCTCATCGCCCTGTCCCCCGACGGGGCGAGTGTGTTCACGGCGCTGGAACGGGTGACGGGCCGGATCGGCGACCGCAGCGGCAGCTTCGTCCTCCAGGTCACCGGCACCACCGGAGGCGGCACGGCCAAGGCCACCCTGGAGGTACTGGACGGTTCAGGAACGGGCGGGTTGACCGGTTTGCGCGGCACCGGCACCTACTTCTGCGACAACCCGGGCCCGGACGGTCACGCGTCGATCGCGTTGGACCACTCCTTCGAGTAGTCCCGGCGATCCGCGTGCGCCCGCCCCGGTGAGGGCCTAGGCTCGCGAACGCCGGAGGTGCACGCGGAGGTTGCACGCCGAGACGACCATCGTCCTGAGGAAGGAAACCTTTCATGTCCCCGATTGGGCAGCTGGCAGCGGTCACCCTTGACGCGCCGGACCCGAAGGCCCTGGCCGAGTTCTACAGCGCCGTCACCGGCTGGCAGACGCTCTTCGCGAGCGAGGACTTCGCCTACATCGGCACCGAGGACGGGTCCAGCCGCATCGGTTTCCAGCGGGTCCCGGGCCTGAAGCAGCCCTCGTGGCCCGGTGACGACAAGCAGATGCACCTCGACTTCAGCGTCAGCGACCTGGACGAGTCGGTGGAGCGGCTGACCTCGCTGGGAGCCACCAGGCCGGACCACCAGCCGGGCGGCGAGAAGTGGGTCGTGCTGATCGACCCGGCCGGTCACCCGTTCTGCGTGACCACCATGGCCTGACACCGGCCCCGCCGGACACGACGCGAGGAGGCCGCGGCACTCACCCGAGTGCCGCGGCCTCCTCGCGTCGGCCTCAGTCCGCCCAGTACTGCGGCGTCAGGCAGCCGTCGTTCCCGCTGCCCTCCAGCATCAGGCTGTCCCAGCGGCCACCACCCTGCTCCTTGGACACCCAGTCCTGCATGTACGTGGCACGCGGCGCCGCGGGGTCGGTGCGGGCGTCGATGCCCATCAGCTTGTACATCGTGCCCAGCGACTTCATGTGGATGAGGAAGTGCATCCGCTCCATGGTCCCGAACAGCTCCTCGAAGACCAGCGCAGTGGCGTCCCCGTCGGCGTTGAGGTTGGTGTTCTCGGCGACCGTGCGGGCGAAGAGGCGTGCCTCGGCCCGGTACTTGTAGCTGAAGTCGACCACCCGGTGCATGATCACGCCGGCGGTGGCCGTGTTGAGGAGCTGGTCGGCGGGGACGGCGGTCTGGTGGTGCGCCGGCTGCACCTCGAACCACGGCTCCTCCCGGTCGGCGGCCAGCGGGCTCATCGACGGGTCCTGGGCCATGGTCTGGGTGGCGGTGCCGAACATCCCCCAACGGTGCGGGAGCATCATGGTCTCCCGCACACTGCCGGGCACGAACGCGGCCTGCCACTCGTCCGCCTGGTGCTGGGAGACATGGCCGCCGAGCACACCGTCCCGGAAGTCGCGGGCGCCGCCCATGTGCAGCAGCCCCTCGTAGTCCTCCAGGGACCGGAAGTGGATCAGCCAGTGCAGACGGTCCTTGACGCCGAAGGTCTCCTCGTAGACGAACACGGTCGCGAGGCCCGGGTGCTTGGTGTTGACGAACTCCGCGGCCTCACGGGCCAGCCGGCGCGCGCTGTCGCCCTGTCCGGCGGCGATCTGCGCGACCCGCTCCACGACGACGCCGGCGTTCGCCGAGTGCAGGATCCGGTCCGCGGGCTGCGCGGTCTGGTGCCGGGCGGGCGGAACACCGGGCGTGCCGCTGTCCAGGGTCATGTTGCTCTCCTCGTATGGGTCATGGGTGGGTCGGTGGACGTGGCCCGGGCTGGGCGTAGGCGGCCAGGCGCTCGTCGAGGACCCGCGCCGCCCCGGTCATCAGCAGCTCGGCGATGCGTTCGACGTGCCGTTCCCGCCAGGACTCGAGGGCGGTGCCGGTGACACAGCGGTTGAAGGCGCCGGCCGCGGGCCCGCAGTGCACCTGGTAGTTGGCCCGCTCGGCGGGGTCTCCGTCCTGGGCGGCCCGGTTGGTGCGGGCGAAGTACGACTTGAACAGGAGCGCCATCCGGCGTCGGGGGTCGCGCTCGACCCGTTCGATCTCGTGAGCGCGCCCGGTGTCCCGGTAGTGGGCGCAGGTCTGCTTCCACGCCTGGTCCAGCGGGGCGCGCAGACAGTCGCGCTCCAGCCAGGTGCGGGTGGCCTCGTCCAGGTCGTCCAGGCCGCCGTGGCCGCGGTAGAGCTGGTACAGCTTGTTGGCCCGGGCCGCGAAGAGGGTGCCCTTGCGGACCACCTGGACGCGGGCACCGAGTTCGAACAGGTCGCCGGCGGGCGCGTACGTGGTGTCCTGGACGTCCAGCGCGGCCAGCAGGTCCTTCACGGCGTCCGAGGTGCCCGCCTGCGGTGAGCACTGGTTGACGGAGCCGGTGACCACGAAGTCGGCGCCCAGCACGAAGGCCGCCGCGACCGCCTCGGGGGTGCCCAGCCCTCCGCAGGCCCCCACCCGCAGGCGGCGGACGTAGCCGTGCAGTGCCGTCAGTTGCTCGGCGAGCGCGGCCGTCGTCGGCACCAGGGCCAGGCTGACCCCGCCGTCGGTGTGGCCGGCCGAGTCGCCCTCCACGCAGATGTCCTGCGCCACCGGCAGCCCGCGGGCCGCGTCGGCCTCTGCGGGGGTCAGCGCGCCCTGGTCGACCAGGCGCCGCAGCAGTTCCCCGGCGGGCGGTGCCATGAAGTGGGCGGCCACCTCGGGGCGTGAGCATTTCGCGACCAGGGTGCGTACGGCGACGGGGGTGCCGTCGGCGGTGCGGTGGGCGCCGGTGAACCGGAAGCGGACGAGCCCGGGAGTGACGGTGGTGAAGGCGGCGGCCTCCACGTGCCGGACGTCGTGCCGCAGCAGCAGGTCGGTCAGGGCGTCCTCGGCACCGGGACGCGTCAGGTCGTGCAGCAGGTTGACGCCGTAGCGGCCGTCGAGGCCCGGGGTGCGGTCGAGTTCGGTGAGGGCCTTCTCGACGGTACCGAGGTCCAGTCCGCCGGCGCCGAAGTAGCCGCGAAGGCCGGCCCGTCCGAGCCGGGCGACCAGTTCCACCGAGGACACACCCCGGAACATGCTGCCCGCGAGGTAGGCGTAGCGCACCCCGTGGTCCCGGCGGAACTCCGCGCTGCCGAGCCGGGCGGCGGCCGGGTCCCGCACGGCTTCCGGCCCGCTGGCGAGGGCCGGGTCCCGCACGGCTTCCGGCCCACTGGCGACAGCTGGGTGCCGCACCGCTTCCGGCCCACGAGCGACGACCGGGACGTCCCGCCGCACCGCCGTCGGGGCGGGAGCAGACACGGACTCCGGCCGCGGAGCGGGAGCAGACACGGACTCCGGCCGCGGGGCGGTGTCGGGCTCGGCCCGTACCGACTCCCACATCGGCCGCAGCATGGGGCGCGGGCCGAACTCGTCGGCCTCGGTCACTCCCCGCCGGATCAGTTCCCGCAGGGTCTCGTGCCAGCGCACCGGGGCCGCGATCTGCCGGGCCAGCAGGTCCGCCACGCCGTCGGCCGGATAGGGCCGGCCGGTGACGTTGGCGATCACGGGGATGCTCGGCGGCCGGAAGCCGACGGCGCCGAGGAAGGCGGCGAAGCGCTCCTGGGCGGGGCGCATGTGCCGGGAGTGGAAGGCACCGCTGGTGGCCAGCGGGACGCAGCGGGCGCCCGGGGTCTCCCGTACGGCGGTGCGGACCGCCTTCATGGACTCGGCCGGCCCCGACACCACCACCTGGGTGGCGGTGTTGAGGTTGGCCAGGTCGACGTCGGCGGCACCGCTGCGGTCGAGCAGGGCTCGGACGGCGTCCGGCGACAGGCCGACGACGGCCAGCATGGCGCCGCCGTCCGCCTCGCCCATCAGCTCCCCGCGCCGGCACACCAGCCGCAGGCCGGTCTCGAAGTCGAAGCAGCCCGCGGCGAGCAGCGCGTTGTACTCGCCGAGACTGTGTCCCGCCAGGAGGTCGGGTGCGGGGCCCTCCGCCAGCGCCTGTGCACAGGCGAGCGCGTTGACGACGTACAGCGCGGGCTGGGTCCACCGGGTGCGGTTCAGCCGGCCGTCGGGGTCGTCCAGGCACAGGGCACGCACGGACTCGCCGAGGACACGGTCGGCGGCCGTCACGTACTCGGGGAAGCGGTCGAAGAGCGCCTGCCCCATGCCGACGCGCTGCGCCCCCTGGCCGGCGAAGAGCCAGGCCTTCACGCGCCCGGGTGAAGCTGGTACGGCAGCAGCACGGTGTCCTCGATGGTGCCGGGCACGTAGGAACGGCCCCAGGTGCCGCCGCCCTTGCGTTCGGCGATGAACTGCCGTTCGCCCAGCGCTCGGAAGTCGGCGTCCGTGCGTTCGAGTTCGAGCAGTTCCTGGTAGGCGTCGAAGTCCTTGAGATGGACGAGCCAGTGCAGCCGGTCCATCACACCGAAGGTCTCCTCGTAGAGGTACGAGGTGGCGCGGCCGGGCAGCTTGCGGTTGACCTCGTTCTGCCAGGCGAACGCGTACAGCCGGGCCTCCTTGCGGAACTCGTGCGAGGCCTGTCCGGTGCGGTGCAGGGTGACCAGCGCGTTCGCGGAGTGCAGCAGCTCGGTGTCGGACTGGTCGGTCTGCAGCTTGGCCGGGTCCACCCAGAGTTCGCCGCTGTCGTGGTCGTCCTCCTCGTGCACGAGCCCGTGCTGCGGGACGAGGATGCGTTCGCGCACGGAGCCCTCGACGACGGCCCGGCCCCACACGCCGGCGCTGGCGTCCTCGGGCACGCGGTCGCTCTCCAGCATGTCGATCATCTTCTCGTCGTGATCGACCATGTGCAGGCTGATGGCGTAGTCGTTCGGGGTCTTCCAGTGGATCAGCCAGTGCACCCGGTCCTGCTTGCCGAACGCCTCCTCGTAGAAGTAGAAGGAGGCACCGTTGAGGTCGGACTGGTTCATGTAGGCGATCACGTCGGCGAAGAGTTTGCGGCCCTCGTCGCGGTGCTCGTACTTCAGCTGGGCGCTGCGGGCGATGGTGAAGCCAGAGTTGCCCGAGTGCAGCAGCTTGTCGGCGGGCATGGGGCTCTGGGCCGACGCGGGGCTGGGACCGGCCGCGCTCCGGGCTGTCCGCTGATCCATGAATGGCCGTCCTTCCAGTGCGCAGAATGCGTGGCTCGTGCCGGGCCTGGGGCCGGCGCGAGCCACGCTAGGCGGACCGACGTCCGGGGGCTGCACAACTTTGAGCAGGCGGTGGGCGGTCCCGGCCGCCTCGGGCGGGTCAGCCGGCCGCGGGCGCCTCCTGCGCCGGCTCCTTGGCGGCCGGGGCGCTCCCGCGGGGCATCTCCTTGAGGAACAGGGACACCACGAGGGCGATTCCGACCAGCAGGACGCACACCAGGAACATGTCGCCCATGGCGTGCGCGTAGCCGTCCAGGGCGTCCCCGCGCGCCGGTTCGGGCAGCCGGTGCAGGGCCGTGACGCCCTGGTCGGCGGCGCGTGCCGCGTCCGGGCCGACGTCTGCCAGTCGGTCGGCCGCCCGGCTGGTGAGTACGGTGCCCAGGAGCGCGACCCCGACCGCGGACCCCATGCGCTGGAAGAAGTTCGCGGCGCTGGTGGCCGCACCGATGTCCTGTGGCGGCACGGAGTTCTGCACGGCGGTGATGACGGGCTGCATCACCAGGCCGACTCCGGCGCCGAACAGGAAGGCGTACAGGCCGATCTGCCAGTAGGGGGTGTCGGCGTCGAGCCGGGACAGCAGCAGCATGGTGACGACCAGCAGTGCGGAGCCGGAGACCGGGAACACCTTGTACCGGCCGCTCTTGCTGATCAGCTGGCCGGAGCCGATGGAGGTGAGGGTCAGTCCGAACATCGCGGGCAGCATGGCCATTCCGGAGCGGGTGGAGGACATGCCCATGACGGCCTGGAAGTACAGCGGCAGGTACACGATGCCGGCGAACATGGCCGCCCCGGCGAGCAGTCCGAACAGGGCTCCGACGCCGAAGACCGGGTTGCGGAACAGGCGCATGGGGATGACGGGTTCGGCCGCCCGGTTCTCCGCCCACACGAACAGGGCTGCGAGCACGACGGCGCCGGCGGCCAGCAGCAGCGATCCGGGGGCGGCCCAGCCATAGGCGTCGCCCGACCAGTTGAGGTACAGCAGTGCGCACACGACGGCACCGGCCACCAGCGCGGCGCCGGTGAAGTCGATGGTGTGCGGGCGCTGGGGGCTGCGGACGCGCAGGCCGACGGCGGTCGCCACCAGGGCCAGCACGCCGACCGGCACGTTGATCAGGAAGATCCAGCGCCAGCCCGGGCCGTCCGTGAACCAGCCGCCGACCAGCGGCCCGACCACGCTCGACAGGCCGAACACCGCCCCGAACATGCCCTGGTAGCGGCCCCGGCGCTCCGGTGGCACCACGTCGGCGATCACCGCGAGCGCCAGCACGAACAGACCGCCCGCGCCGAGGCCCTGGACGCCGCGGAAGACGATGAGCTGCCAGATGCTCTGTGCCACACCGCACAGCACGGACCCCACGACGAAGACGCCGATGGCGCACTGCACCACGGCCCGGCGGCCGTAGAGGTCGGACACCTTGCCCCACAGCGGGGTGACGGCCATGGAGGTGACCAGGTAGACCGTGACCACCCAGGGCAGGCGTTCGAGACCACCCAGTTCGCCGACGATACTGGGCAGGGCGACACTGACGACGGTCTGGTCCAGGGCCGACAACAGCATCGCCACCATCACACCGGCGATGGCCAGCGTGGCCTGGCGAGGGGTGGGCAGCGCCGGTGCCGCGTCCGCGGACCCTGTGGCCGCCTCTGCGGAGTTGTCCATGGTGGTGCTTCCTTCCGTGCGTGACGGGCGGCGGGCCGGGGGCTACGGCACCCGTGCCGCCGGGCTGGATTCGGGAACGCCGTCCGTCACCTGGCGGGTGACGAAGCGCAGATCGAGGATGGCCGCACGGGCGGGTGCCGGCCGGGGCTCCGCCTGCGGCACGGGGGACGCCTGGGGCTCCGCCCGCGGCACGGCGGACGCCTGGGGGGCCGCCTGCGGCACGGGGGGCGCCTGGGGGGCCCGGGCGGGACCGCCGTCCGCCTTCCGGTCCAGCCACAGCCGCCGTCGTGTGTAGGCGGGTGCGGGCAGCGGCTCGCGTACCGGTACGCCCGCCGGCCGATCGGCCGGGTCGAGGGCGGAGGCGACGAGGTGGGCGTTGGTGCCGCCCAGCCCGAAGGAACTGATCCCGGCCACCCGCCGTGCGGGCGGTGCCGTCCACTGTTCGGCCGTGATCACGGGCCGGAACGGCGAGTGGGCGAAGTCGAAGCGGGGGTTGGGCGTCTCGCAGAACAGGGTGGGCGGCACCACCCCGTGCTCCAGACTCAGCGCGACCTTGATCAGACCCGCCACGCCGGCCGCGCTCAACAGGTGGCCGACGTTGGCCTTCAGGCTGCCGATGCAGCAACGGCCGTACGGCTCCTCGGCGCCCGAGAAGGCGTCGGTGAGCGCCTTGAGTTCCATCGGGTCGCCGATCCTGGTGGCCGTCCCGTGCGCCTCCACCAGTCCGATCTCCTCGGCCCGGCGCCCGGCCGCGGCGAGGGCCTTGCGGACGACGTCGGTCTGGGCGGCCGGGTTCGGCGTGGTCGTGCCCATGGTGTGGCCGTCGTTGTTGACGGCGACCGCCTCGATCACCGCGTGCACGCGGTCGCCGTCACGCAGGGCGGCGGCCAGCGGTTTCAGCAGGACCGCGCCGCAGCCCTCCCCCGGCACGATGCCGTCCGCCCGCTCGTCGAACGGTCGGCAGCGGCCGGTGGGCGACAGCACGCGGGCGGCGCTGAACTCCAGGTAGGGACGCTCGTCCAGCAGGATCTCCACCCCGCCGGCCAGGGCCAGTTCCGCCTCCCCGGACAGCACGCTGCGGCACGCCAGCTGCACACTCACCAGGGAGGACGAACAAGCGCTGTCCACCACGAGGTTGGGGCCCCGGAAGTCGAAACGGTGCGCCACCTGGGCGGCCAGGAAGTTCTGGTCGGACTGGAGCACGTCGGGGCGCAGCGGCGCGCGCAGCGGGTAGGAGGAGATCCGCCCGCCGACGAAGACGCCCACGTCCCGGCCGCGCAGTTCCTCGCCCCGGTAGCCGGCGTCGGCCAGACAGTCGCGGGTGGCCTCAAGGAACAGCCTGATCCCCGGGTCCAGCACGGTGGCCTCGTCGTCGGTGAGCTGGAAGGGCCCGGGGTCGAACAGGTCGATTCCGTCCAGGAACCCGCCCCACTTCCCGTTGCTCCGGCCCAGTTCGTGGTCCGGGCGGTAGTGGGTCCCGGTGTCCCAGCGTTCGACCGGTACCTCGGTGACGGCGCAGCGGCCTTCGAGCAGGTTGCGCCAGAAGGCGGCGACGTCCGGGGCGCCAGGGAATCGTCCGGCCATGCCGACGACGGCCACCTTGCCGTCGGTGCGGCTGCCGGCGGGGGCCGCGGTGGTCGGCGCCGGGGCAGGGAGCGGGAGCGCGGCGGGGTCCGGTACGGGTGCCCCGGCCACCGGTTCGAGTGCCCCGGCCACCGGTTCGGGGTGCGGAGCGAGGCCGAGGGACGTCAGGTGGTCGTGGAGCTGCCGCACCGAGGGGTGCTCCAGCAGCAGCGAGGGCGGCAGGCGCTTGCCGACGGCCTCCTCGACGTGCTCCAGCAGTTCCCCCAGCATCACGGACTCCACACCGAGGTCGGTGAAGTCGGCCGTGGTGTCGAGGTCGGCCTCCGGGGTGCCCAGGACCGCGCACACCAGCGGGACCAGCCAGGCGGGGCCGCCGTCGGTGCGCGAGGGAGCCGGTGCCGGTTCCGGTGGCACGGCCGGCGTCTCGCCCGCCCGGGTGTCCAGCAGGGTCTCCGCGTCGAAGGAGGCGTCCAGGGGCACGGCCGGCAGGACCGTGCCGCCCCAGGGCATGGCGATCACCTGCTCAAGGACGCGCAGCCCCGTGGCGTCGTCGACGGTGTCCAGGCCGACGGGGACGCAGACGTTGTCCTTGCCGCGTGCCGCGCCGCTCTCGGCCCACATCGGCCAGGCCACGGAACGGAAGTGGCCGCCACCGGTGCGGACCCGGTGGCCGAGCAGCAGGTCCGTCGCCGCGTTGGCCGCCGCGTAGTCGGTGACGCCGACGGCGAGACGCGGCACGAGGGCACAGGCAGAGGAGAACGCCACGAAGAAGTCCAGCCGGTCGTCCTCGCACAGGGAGGCGAGTGTCTCAAGGCCGTCGGCCTTGGGCGCGAAGGTCGCCAGGACGGTGGTGGTGCCCTTGCCGACGAAGGCGGGCCGGCCGCCGCCGAGACCGCCGGCACAGTGCACCACGCCGCCCAGGGGACCCAGTTCGGACCGCACCCGTTCCAGGAAGGCACCGACGGCGGCCCGGTCGGTGAGCGGGCCGGTGTGGACCAGGACACGCGCGCCGAGCTGTTCCAGTCGCTGTACGCCGGCGACGGCCTCCGCTTCGGCGGCGCCGAGCGCTCCGGGGGTGTCCCACCGCTCGCGGGGTGGCAGGGGCCGGCCGCCGAGCACCGCGACGGCCCGTGCTCCGCGCTGGACGAGGTGTGCGGCAATCCGGGCGCCGATGCCTCGGGTGCCGCCGGTGACGACGTAGGCGCGACCGGGGTCCGGGGCGAGCGGGGCGTGCCGGGCCAGGGTGGGGCGCAGGACGGGCTCGTAGCGCAGTCCGTGCCGGTGGCAGATCTCGGCGCGCTGCCCCGGCCGGTGCCACTCGCCCCAGAGTGCGACGGCCAGCCGTTCCGGTTCGGCGGTGGGCAGATCGGTGTCGAGGACGGTGGTGTCCAGTCGCTGGTACTCGGCGCCGAGGCAGCGCAGGAACCCCGCCATGCGGGCGCCGGACGGGCAGGGAGCGGGCCCGTCGAGGTCCTGGAGTCCCCGTACCGCCTGGAGGCCGCGCAGCCGGGCGCCGGGCCGGGCTGCGATGAGCCGGCGGATCAGCAGCAGGCGGGCGGTCCAGGGGCCGGGGTCGGCGGGGTCGGGCCGGTCGAGGTCGGTGAGGTCGATCCAGCCGGCGACCACAGGGTGGCGGGCGAGCAGCTCGTCGGTGACGGCGTCCGCCTGGCCGTCGTCGCCGAACTCCCCCGGGCTGCCCGGCGAGTGACCGTCGTGCACGAGGACCGGGACGAGGGTGCCGGGCGGTGCGGTGCGTGCGAGCGCGTCGGCCACGGTTCGGGTCGCGGTGCCGTACAGGCACACCACGACGCCCTCGGCGGGTCCCCTCCCGTCGGCCGCCTCCCCGGTGGGCAGCCACTCGCGACGCAGCAGCACGGTGTCCTCGGCGCCCTGTCCAGGGGCCGGCGTGTCACGGTCGGACCCGGCGCCCGGGAGGCCGACGGGGCCGCCGGTGTCGTCCTCCTCACGGATCCAGCAGCGCATCGCGGCGAAGGGATACGACGGCAGGGAGATGACGCGCGGCGCGGCGCCGGTGTACAGGCGGGTCCAGTCGACGGGACCGCCGGTCACCCAGTGCCGGGCCAGTGCGGCGAGGTCGGGGTCCGGGCCGTCCGGCAGCAGGCGTCCCTGAGGCCGGCCGCCGTGTGGTGCCCGGCCGCGCACCACACCCTCGGTGTCGGTGTCTCCGTGTGCCGCGAACTCCGCCAGGCGGGCGGCGGCGTCCGCCGCGTCGCCGACGACGACCGCCAGGCGTTCGCGCAGTGGTTCGCGGCCGACCTGGAGGGTCCAGGCGACGTCGGCGAGCGGAGCCCCGTCCGGGCGGCGCAGCCGGGTGGCGAGGCGGGAGGCGGTGTCTCTCAGGCGCCCTTCGTCGTGGGCGGAGAGCACGAGCAGCCGGGGTGCCGGGCCGGTGTCCGTGTCCTGGCGGGCGGGGGTGGGGAACTCCTCCAGCACCACGTGGGCGATGGTCCCGCCGGCGCCGAAGGAGCTGATGCCCGCGCGGCGGGGGCGGGGTGTGCCGTCCGGGCCGACCGGCCGCGGCCAGGGGGCGGCCGTGTGCTGGGCGCGGAAGGGAACGGTGTCCCAGTCGATGTCCGGGTTGAGTCGGTCCACGTGCAGGGTCGGGGCCAGGGTGCCGTGTTCCATCTGCAGGAGGCACTTGGTGAGCGCGGCCATGCCGGCGGCGGCCTCGGCGTGCCCGATGGTGGACTTCACCGAGCCTATGGGCAGGGAGCCCGGGGGGCGGTCGTCGCCGCCGAACACCCGGGTGAGTCCGTCGATCTCGACGGGGTCACCGAGCGCGGTGCCGGCGCCGTGCGCCTCCACGTAGTCGATGTCGGCGGGCCGCAGACCGGCGTCGGCGAGGGCGTCCCGGACGACCTCGCCCTGGGCGACGGGGGACGGCACGATGTAGCCGTTGGTGCGTCCGGCGTGCACCACGGCGGTGCCCCGGATCACCGCCCGCACCCGGTCGCCGTCGGCCAGGGCGCGGGCCAGTGGCTTCAGCACCAGTACGCCCACCGCCTCGGCCGGCACGAACCCGTCGCCGCCCGCACCGAAGCTGCGGCAGCGCCGGGAGCTGGAGGTCAGGGACATGAGCCGCTGCTGCACGAACTTGTTCGGGTGCAGGGAGAGGTTGACGGCCCCGGCGAGGGCGACCTCGCAGTCCCCGGCGCGCAGTGCGCGGACGGCCAGGTGCAGGGCGGCGAGCGACGAGGAGCACATGGTGTCCACGGCGAGGCTCGGGCCGTGCAGGTCGAGGATGTACGAGACCCGGTTGGCGATGTTGCCGAGCGCGCCACCGCTGTAGGCGGGGCGCCCTCGCAGGGTCTCCTCCACACCGAAGAAGGCGTAGTCGGCGTACATGGCGCCCGCGTAGACGCCGACGCGCGACCGGTGCCGCTCGCGCAGCCGCTGCCGGGGGTGGGCGGCGTTCTCCAGGGCGGCCCACGCCGTCTCCAGGAAGAGGCGTTCGTGCGGGTCCATGAGGGCGGCGTCGCGGGGGGTGATGCCGAACAGCAGCGGGTCGAAGCGGTCGACGCCGTCGAGGAAGCCGCCGGTCATCTCGTCGACGGGCCAGCCGGGCCGGTGCCGGTCGGCGGGCAGGCCGGTGACGCAGTCGTGTCCGGATTCCAGGTTGGCCCAGAACGCCTCCAGGTCCGGGGCCTGCGGGTATCGGCCCGCGACACCGATGACGGCTATCGCGCCGCCGGTCTCCTCGGCCGGGCCCGGATCCGCGGCGGCCCGCGGTGCGTGAGCCGGCCGGGCCCCGGTCCGCGGCCGTTCGGCGTCCGGCGCCCGGCGCGGGGTGGCTCCGCAGCGGCGCACGGCGTCCTCGGCCACGCGGGCCATGTCGCCGTGTTCGAAGAACAGGGTTCGGGTGCGGACCCCCCAGTCCTCCGCCAGCAGCCGGTTGAGTTCGCCCACCTGGAGCGAGGTGAGGCCGTACTCCACGAAGGGAGTGTGGGCGTCGAGTTCGTCCCGGGGTATCCCGGACACCTCGGCGTATCTCTCCAGGAGGGCGGCGGTCAGGTCGGCCGCGCGCGGGTCCGTCCCCGTGTCCCGCGCGGTGTCGGCGGCCGGTGCCGGGGTGGGCTGCGGCGCGGGCGCGCCGGTGGTGGTGAAGGGGTACACCGGCAGGGCGACGCGGGTGCGGGGGGTGCGCCAGTAGGTCTCCCAGGGCAGGTCGGCGCCCTGGGCCCACAGCCGGGCCGCGTCGGTGGCGGTGCCGGGCACGCCGGCCGGTGCACGGCCGGCCTGTCCGGTGTGGACGGCGGGGTCGGAGCGGCCGGTGAGGAAGGTTCCGAGCGCGGCGACGACATCGGCCAGGCCGGGGTGTACGACGGCGAGCCGGTGCCGCATGGGCACCCTGCCGGTCTGGGTGGTCCAGGCGACGTCGGCGGCGGTGGGCGCCCGGTCCTGGCGCAGCAGCAGGGCGAGCCGGTCGCGCAGGCCGCGGGCGGCGCGGGCGAGCCGGTCGGGGTCGCCGGCCGACACGAGCACGACGCAGGGGTCGACCGGGCCCGTCCCCGGGTCGCCGGACGGCGTGCCCGGGGGCGCCGTAGGGGCGGACGTACCGCCGTCGGGCCGGGTGTCGGTGTCGGTGCGCTCCACAGGGTTCATGCCCTCACTCCACGGGGGTCGGCCTCGGCTCGGTCCGGGTCGGGCCGGGCATGCCGCATGCCCGTGGGGTCCCGTGGGCGGGACCCCGCTGTCCGCCGCAGACCGTAGCGATTGCTTGATATGTCCGCTGATTCATGGGCGCGTTTCGGCCCGTCTCGGGGCCCTCGCGCTCAGCAGTTCCGCAGCGTTTGTCAGGAGGTGTCCGGCCACCGCGTCCGGAGTGCGGGCGGTCCACGCGGCCAGTGCGGTGCCGGCCACGGCGCGGTTGAAGCGGGTGAGTTCCGCGTCGCACGGCAGCTGGTGGTCCAGGGGCCGCACGGGGATGCCGGCCGGTGTGCGGCGTGCGGTCTCCCGCGCGTACCGGCGGAACACGTCGGCCGTGCGGAGGCGCCCGTCGGCTCGGGTGTCCGCCGGCGGCCGAGTGGCCGGACCGCCGAGGAGGTGTTCCTCGATGTGCCGGCGCCGGACTTCGGGAACGTCGGCGAAATACCGGTGTTCGCGCAGGAGCCGGTGCAGCAGTCCCGCCCGTGCGGGGAACAGGGTGCCCCGGCGGACGACCCGCGCGAGAACGCCTAGGGTGGCGTGCCGTTCGGTGGGCGCCCACGTGACGTCGTCGTCGCCGGCCCGTGCGAGGGTGTCCTTGAGGGGGCCGTCCAGTCGGGCCTCGGGTGCGCAGGCGGTGAGCGAGGTGCAGACGAGAAACGCCGCGCCGAGGGCGAAGGCGGTGGCGGCCTGCTCCGGTGTGCCGACGACTCCGCACAGGCCCACGTGCACGGGTTCGGGCCCGGGGCTCCGGGCGGCGAGCGCGGCCACGGAGGGCAGTAGTTGGCAGGCGTCGGCGCCGTGGTCGTGCCAGCCCCCCGGTGCCTGGACGGCCAGGTCGGATGCGACGGGCAGCTCACGGGCGACGTCGGCCTCTCCCGCCGACAGGCCTTTGGTGCGGACGAGTTCGGCCAGCTGGGCCGGGGCGGGCGGGCGCAGGAAGGCGGCGGCCTGATCGGGTCCGGTGACGCGGGCGATGACGTGCCGTACGGCGACCGGGGTGCCGCCCGGGCCGCGGTGGGCGCCGGTGAAGCGGAAGCGGACGAGCGCCGCGTCGGGGCCGTGCGGGTGGCCGGTCTCGACGTGCCGCACCTCGTGCGCGAGCAGCGCGGTGACCTGTTCGTCCGCGTCCGCGCCGGGACGCAGCCCGACCCCCCAGCCGTGCCGGCCCGCCCGGCTCAGGGACGCCGGGTCCGGGGGGCCGGGAACCGGATCGGTGAAGGCCGCGAGCCCCGCCGCCCGAGCGACCCGGCAGACCTCGTCGCCCACGGCTCCGTCCCCGGTCCCGGACACGACCCAGGCCAGTTCGGTCCCGTACCGCTCCCTGAACCGCGCCGCGCCGAGCCGCTCCCGGGTCACCGGTACCCGGCGGTGCCGCGTCGCGTCCGCCTTCGGCCGCGTCGGCGGCGCTCCCGCGCTGTCACCGCCTGTCTCCGGCCCCGGCCGCGCGTCCTTCGCCGAGCGGGGCCCGGAGTCCCGCCCGTTGCGCGCTGACGGGGCCGCCCCGCCACCGGCGTCCGCGCCCGTGCCGCTCCCGGGCACCCGGCCGTCGGCGCCCTGGGTCCCCGTCGGCGGCGCGAGTTCGGTCCGGGCCGTCGCCCACAGCTTGGTCAGCACGCTTCCGGGGCCCAGCTCGACCAGCTCGGTGACCCCCTGTTCGACGAGATGGGCCAGGCTGTCCCACCAGCGCACCCCCCGGCACATGTGTTCGCGCAGCCGGAGGGCGATCCGGTCCGCCCGGTGGGGGCGGGCCGTGACGTTGGAGACGACGGGGACGCGGGGCTCGTGAAAGGTGACGGTGTCCAGGACGGCGCCGAGTTCCTCGGCGGCCTCGGCCATGTAGCGGGAGTGGGCGGCGACGCTGATGTGCAGCAGTACGCACTTGCCCGCGCCCGCACGGCGGAGCACGGGCCCGAGGGCGCGGACGGAGTCCTCGGGACCCGAGAGGACCGTCTGCACGGGCGAGTTGTGGTTGGCGACGTCGACGTCGTCCGCGCCCTCACGGCGCATGATCTCCCACAGCCGCTCGACGTCCAGTCCCACGACCGCGAGCATGCCGCCCCCGCTCGCCCGCCCCATGATCTCGGCGCGGGCCACGACGAGACGCAGCCCGGTCTCGAAGTCGAGGGCGCCGGACGCGTACAGCGCCGTGTACTCGCCGAGACTGTGTCCGATCATGCAGTCGGGCTGCGGCTCACGGGCGGCGCGGTCGAGGTAGGTCAGCGCGCCGAGGGTGTACAGGACGGGTTGCAGGACGCGGGTGTCGCGCAACGCGGTCTGATCGGCGACCAGTTCGCGTACCGGGCGGCCGAGTACGGCGTCCGCGCGTGCGAGCGTCTCGGGGTGGCGGTCCAGGAGGCCGGCGCCCATGTCCTTGCGCTGGGAACCCTGGCCGGGGAATGCCCATACGACTCTCATCGGCGGCCTTCCCCGTGCTCCGTCCGGCGGTGCCCGGCCCCGGCGCTCACCGCTCCCACGGGTAGCGTCCTTCGGCGGCGAAGCGTGCCATGCCCTCGCGGACGCCGGGCGCCGCGGCGAGCCGGGCGAACTCGGTGACCGCTCGCCGCTCGGTCTCGGCGGTGACGGGATGCAGCGCGGACAGGTATTCCTTGGCCTCTCCGATCATCCGGGCGTCGACCTTGGTCAGCCGGGACAGCAGCCGGCGCACCAAGGGGGTGGCGTCCCGGGAGAGTTCGTCGGCGAGACCCCGGTCCACGGCCTCCTGGGCGGTGAGCGGCAGGGTGGTGAGGGTCATCGTGCCCGCGGTGCGCGAGCCGGTGCGGCGGGCCAGGAACGGGAGCACGCTGCACGGCAGCAGGCCCCACAGTGCCTCGGGCAGGCTGAACACGCCGCGCTCGGTGGTGTGGACGAGATCACAGGCGGCGGCGAGTCCCACACCGCCGCCCGCCACCCGTCCGTCCACGCAGGCGAGAGTCAGCCGCGGCACCTCGGTGAGCCGCCGCAGCAGCCCGAAGAACGCGGACCCGTTGGACGCCCCTCGGTCCGCTTCCCCGCCGTGTGCGGACCCCGTCCGGATGTCCCCCGCCGCCTCGCCCATGTCCATCCCGTCGCAGAACGTCTGCCCCGGCGAGTCGAGCACGACCAGTCGGCAGGCATCGGCCTTCTCGGCGCTGTCCAGGGCTTCGTGCAGGTCGGCGATCATGGCGGAGTCGACGGTGTTGCCGCGCTCTGGCCGGTTCAGGGTGATGCGCAGGACGGCGGGTTCCTGTTGCCGGACCCGGACGGTGCCGTGGCTCATCGGTCGGTCAGCTCCAGGAGTAGAGGCGGTGGAAGTTCTCGATGCGGTCGAGCACCAGCAGCCCGGCTCCGTCGGCCAGGTCGCCGTACAGGTCCGCGTAGGGCTTGGTGTCGACGTCCAGGTCCCGTACGCCGAACGCGCGGTCGCCGCCGAGTTCGGTGACGGCGTCGTACTCCTCCATGGTCAGCGCCCGCCGGGCGTCGAGGGCGGCGCCGATCCGCATCCGGCCGGCGGTGGCCACGGCGTCCTCGCCGAGGACGCCGCTGAAGAACTCCGAGCCGCACCCGGAACCGTAGGAGAACAGTCCGACACGGCAGGGGGTTTCCGGGTCGCCGTGGTCCAGGAGGGAGCACAGGGCGAGGTACAGCGAGGCGGAGAAGAGGTTTCCGACCCGGGAGCCGTAGTGGAGGCTGGGAGCGACCCGGCGAGTGAAGTCCTCGGCCGCCTCGCGCGGACCCAGGCCCTTGTGGGCGCGCAGCAGTTTGCGGTGCGCGCCCTTGACCATGCCGGCGAACGGGGTGTGCAGCACCAGGTGTTCGAAGCTGTCGACGACGTCGGCTCCGGCCACCCGCTCACGGTAGGCGGCGAAGCTGCGCTCCAGACAGGTCATGTACGACAGCAGGGACACGTCGGAGTCGACGTAGTCCAGGTCCGGGCGGGGCCGCAGGGTGTCCATCACCTCGAAGGTGTGCAGGCCGCTGGCCCCGGGGTCCAGCTCCAGGACGCGCGGATCGCGGCCGACGAGGAGGGCGACGGCGCCGGCGCCCTCCGAGGGTTCCCAGTAGGTGCCGCGGGCCGCCGCGCTGGGTGCGTCGGCGGCGATCACCAGTGCCTTGGCGGTCTCGACGGGTGAGGCGCCGATGATGCCGGCGGCCGTCTGAAGGGCGGCCGTGCCGCCGTAGCAGGCGTGTTTGACCTCGAAGGAGCGGCAGCGGGAGCTGAGGCCGAGGTGGTGGTGGATGTACGTGGAAAGGGGTTTGCCCAGGTCGAGCCCCGACTCGGTCCCGACGACGAGGAGTTCGATGGCGTCGCGTTCCTCGGTGGTGAGCCGGTCGAGGACGGGTTTCGCCGCGTTGACGGCGTTGGTGACCGCGTCCTCGCAGGGCAGGTTGACCGACTTCTGGCGCATCATGAGGTTGTCGAACCGGCTCATGTCCAGGCTCCGGCCGCGGAAGAGTTCCGCGACGTCGAGACAGGCGCGTGCCACATAGGCGTTGATCGCCTCGATGCCGACGGCCATGGTCGCTCCCGCGGTCGGGGGGCCGCCACCGGCCCCGGCTCTCCCGGTTGTAACCGTCACCGGCGTCGCGGATCTGCTCACTTTTGCTCGGCGGGGCCGTTTGCGTGCGCCGCAGACTCGATATGCGCCGCGGGAAGCCCGACGGCCGTGTGCCGGTGCCATGGGAGGCCGCCGTGTTCGAGGGGACGCCGCCGTCGTCTGGCGTCGTCCTGCACCACGCGGTCACCGGCGCTCCCCTCGCGCACGTGTGGGCCGCCGCCCCGGACGCGTACGGCGACGCGACCCCGCTGTCGGCCGAGGAACGGCGGCGCTCCACGGCCTTTCGCCGGGAAGCGGACCGGCGCCTGTACGTCGCGGCCCGCACCCTGCTGCGGACCGCGCTCAGCCGGTGTGTGCCCGACGTTCAGCCCGCCGAATGGCGTTTCACGACGGGTCCGCACGGCCGTCCCGAGCTCGCCGGGCCGCTCGCCGAGCCCCGGTTGCGCTTCAGCGTCGCCCATGCGCCGGGCCTCGCGGCCTGCCTGGCCTGTCCCGAGCTGGACTGCGGCATCGACGTGGAGGCCGTCGACCGTCCGGTGGACCCGGTGCGGGTGGCGCGCACGATGTTCCATCCCCGGGAGGCCGCACGGGTGCTCGCGGCGCCGCCCGGCGAGCGTGGCGGCGTGTTCCTACGGCACTGGACGCTGAAGGAGGCGTACGGCAAGGCGCGCGGTCTGGGTTTCCTGCTGCCCCCGGACTCCTGCACCGTCGCCCCGGACGCCGCCGGTGGGCCCAGGCTGGCCGCGACGGACGACGACGGCACGCTGTGGCAGTTCGCCCAGTGGTTACGCGGCGGCCGGCATCTCCTCGCGGTGGCGTTGCGGCGGGGCCGCGGGCCGGACGTGACGGTGGTGCGGCACCCCGGCCCGCCGTGACCCGGCTCAGGACACCGTCTGCCGGACGGTCTCGCGCAGATCCCGGCGCAAATCGGAGCAGAGCGGTTCGGGCAGTCCGGCCAGGTAGAAGTGGTCGCCCTCGTACACCCGCATCCGGAACGGGCCGTCGCTGGTGGTCTCCCACAACCGCAGTTCCAGCGGAGTGACCTCCGGGTCGTGGTCGCCGGTGAACCCGGACAGCGGGCAGGACAGCCGGGGGCCGGGCAGCGGCCGGTAGCTCTCGTTGAGATGGAAGTCGGCGCGCAGCGCGGGCAGGAACATCCGCATCAGGTCGCGCTGCCGCATCACCTCCCGCGGGGTGCCCCCGAGCTCGGCGACGACCCGCAGGAAGTCGTCGTCGGCGAGCCCCGCGAACGGCGGCCGACGTGCCGCCAGGTGCGGGGCGCGCCGTCCCGAGACCAGCAGCCGGCGCGGCGCACGCACCGGGTCGCCCTGGAAGCGGCGGGCGACCTCGTAGGCGATGGCCGCGCCGGTGCTGTGGCCGAACAGCGCGTACGGCCGGTCCAGGTGGGGGGCGAGGCCCGCGCAGAGTGGGCCGAGGAGGTCCTCCATGCTGCGGAAGGCGGGCTCGGTGACACGGGTCTCGCGGCCGGGCAGGATCACCGGGCACACCTCGACCTGCGACAGCAGCTTCTCCCGCCACGGCCGGAAGAAGCCGCCGCCGCCACCGGCGTGGGCGAAGCAGAACAGGCGCAGCGGTGCGTCCGTGCCGGCGTCGCCGCTCTTCAGCCAGTTACCGGTCACGGCTGTCCTTTCGTTCGGTCGGGTCCGGGGCGGGCGGGCCCGGTCATCGGTCGGTGCCGTCGGCGGACCTGAGTACGGCGTGGCCGTACGCGCCGGTCGCCGAGACGGCGTTGACGAGTGCCCGCAGCGGCTCGCCCGGCGTGACGGGCGTCCAGGGCCGGGCGGTGTCGGCGACCGTGATCCGGGTCCAGTCGGGCAGTTCGGTGCGCCGGGGCGCCAGGACGGTCGGGACGACGGTGCGCTCGCGCAGTTGCAGGAGGACCTTGGTCAGCTGGGACAGTCCGGAGGCCGCCTCCAGGTGGCCGATGTGCGGTTTCACGGTGCCGACGAGCAGGTCTCCGGCGGTGCCGGGCGGGCGCAGAGCGGCGAGCAGGGCGTCCAGTTCGGCCGCGTCGGCGAGCAGGGCGCCGGAGGCGGCGCACTCGGCGTACCCGATGTCCGCCCCGCCGAGGCCGTGCCGGCGCAGCATACGGGCGAGGGAGCGTGCGAGCGGGTCTGCGGCGGGCATCCCGAAGGGGCCCGGCCGCCCGGCCGCACCGGTGCCGGTCGCCTCGACGACCGCGTGCAGGACGTCACGGCGTTCCACGGCGTCCCGCAGCGGGCGCAGCAGCAGGGCGCCCGCGCCCTCGCCGGGCGACCAGCCGCTGTCCTCGGCCCCGAAGGCACCGGCCGACGGCCGCTCTGCCGCCAGGCCCAGGTCGCGCAGCAGCGCCAGATGGTAGGGGTGGGCGACGACGTTGACGCCCGTCACCACCGCCGCGTCGCACTCCCCCTGGCGCAGGCTGGTCACGGCCAGATGCAGGGCGGTCAGCGAGGAGGAGCAGGCGGTGTCCACCGCGACGGCCGGGCCCTCGAAGCCGAGGCAGTGCGCGACCCGCGCCGGGAGGTCCGAGGCGGCGGCCGCCTGGCGGGCCGGCCCGCCCTCCCGCCAGCGGGCCTCGCCCGCCTGCCGGTGGTCGTGCCACATGGTCGCCGTGAACACCCCGACCCGCTCACCGTCACGGGTGAGGCTGCCGGGGGTGTGGCCGGCGTCCTCCAGGCACTGCCACACCACCGGCAGCAGCAGCCGCAGTTGGGGGTCCAGCCCTTCGGCCTCCTGGGGTGAGACACGAAACAGCCGGCCGTCGAATCCGTCGCCGCCGCGCAGGTAGCCGCCGTACGGCCATGCTTCGGCCGGACCCGGCGCGGTGCCGGTGGCGGCGGCGAACGCGGCCAGCCGTTCGGCGGGCAGCGGGCCGAGGGTCCGGCGTCCGGAGCACAGGTTGTCCCAGAACTCCTCCAGACCGTCCGCGCCCGGGTAGCGCCCGGCGGTGCCGATCACGGCCATGTCCGCCGGTCCCGGCCGGGCGGCCGCCGCGGCCCCGGCTGCCTGCCGCTCCCGGGCCGGCCCCACGCGCGCCGAGGCCTCCCGGGGCAGCGGTCCGGCGAGGAAGGCGTGCAGCAGCCGCTGGCCGGAATGCAGCCGCAGGGCGTCACGGACACGGTCGAAGGCGAGGCTTCCGACGGGGCACAGGCCGACGCCGCTCTCGCGCTGTCCGCTCATCAGCAACTGCCCCATGTAGCCGGCCTCGACGGCCAGATACAGCTGCGACTCCTCGCCGTACAGCGGCTCGATGCCGCGCGGCTCGGAGACCAGGTACACCTCGAACGCCGCGCGGTCGAAGACGGGCCGGTTGTAGGCGAAGTGGGCGGTGCGGTCGATCCCGGGGTCGGTGGTGACGCGTTGCAGGGCGTGGTCTTCCGGCCGGTGGTAGTACAGGCCGCCCGGGACGCCCTCGACGGCGCCCGGCTTGACGTGCAGATAGGTCTGTACCGCGTAGGTGTCGCCGGCGGACGCGTACAGGCGGCGCGGGCCGTCGCCGGCCGGCCGTGAGCGCAGGGCGGCCAGGAAGCGGAGGAAGGCGTCGTGCGCGAGCGGGCCGTCCGCGAAGTCCCGGTGGGTGGCGCGTTCCTGGTACCGCTCGGCGGCCGGGAGCGGGCCGTCGAGCACGAGGAGGGGTTCGTCGTCGGAGCGCTGCCGCAGGTGCCGGGCGCCCGACTTGAAGCGGTCGCGGTCTTCGGGGGAGAAGAACTCCACCTCTTCCGGCGCCGATTGTCGAGCCTCCGGCCGACCACGCACCTCGCCCGCCGGCTCCCGCCCCTCCGGCCGACCACGCACCTCGCCCGCCGGCTCCGCGTGCTCCGTCGCCGGGTCGCCGCCCGCGAGATGGCGGGCCATCCCGGCGACTGTCGGCTCCGCCAGCAGGGCCGAGACGGGGACACGGCGGCCGTAGCGGGACCGCAGGGCCGAGGACAGCTGGGCCAGGGTGAAGGAGGTGGCGCCCTGGTCCCACAGGTCGAGCGTCGGGTCCAGTTCGGGCACGCCGATCAGGCCGGCCAGCAACGAGCCGATCTCGGCGGCCAGTTCACCGGCGGGCGGGAACGCGGCACCGGGCCCGGTGACGGGCCGCCTCGCGGACGCCGCGGCTTCCGGCTCGCCGGGCGCGGGCAGTGGCCACGGCAGGGCGTCCCGGTCCAGCTTGCCGTTGCCCGTCGCCGGGAAGGACGGCAGGAACGCCAGGAAGTTCGGGATCATGTAGTCGGGCAGGGTCCGGGCGGCGTGAGCGCGCAGCTCGGACACGGAGGGCCGGGCGGCGCCCGGTTCGGCGATCAGGTAGGCGACCAGGCGCCGGTCCCCGCCGCCGTCGGGCCGGGCCACCACCACCGCGTCGTGCACGGCGGGATGCGCGCGCAACCGGTGCTCGATCTCGCCGAGTTCGACCCGGAAGCCCCGGATCTTCACCTGGTGGTCGCGCCGTCCGAGGAACACCAGGACCCCGTCGTCGCGGAAGGCCGCCCGGTCCCCGGTGGCGTACATACGGGACTCCGGGCCGTTCCCGAAGGGCTCGGGGACGAACCGCTCCCGGGTCAGTTCGGGCTGCCCGTGGTAGCCGAGGCTGAGACAGTCTCCGGCGATGTAGAGGTCACCCTCCTCACCGACCGGGCAGGGCTCCATGTGCCCGTCCAGCACGTAGTAGCGGGCGTTGTCCATGGGCCTGCCGTACGGGATGCTGCGCCATTCGGGGTCGACGGTGCCCACGGGGTACCAGTTGGACCAGACGGTGGCCTCGGTGGCGCCGCCGAGACTGATCACCCTGGCCCCGCCGAACACCTCGCGCACGTCGTCGGGCAGGGACAGCGGGATCCAGTCGCCGCTGAGGAAGACCAGCCGCAGATCGGCCGTGCCGGGATGCCCGCGGTGTTCGGACAGGTGCGGTGCGAGCCGGGCCAGGGTGGTGGGCGCGGAGTTCCAGAAGGTGACCGGCTCGCGCAGCAGGGCCTCGACGAGCAGTTCGGGGTCGCGCTGCTCGGTTTCGTCGGCGAGGTAGAGCCCCCCGCCGTACGCCAGGAGTCCGAGGATGTCGAAGACGGACAGGTCGAAGCCGAGGGAGGTGACGCACAGTCCGGTGTCGCGCGGACCGAAGTCGAAGGTGCGCCGGCACCAGTCGAGGAGGTTGTGCAGGGAGCGGTGTGCCACCACCACGCACTTGGGCCGCCCGGTGCTGCCGGAGGTGAACAGCCGGTAGGCGACCGAGTCCGGGCCGGTGACGGGCTCGGGGTCTCCCGGGTCGGGCAGGTCGGCCCCGGTGGCTCCGGGCGCGTCCAGGTCGAGGACGTCCACGCCGTCCGGCACCTGCCAGCCGGGGCCGCCCGCCGTGACCAGCACGTGCCCGGCCCGGGTGTCCTGGAGCATGCCGTGGGCTCGGTCGCGGGGCAGCGAGGGGTCCACGGGGACGTAGGCGCCGCCCGCCTTGAGGACGGCGAACACGGACACGGCCATCGCCGGGCCGCGCCGCACGGAGATGCCCACGGAGGTGCCGGCCGCGACGCCCGCTCGCCGCAGCCGGTGCGCGACCAGGTTGGCCCTGCGGTTCAGTTCGCCGTACGTCATGGTGCCCTCGCGCCAGCGCAGCGCGACCGCGTCGGGGCGGCTGCGGGCCTGCTGTTCGAAGAGCAGGTGGACCGGGCCCTCGGCCGGGTAGGGGCGGGCGGTGTCGTTGAATCCGTACAGGAGGCGGTGGCGCTCGGCGCCGGCAGGGGCGGCGCGCGCCGCCGGCCCGTCCTCCGGGTCCGTGCCGGTCTCCGCCGCCAGTGCGGTGAGCAGGTCGGCGTACCGCTCGAACGCCTGGTCCAGGACGCCTTCCCCGAACCGCTCGTCCAGCGCGTCCCAGGCCAGGTGCAGCGCCGTTCCGTCGTCGACCGTCACGCAGTCGAGGGCGACGTCGGTGGTGGCCGTGGCGGCGGGACCGGGGCGCACGCCGGCCGGCAGGGGATGGGCCGAGACGTCGAGTACGGTCGTGAAGACCACGGGATGCTCGAAGTCCGCGTCCCTGCGGCGCCGCACGACGAGCGAGCGCATCTCGGCGAGACCGGCGCCGTCGCCCCGCTCCAGGTCCTCGGACATCTGCCGGTGGTAGGCGCGGGCGAGGGTCACCAGGTCGGTGCCGGGCTCCGGTGCACGGGCCCAGGTCAGTTCGGTGAACTCGGCGGGGCGCTGCGCGTCCGGGCCGGTGAAACAGACCACGGGCAGCGCGAACGGCTCGTCGTGGAGGGCTCCGAGTGCCGTGCAGTAGGCGGCCAGCAGGGTGGCGTCGAGGCTAACTCCGTGCCGCTCGGCCCACGCGGCGAGGGCCGCGCGGTGGGTGAGGAGGCGCTCGCGGCGCCGGGGGCGCGAGGGTCCCCGCGCGTCCCGCAGCGGTGGCCCGGCCGGCAGGCCGGCGAGCCGGTCCCGCCAGTGGGCGCGGGCGGCCTCGGTCACCGGCCGGGACGCGCGGGGCAGTCTGGTCGGGATGGGCGGGGCGCCGACGGGGTCGGCGTACCGGCGCAGCAGGTCGCGGGCGAGCAGCACGATGCTGCGGGCGTCCCCGACGAGCAGGTCGACGGCCAGATGAACGGTGGCGGGCCGTCCGGGCGCCCGGACGACCCTGAGGTCGGTGTGCGCTCCCCGGCCGAGCCCGAAGGGCCGGTGGGTCATGTCGGCGCGTACGGCACGGTCGACGGCGTCGGCGTCCGCGCCCTCGGGAACGTCCAGGACCGGGATCCACGCGTCGGCCGGAGCCGCGGACAGCAGGCCGAGCGCGCCGTCGGCGCCGGTGCGCAGGCGCAGCGCCTCGTGTGCGGTGACGAGTTCGCGCCAGGCGCCGTGCAGCCGTGCGGGGTCCAGGTCCTCGACGTGGAAGCTCTGGTGGTACTGGCAGCCGCGGTCGGTGCGTCCGTCGAGCCGGGCCACCAGGTACGCCTGCTGGAGTTCCCGGGTGGCCAGGGCGGTGTCGGGCGCCGGTTCGCACAGTCCCTGCAGCAGCCGGCAGAAGCGCCCGAACAGGGCGTCGGGCGTGCCCGGCGGGAAGAGGTCGTCGGCGGTGTCCCAGCGGAAGTCCAGGCCGCCTTCGCGCTCCCGCATCTGGTGGTCGAGGGCGATGCCGGAGGTCTGGCCGACGACGTACCGCTCGTGGTCGGCCATGCTGCCCCGCCCGGCGCCGTCGAAGCCCAGGCCGAGCAGGCTGGTGAAGACGACGGGCAGTGCGGGCGCCCGGGTGCCGTGGGCGCGCAGTTCGCGCAGCACCTCGACGCTGCCGACGTTCGCGTGGGACAGGGCCTCCCACACCCGCTGATGGATGGCGCGCGCGGCCTCGTCCGGGGCCGTGGCGGGTGTGTGCGCGTCGACGACGAGCAGGCATCCGGAGGTGTAGGGGCCCACGAGTCCCTCCGCCGCGGACGGCAGCCGGGGCCGGTCCGTGGTGGTCAGGACGAGGGTGAACGGTTCACCCGAACCGGCCGGTGTCAGGGCTTCGGCGAAGGCGGTCAGCACCAGTGAGGTGGGTGAGACGCGCAGCTCGGCGGCCCGCGCGCGCAGCCCCGCCCACTGGGCCGGGGTGAGCCGCCCGCGGCGCGGGGTGCGCGGGTGGCCGTCGAGGCCGGGCGGCGGCTGGGGTGGTTCGGCGAGCAGGACGGGCGGGCCGCCGGGCAGGCCCTTGAGCCGTTCGGCGGCCCGGGACAGGGCGGCCCGGTGGGAGGCGGAGGCGCGGTGGCGGGCGAGCGCGTCGAGGGTGTCGCGGAGGCTGAACGGCACCTCGGGCAGCGCGTGTTCGTCCAACGTGCAGGCGTGCCACCAGTGGTGCAGCAGCAGGTCGGTGCCGTGGGCGTCGGTGACCGTGCCGTCGAGACTGAGATGGACCACGGCGCGTCCCGCGGGTTCCCGGCAGATCTCGATCCGGAACGGCGGCCAGTGGCCCGGCGGGTAGCGGTGGTGGGACATCCGGCGGCGTACGGCGCTCGCCTCGGCCTCCAGCGCGTCCGGGTCCGCCGTCTCGTGGACGACGGGTTCGGGCACCCTCACGCTTTCCTGGACGTGCTGGTTGCGGCCGACGCCGGTGAGCCGGAGGGCGTCGAAGTGTTCCACGAGCCGCCGCCAGGCCCGGGCGAGCCGGTCGGTGTCCAGCCCGTCGAGGGCGAACTCGTGGTAGTGGTGGCAGCCGAAGGCGTCCGGGTCCAGCTCCGGGTACTTGCCGACGACGTACGCCTCCTGCATGGGGGTCGCCGGGACGGGCTCGTGGCGGGATGCGGGCGCGGCCACCACGTCCACGGGACCGGCGGCACCCTCGCCGTCCTCGCCCTCGGCACGGTCGATCCGGTCGGCGAGGTCACGCGGGGTGCGGCACTCCAGGAGCAGGAGGAGCGGGACCTCGGTGCCGAACTCGGTCTCGATCTCCAGCATCAGCCGGACGGCGGCGAGCGAGGAGAGTCCGGCGTCGGCCAGGTCGGTGTCCGGGTCCAGCGGCCCGGTTCGGGTGACCAGGGGCTCCAGGATGGCGAGCAGTCGCTCACAGGTGGTGCCGGCGGTCACCTCGGCGGATGACACGGGGACGGGCTCCGCGGACTTCAACGTTCCCCCTCGTCTCGGTGGTCGGTCTCAGCGGCGCCGGCTCACCACTGCCAGCGACTCAGCACCGGATACGGCGGCTGGAGCATGGGGTGGTCGTCCTCCTGCGAGGCCTTGGTGGTGAAACCGGCGGCCTTCTCGACATTGCCGGTGAACGCCTTGCGGAAGCGGTCGTCGTCGGGCAGCCCGACCTCGTCGGCGGCCCGGAGCAGCAGGGAGACGAACCGATCGCTCTGCTCGGGGGTGATCCGCATGCCGGCGTGGGCCCGCAACAGCGCGATGAAGCCGCCGAGTTCGTCGGTGTAGCGGGCGGGCCCGCCGAGCATCTCGGCGAGGAACGCGGTGAGATGGTCCGCGTGGTAGGGCGATCCGGCACGGAACAGGCCGCCCAGCAGCGGGTCCTCCAGCACCAGGTGGTGGAAGTGCTCCGCCAGCCGCCGCAGCGCGTCTTCCCCCCCGACGTGCTCGTACATCGTCGTCATGCGTCCGCCCTTCGGTGTGTCGCTCGACCAGCGGGGACGGTACGCCGGGGCGCCCACGGCCGGCTGCTCAACTTTGTGCACGGCCGGGCGGGGAGGACGCGCTCCCCCGGCGGTGAGGTTGTTGACCCGCTCCCGGCGGTCGGCTTTCATGACGTCATGTCTGAGGGAGCGCGGAAGTCGCCTGATCCGGTCCTGTCCTTCGCCACGCAGGAGGAGTGGGAGAAGTGGCTGGAGGAGCACCACGACGACACGACGGGGGTCTGGTTCCGGATCCCGAAGAACGGCTCCGGGGCCGACGGCGTCGACTACGCCCACGCACTGGAGTCGGCCCTGTGCTACGGCTGGATCGACGGGCAGAAGAAGAAGCAGGACGAGCGGCACTGGTTGCAGCGCTTCACCCCCCGCCGGTCCGGCAGCAGATGGTCGAAGGTGAACCGGGAGAAGGCCACCGGGCTGATCAAGGCCGGCCGGATGCGGCCCGCCGGGCAGCGCGAGGTGGACGAGGCCAAGAAGGACGGCCGCTGGGAGGCGGCGTACGCGGCGCAGAGCAAGGCGACGGTGCCCGACGACCTCCAGGCCGCCCTGGACGCGGTGCCCGAGGCCCGTGACTTCTTCGCCACCCTGGACAGCCGCAACCGGTACGCGATCCTGCACCGGGTCGAGGACACCAAGAAGGCGGAGACCCGGGCGGCCCGCATCGAGAAGTTCGTCGCCATGCTGGCGGAGGGGAAGAAGCTGTACTGAGGCCTCCCCCTGAGCGGGTGCCGTCCGCCGGCGGACTCGATGCGACCGGACGGGAGGAACGCAAGCGCCCGCGCAAGCCCGCCGTCGGCCTTGGGACCGCTGGAAAGCGGGCGAGCGCCGCCTGACCTGCCCCCTCAGGCAGGCTCGTCCCCCCAGGTCCGGGCCTACGACCTGCCGCGGATGTTCGGCCGCGAGGGCCACCCCACCTCGCTCGGCGCCGCGTTCGCCGAGTACGGACGCATCGACGAGGCCACGCACCTGCTCGCCCCGGCCGACCCGACGGACGACAGCCACCGTCGCGTCTGATGGCCCGTCACCTCACCGTCCAGCGATCCCGCCGGCGGCCCGCCCGTGCGATCTGCCACGGCGGCCGGGGCCGGCTCCGCCGGGCGTACCGCGAGGGCCAGGAGACCAGCTCGCCGCCCTCGGCCTGGTCCGCAACGCCGTCGTGCTGTGGAACACCCGCTACCCGGACGCCGCCGGGACCCGGCTCCGGGCCGAGGGCCACGACATCAAGAACGAGGACGACGACGGGAGCGGGCAGGACTGAAGGAGGTCGACCGAGGCGGTGGGGGAGGCGCGCGCCCGGGTCTGCCGCGGGTCACTTGGATTCGAGGTGTCCCAGCGGGTGCCCGTCTGTGAGAACCATCCGCGCATTGTTCCAGTCGCTGTGGTCGATGCCGGTGACGTGGCGCAGGTAGGCGAGGGTGACCTGCTGGACGAGAGCGACGCGGTCGGGGTCCTCATCTGTGGTCTCCGCCGCCTGATGACCGGAGATGCCGCCGAGGAAGTGCTCGCCGCCGTGGACAAGGAGAAGGCTCTTGTTGCCGCGGCTGAGGGTGTAGGGGTCGGTCGTCCAGGCCGGGCCTCGGGTGGAGAGCGGGAGGTCGTCCTTGTCTCCGGCGACGACGAGGCCGGGGGCAACGATGTGGGAGAAGTCCTGATCGCGCAGCCAGGGAAGGTTTTCGTGGGCGAAGGGGGTCAGCTCGTCGCCGCCCTTGCCGGCGGTGGCCAGCTGGATGCTGGCCATGACCCGCGAGTCGGACAGGTCCTCGGCGATCCCGGTGTGCGGGTCCCTGACGCGCAGGCTCACCAGGATACCTGCGGTCTGGCCGCCGAAGGAGTGTCCGGCCGCGACGACGCGGCGGTGGTCCACCCGGCCCGCCAGTCCCGGCACGGCGGCCTCCAGCGTCGCGAGTTCGTCCAGGATGCGCCGCATGTCCTGGACTCGGTGGCGCCACATCCGGGTCCTGCGGGGATCACCCGCAGCGATGTTGAGCCGCTTGGAGTCCAGGTGGGTGGCCTGGACGACGACAAAGCCGCCGGATGCCCAGTGGTCGACCAGTGGTGCGTAGCCGTCCAAGTCGGAACCGAACCCATGGGCGAACAGCACGACGGGCAGGCCCGCGCCGGTGACGGGGGCGGTGACGCGTACGCGCAGGTCCTCACCGCGCTGAGGTGCGCTCAGCACGAGTGGCTTGACCGACACGGTCGGGGTGGGGGCGGGGCCTGTGAGACCGGTCGTCTGGTGAGTGGTCATGCGTGTGTCTGCCTTTCGAAGGCGGCGGGCGTCCTGACCCAACTGGATGCATCGCCCAGTACCGAGTACATCGGCTACGCTAAAACCTGACGTTGACGTGAAGGGCAAGAGCTTGGGACTCAGGTCACAAGAAGTGGAGCCGAACATGCGCATCGGGGAACTCGCCCGCCGCACGGGCGTCACCACCCGGGCTCTGCGGTACTACGAGGAGCAGGACCTGCTCACCTCTGAGCGCAGCAGCGGCGGCCAGCGCCACTATGCGGAAGCCGCCGTCGACCGGATCCGTGTGATCCGCCAGCTGTACGCCGCCGGCCTGTCCAGCAAGGCCATCGCCGAGCTCACGCCCTGCGTCGTCGACGGTAGGGCCACACCGGAGCTGCTCCGGCGTCTGACCGCGGAGCGCGACCACCTCGACCGGCACATCGCGGACCTCGCCCACACCCGGGACCGACTCGACTCCGTCATCGCCGGTGCCTCCTCCAACATGCACACCGGCACCCCGTGCCGACGGGATACGGCCGCCTGGACGGGCGTCACCCCCCTGTCGGCAAACGATCGTTCGCCGACAGGGGGGTGACGTGCCCGATGAACCCGTGCGACCCGGGGCTCCGGGGCGGCGCGAATCCAATCGGATCCGATGGCGATTGCTGACAGCGTTTGCTGTCCAGCGTGAAGTTCACGGTGCGGACCCTCGCCGCCGCCGGTGAATTCCGGCGCGACCTCCAGCACGAGCTGACCCACGACGGACCGCGCGCCGCCGAGACCGTGTCCGGCCGGACGGCGTTCGCCAGTGCCTCGGTCGCCTCCGCGTCGGCCTCCGCGTTCGACCTGGGTGCCGGTGCGGTCAGGGCGTGAACGGAGTCGCCCGCACCAGGCCTGCCTGGTAAGCGATGACGACCAGTTGGGCGCGGTCGCGGGCGCCCAGTTTCGCCATCGCGCGGTAGATGTGGGTGCGTACGGTCAGCGGGCTGAGTGTGAGTGTCTCGGCGATCTCGGAGTTGGACTTGCCCTCGGCGGCCATGGCCATCGTTTCGCGTTCGCGAGCGGTGAGTTCGGACAAGCGGGGCGCGGATACGAGTCGCGTGCCGGGGGCGGATGTCACGAGGAATCTGGCGATGAGGGTCCGGGTCGCGGTGGGGGAAAGGAGTGCCTCGCCGGAGGCGACCGTGCGCAGGCCGGCCAGCAGGGTGTCGGTGGTGACGTCCTTGCCGAGGAAGCCGCTGGCACCGGCGTGCAGGGCCTGGGCGACGTATTCCTCGGTCTCGAAGGTGGTCAGGACGAGGACGCGGGTGGCGGACAGTTCCGAGTCGGCGCAGATGGCGGACGTGGCCGCGAGGCCGTCCGTACCCGGCATACGGATGTCCATGAGGACGATGTCGGGGTGGTGGGCGCGGGTCAGGTCCACAGCTTCCGCACCGTCGGAGGCTTCACCGACCACGGTCATGTCCTCGCAGGAGTCGATCAGCATCCGGAAGGTCGCCCGTAGCAAGGTCTGGTCGTCGGCGAGCAGCACTTTGATGGTCATGCCTGTTCTCCTTTTTGATCATCTGGGGCTTCCGACGACGCTTCGCGGGCGGGCGGAAGCGGCAGGCTGGCCGAGACTTCGAAGCCGCCTTCCGGTAGGGGCCCCGCGCGGGATTCGCCGCCGACGGTGCGGGCTCGTTCGCGCATGCCCATGATGCCGAAGCCCTGACCCGGCGCGGCTGGAGCGGCATCGGTAGCGCGGGACGGACCGTCATTGGTGACCGTGATCAGCAAACCCAGTTCTTCGTAGGCGAGATGCACGTGTGCCGAGTCCGCGGCGGCGTGCTTGGTGGCGTTGGTGAGTGCCTCCTGCACGATCCGGAAGGCGGCCAGGTCCGCCCCCGCGGTCAGTGGACGGGGCCGGCCCGTCGTGGTGACCGTGACGGTGAGCCCCGCGGACGCACACGTCGAAACCAGCTCGGGCAGGCGGGCGAGGCCCGGAGCGGGTTCAAGCGATGCGGAGTCCGGGCCGCCGTCGTGGCGCAGCAGTCCCAGAGTGGCTTTGAGTTCCCGCAGCGCAGAGGACGTGGTGCCGGTCAGGGCGGTGAGGATCTTCTTCGTCCGCTGCGGATCGGTGAGCGCGAAGTGTGCGGCCGTGCCCGCCTGGGCGTTGGCCAGGGCCAGGTGGTGGGCCACGACGTCGTGCAGTTCGCGGGCGATGCGCATGCGTTCTTCGGTGACGCGCAGCCGCGCCTCCTCTTCCCGGGTACGTTCGGCGTGTTCGGCGCGGGCCTGAACCGACGCCAGGTAGGCGCGCCGCAGTCTGGTCATGCTGCCGGCGCCGAGCGGCAGCAGCAGCCAGAAGCAGTAGCCGATGGACCGGGGTACGGGAGAAGAAGCGTAGGTGGGGTCGAAGACGGCCGATGTGGCCATCAGGGACGCCGCCGTGGTGACACTGTAGAGGCGTGCGGTCTTGAGGCCGGTGTGCGTGGTCAACCAGTACATCGCCGTCATGACGGGGGCCAGCAGCAAAGGGGTCAGCACGTACTCAAGCGCGGTGACGACCACGATGCACAACGCGTTCACGACGGCGACGGCCCGCGGGTGGCTCCGGTGTGCGGACAGGGCGAGGCAGGCGACGCCCATGACCGCCAGCACGGTGGTGCCCCGCTGAGGTGGAGCGGCGCCAGGCCTGGTGAGACCGCTGCCCACGATCGCGCAGGCCATGAGTACCAGCACCAGGATCGTGTCCACGACGCGCGGATGGCGGTCGGCGTATTGCTCGAAACGGTCGGTGTAACGCTCAGTACTGGTACTCATACGGTTCTCCGGTCGTGCTCCGGCCCACGTCGCCGTCCGCCCCCACGGGCGGCCCCCCGGCGGCGAGGAAGCGATTGTGTCAGGTGCGGGACACTTCCCGGCCGGTCGTCGTCCCGGCCGATCGCGGGTCTGCCGCAACAGGCCGCCGGCCGAGTGCCTCGCCCTCGACGTCGACGCGGGGCAGCAGCCTGTCGAGCCGGCCCGGCAGCCACCAGGCCCTGTGGCCGAGGAGGGCGAGGACGGCGGGGACGATCGCCATCCGTACGACGAAGGCGTCGAACAGGACGGCCGAGGCGAGTCCGAACCCGATCATCTTGATCATGGAGTCGTTCTCTGCGATGAATCCGGCGAAGACCGCGACCATGATCATCGCGGCGGCCACGACGACCCGGGCGCTGTGCCGGAATCCGCTGATGACCGCCTGGTGGGGTGATTCACCGTGAACATACGCCTCGCGCACCCGGGAGACGAGGAAGACCTCGTAGTCCATCGCCAGGCCGAAGACGATGCCCACCAGGAAGATCGGCATCAGGCTCATGATCGGACCGGTGTGCTCCGCTCCCAGCAGTCCGGCGCCGTGGCCCTGCTGGAAGACGAGGACGACCACGCCCAGTGAGGCCAGCACCGACAAGAGGTATCCGAGGGCGGCCTTCAACGGGACGAGCAGGGACCGGAAGACCAACAGCAGCAGGACGATCGCAAGGCCCACGACGACTGTCAGGTAGGGGACCAGAGCCGACTGCACCTTGTCGGCGATGTCGATGTCGACCGCGGTGGTGCCGGTGACGGCGAACGTCACCCCGGTCCGGGACTCGGTCGCGGGCCGGTCGTCCCGGATGGATGCGACCAGGTTCCTGGTCTTCTCGTCCGTCGGTGCTGTGGACGGAACCGCCTGGAAGACAGCCGTGTCGCCTGCCTGGTTGAAGCGGGCCGAGGAGACGGATACGACACCCTCGGTGTCGCCGATCCGCTGTGCGACAGCGTCGACAGCACTCTTCGCGCCGGTGCTGCCCCGGGCGTCCACGACGATGGTCAGAGGTCCGTTGAAGCCCGGCCCGAACGCCTCGGCCAGCGCATCGTAAGCCCGGCGCTCGGTGGTGGAGGTCGGTTTGGCCTCGTCCCCGGGGTTACCGAGTTGAAGGTTCATGGCCGGCAGCGCGAGAGCCCCCAGCCCCACCACGCCCAGCAGCAGCACAGGCAACGGACGCCGCAGCACGAACTGCGCCCAGCGGGAGCCCCAGTTGTTCCGGGTGCTCTGCTCCTCGACCTGTCCGCTCTTGCGGGCCCGCCGCGTGAGCACGGCGTTCGGCCAGAAGCCGAGGAGGGCTGGGACCAGGGTCAGAGCGACCAGTACCGCGATGGTGACCGCGCCGGCCGCGGCCAAACCCATCTTCGTGAGCATCGGGACGCCGACAACCGCCAGTCCGGCCAGCGCGATGACCACGGTGAGCCCGGCGAACACCACCGCGGCCCCTGCCGTACCCACCGCATGACCGGCCGCCTCCTGGGGCGCACGGCCCCGGGCGCGCTCCTCGCGGTACCGGGAGACGACGAAGAGGGCGTAGTCGATGCCGACCGCGAGGCCCAGCATCATCGCGAGGATGCTCGTCGTGGCGGACAGGTCAAGTGCGTGGGCCAGTGCCAGGATGCCGGCCAGGCTGATCCCGACCCCGATCAGGGCGGTCAGCAGCGGCAGTCCCGCCGCGGCGAGCGAGCCGAAGGTGATCAGCAGGACGACGGCAGCCAAGGCGACACCGATCAGCTCGGCCGCGCCGCCCGGCCCGCCACCAGAGTCCAGGCCCTTCCCACCGATCTCCACGGTCAGCCCGGCGTCCCGGGCACTGTGGGCGGCTTCGCTCAGCTGGTTCCTGCTGGCGTCGGTGAGCTCCTTGGCCCCGACGCCGTAGGTGACGGTCGCGTACGCCGTCCGACCGTTCTTGCTCAGCGTCTTCGAACGGAAGGGGTCGGACGCGGTCACGACCTGTGGGCCGTCGGCCACGGCGGCCACGGTCTTCTCGACGGCCTGCCTGTTCCCAGGGGCGGTGATCCGCTCCCCGCTCGGCGCGGCGAACACGATGCGGGCGGTCGCACCGTCGGCAGCGGTTCCGGGGAAACGCTGTTGCATCAGGTCGAACGCCTCCTGGGACTCGATGCCCGGCATGGAGATTCCCTTGTCGGACGCCTCCGGAGCCTTGAGGGCACTGAGTCCGGCGAAGACCAGGACGGCCACCCAGATCAGAGCGACGTACCAACGATGCCGAAAGGCCGTACGGCCTGCTCGGTGAAGGAAAATGGCCATGGCAGGAGGTCTCCCCATCCGGTGCTGGTTGTCCGCCCAGCCTCTCCGGATACGGGCCCGGTGTCGTCGTACGCCTGCTGGCACTTGGTGCTGCTGAATACGTAGTAGAGACCCGCGACCTCAGAGGGCGCTTGGCCCAGGCGGCTCGCCCTTCATCTCCTGGCCTCGCCGTTTCACTCGGTTACGGCTTGGTTCGGGCGGAAACGCGAAAGTGCCTTCCTGGCCTGGACGATGAACCTCGCCGAGGGGCTCGGTCCGTCCGGGCGGAGGGCACTTTCCACGTGCGGGCTATCGGGTCGCGTCCCAGGGGCCATGTCGGTGCCGCTGGTTCGGGGGTGGTCGGGCATGCCGGGGCACGGTTACTGGCGGATCTCGCCGACGCCACAGGACTGACCGCCGCGTGCTCGGCCGCTTCGGCCCCGCGGTACCGGGCATGATCGGGCCGGGTCGCCACCGATCTCGCGGTGACGCTCGCCGACGGCGGTGAGGCGAACGCGGATCTGGCCGCTCCGTCCAAGGCTCGCGGCAAACGATCCCGCTCGTCAGCAGGTAGACATGCCGGCATCCGCACCATCTCCCCCATGTCGTCCCCGACCGATCTCACCGCTCCCGCGCGAGGTCGAGATCACCCCTGCTCGCCCCGGCCGTACCCTCAGTGCTCCGGGGACCGCGCCAGGGGTGCGCGATCGGGCCCGACACCGCCCGCCACCACGCCTCCACCGGCAGCTTCCCCGCCGGCTCGAACGGCTCGCCCGCCCGCGGGAACGCCACCGCCTGGCCGGCCTCCTCGGCCGCGTCCCTGGCCCACTCCGCCGGCTCCGCCCACGCGTGCGGCGCCAGGTTGAAGGTCCCCCAGTGGATCGGCAGCAGGGCGCCGCCCGGCCGGCCTCCCTGGAGGTCGAGGTGGGCACGGACGCCCTCCTCGGGAGTCATGTGGATGTCCGGCCAGAATTCGGCGTACGCCCCGAGCTGGATCATCGTGGCGTCGAACGGGCCGTGCGCGGCGCCGATCTCCCGGAAGCCGTCGAAGTAGCCGGTGTCCCCGCTGTGGTAGACGCGGTGTTGGTCACCGGCGACGACCCAGGACGCCCAGAGGGTGTGCTGGGTGTTGCGCAGCCCGCGCCCGCAGAAGTGCCGGGCCGGGGTGGCGGTGAGGGTCAGGCCGCCGACGCGCGTCGACTCGTGCCAGTCCAGCTCGCGCAGCCGGTCGGCCGGGACGCCCCAGTGTTCGAGGTGGGCGCCGACGCCGAGCGGCACGGCGAACACGGTGTCCGTGCCGGCCAGTGCCTTGATCGTCGGCATGTCCAGGTGGTCGTAGTGGTCGTGGGAGACGACGACGACGTCGACCGGGCCCAGGGCGGCCAGGGGCAGCGGAACCGGATGCAGGCGCTTGGGGCCGGCGAAGGGGAACGGGGAGCAGCGCTCGCCCCACACCGGATCGAAGAGCACCCGCTGCCCGTCGATCTCGGCGAGCACGCTGGAGTGGCCCGCCCAGGTCAGCCGCAGTCCGGTGGCGGGCGGCCGGGCGAGGTCGGCCAGCGTGGTGGCGTGCACCGGGACCGTGCCCTGCGGGGCCCGGCGGAGCCGCGCCTCCTTGTTGAAGTAGATCCTGGCGAATTCGGCGGCCGATCCGGTGGGCCGGGTGCGGGCGGTCCCTCCGGGGTTCTGGAAGACGCCCTCGCGGAAGTTCGGCGACCTGCGGATGCGCGCCATGCGCTCACCGCCCGGGTCCGCGCCGAAGGCCGCGGGCCGCGGCACGCTGAACCCGGGACTCGGGAAACGGAAAGCGGCCACGGTACCTCCAGGTGGAAAGGTTCAGACTCTCGTCATGGTCGTCTCGTCCTGCGTCACCTCTGACGACCTACATCACCTCGAACGACCGATGTCACATCCGTGTTCCCCGGTCCGCCGGGCCCTCCCGGCCCCGGTCCGCCGCGGCCGGGAGGGCGCCGCCGCACGTCCCGGGGGCTGTATAGGGTGACCTGCGTGGTGAGAGTCCGGTTGAGCGTGGCGGAGCGGCGCGAGGAGCTGCTGCGCGCGGCCATCGAGCAGATATCGGCGCGGGGCGTGGCGGCGCTGCGGATCGCCGACGTGGCCACCGCGCTCGGTGTCAGCAACGCCCTGGTGCTCTACCACTTCACCACGAAGGAGAGACTGGTCGCCGCCGCGTTCACCCACGCCGCCGAGGACGATCTCGCACGTCTGCGCAGGCTGCTGGCCCGTCGTACGTCCGCGCTGCGCCGGCTGCGCGCGGCCTTGCGGTGGTACGCGCCGACCGGTCGGGCCAAGGGCTGGCGGCTGTGGATCGAGGGCTGGGCCGCGGCGCTGCGCGAGCCCGCGCTTCGGGAGGTCACGCGGGGCCTGGACCGCCAGTGGAAGGCGGCGATCGCGGAGGTCATCGCCGAGGGCGTGGCCGCGGGTGAGTTCTCCTGCCCCGAGCCGGAGGGCGCCGCCCTGCGGCTGACGGCGCTGCTCGACGGGCTGGCGGTGCAGCTCACCTCGTACGCGGACACGGTGTCGCGGGCCCGGGCACAGGAGTGGACGGACGAGGCGCTGGCGCGGGAACTGGGTCTGGAGCGAGCGGCCCTGACGTCCGCACGACGCTAGGTTCTGTCGTCGAACCCGCGTCGTCGCCCGGAGGGCGGCCCCGCGGCGTCGGGTGCGTGCTCTCGGCGTGCCGGGTCCCGGGCCTCGTACCGGATGCACTCGGGTCAGGGCCCGGTACGGCGAGAGTGGGTGCATGACGCCGCCGGGCAGACGGGACTTTGGCGACAGGGCCCAGCCCCGCCGCACAACACCGGCCGCCCGCTCCCGAGCGCATGCCGGCCGCCCGCTCCTCGCCACCGTCAGGCCACCGCGGCGATCCGCGTCTTGATGTCGTCCGGCGACAGCGTCCCCTTGGCCATCACCTGGTCGCCCGACGATTCGCCGCGCAGTCGGCGCCCGATCCACGGCACCAGGTACTCGCGCGCCCAGTAGACGTCGTCGCGCCGCACGTCCAGCGTGCCGCGGGGCGGCAGGGGCGGCCAGGGCTGGTCCGGGTCGGCCGGGACACGCAGCCCGAGGGCCCGTCCCGCACGCAACGCCACCCGGGTGTGGCCCTCGGGCGACAGGTGCAGCCGGTCGGCGTCCCACGCCCTGCGGTCCTGGACGCTCCGGAGCGACCACAGGTCGAGCACCGGGCAGCCGTACCGGTCGGCGATGGCGCGGACATGCCCGTTGTACGTGGCGATCCTGCCGCGCAGATGCTTGAGGACGGGCACCCCACGGGTGTCGAAGCCGGTGGTCACGAGGACGGTGCCGGCCGCGGCCGTCAGTGCGGCCACCGCCAGTTCGAACCGCTCGGCGACCTCGTCGGGGTCGGTGCCGGGCCGGATGATGTCGTTGCCGCCCGCCGCGAACGAGACCAGATCCGGCGCGAGTGCGACGACCCGCGGGACCTGTTCCGCCACGATCTGGTCGAGCAGCCTGCCGCGGACGGCGAGGTTCGTGTAGGTGAAGTCGCCCTCGGGACGCCGGTCCGCGAGCAGTACGGCGAGCCGGTCGGCCCAGCCGACGAACGCCCCGTCGGGGCCGGGGTCGCCGACGCCCTCGGTGAAGCTGTCCCCCACCGCCGTGTACGACCCGATCACTGCTCTGCTGTCACTCTTCGAATCGTCTGCCACATCGGCCCATGATTCACCGTGGGTTGTGACCTACGCGACCGTAAGGAGGGGTGGACGGTCGGTGACAAAGGCCACGCCTAAAGTGTTCGTCAATTCCGGAATACACCGAGGGCCGGGCCCCCGGGGGCGGGGCGGCGCGCCCGGCGGGGGCGGGGGCGGCCCCCCCGGGGGGGGGGCGGGCCCGCCGCCGGGGGCCCACCCCGCCGGCCCGCCGCCCGGGGGCGAGC
>NZ_JBICYB010000010.1:208908-215862 GCF_043200575.1 Streptomyces sp. NPDC048392
GCTGTGGGGTGTGGGTACTGCCCCGCGGCATGGGGTCTGCCGCTTCCGGCACCCCCCGGGGGCCCGCCCCCCTGGCGGCGCCCCCGGGCGGCCGGGGCGGGGGGCCCGGCCCTCGGTGGCGCGGAGGCTGCGCCGAAGCGGTCGTCAGACGGAGACGCCGTGCGAGCGCAGGAACGCGATCGGGTCCACGTCCGAGCCGTAGTCCGGCGTGGTGCGGATCTCGAAGTGCAGGTGCGGGCCGGTCACGTTGCCGGTGGCACCCGAGAGGCCGACCTGCTGCCCCACCGTCACCGACTGGCCGGCGGAGACGGAGAGCGAGGAGAGGTGGGCGTACTGGGCGTAGTGGCCGTCGGCGAGCCTGATGACGACCTGGTTGCCGTACGCGCCGCCCCAGCCGGCGGAGACGACGGTGCCCGCGCCGACGGCCTTCAGCGAGGTGCCGGTCGGGACGACGAAGTCCGTGCCGGTGTGGTAACCGCTGGACCACATGCTGCCGGACTGGTGGTACGGGGTACCGACGGTGCCGCCCGCGACGGGGGAGGTGTAGCCGCTGGTGTTGCCCGCGGACTGGGTACCGGTGTCCGAGGAGCCGGCGTCCGAGGAGGATGCCTTCTCGGCGTCCGCCGGCTTCTCGGCGGACCGGGAGGCGGGCTTCTCCGCCTCGGCGGGCTTCTCGGCCGCCGGCTTCTCGGCCGCCGCGGAGGACGGGGCCGACGACTTGGCGGCCTGGCCGCCGATCGAGAGCCTGAGGCCGGGGTGGATCAGCGACGGGTCCGAACCGACGGCCTCGCGGTTGTCCGCGTAGAGCCTCTTCCAGCCGCCGTCGACGTCCTGCTCGTCGGCGATCTTCGAGAGGTAGTCACCGCTCTTCACGGTGTACGTCCGCGCTGCCGCGTTCTCGCCGTTCTTCTCGGCGCCGCTCGCGGCGGCCTTGTTGGCCGACGTCGGAACGGACTGCACGGCCTGCTCGGAAACGGAGTGCGCGGGGGCGGCGTTGGCGGCGGCCGCACCCATCAGCGGGAGCGCGAGCGCGGCGCCACCGGTTCCGGCGACGGCGATGGTGCGGGTCAGGCGCATGGCCCTGGTACGGCGGTGCTTACCCTTCGCGGGCATGACGAATTCCTCTCCGGCGCCTGCGAGGTGAGCTGTCGGGTGCGGGCTGGAGATGCCCGGCCGCGCCGAAACGCGGCTTTACCCCAAGCCGTTCCGGGAACCGGAACAGGCAGTTCTACCTGTGGGTCCCCCGCTCCTGCCGTGCACGGGTGGTGGGTGAGTGCGGGCTCCGGTCGGCGGCAGGATTAGGCGTCCGCCCGGATCGGTGGTGAACGTAAGGGACCAGGACGCACAGGGACAAGCGAGGGGTTCCCCCGACGGGTCTTCCGATTGATCCTTTACCGGAGCAACCGGTAACGCTGCGTCGATTTCCGTCGCGCCGTATTCCGCGAACACCCTCGCGAATCAGCCGCATTACGTGGACATGACGGGCAACACACGGTCACGGATATGACGCTGCTCACGCGCCACTCGTCCACCCACCGCCATTTCAGGCTCAGTTGTTATTAAAGAGCCAATACGGACAGAAGGCTCTTATCCTCTCGCAATACCCGCTGTGGAGCGGCTTTCGCCCGGAGGCCATGCCGTATCGTCGAGTGGTGCCCGTCGGCGAGCAGCGTCGGCGGGGCGGAGTGGGAGGAGCCCCCGTGACGCAGCAGGTCCCGTCGACCGAACCCGAGCTGACCGGTGTGCGCAACTTCCGGGACGTGGGCGGACTGCCGACCGTGGACGGGCGGCGGGTGCGGCAGGGGGTGCTGTTCCGCAGCGGTCACCTGGCACACGCCACCGGGGAGGACGCCGCGTTCCTGGCGTCGCTCGGCCTGCACACGGTCTTCGACTTCCGCAACGCGGCCGACCAGAAGCTGGAGGGCCCCGACGTCGAGCTGCCGGGCGTGCGCAATGTGAACCTGCCGCTGAGCGATCCGGCCGACGGAGCCGAGTTCTGGAAGATGGTCCGGGACGGAGACCTCGAGCAGCTGCGCGAGATCCTGGCCGACGGCAAGGCCGCGGACCGGATGATCGGCTCCTACCGCATGATCGTCAAGGAGCGCACGGCGGAGCACTCCCGGATTCTGCACGCGCTCGCCGAGGACAGCGTCCCCGCGCTGATGCACTGCGCCGCGGGCAAGGACCGCGCGGGTCTGTCGATCGCGATCACCCTGCTCGCCCTGGGCGTCGAGCGCGAGGCCGTCGTCGAGGACTACCTGAAGTCGAACGCCACCCACCGCCGCTACAAGGTACGCCGCAGCGGCTCGGCCGCCTCGGCCTACTCCCCCGAGGTCATGGAGCTGCTCAGCCCCCTGTTCGACGCGCGCGCCGAGTACCTTTCCGCGGCCTTCGAGACGATCGGGGAGACCTGGGGCGGGGTCGACGCCTACCTGGAGCAGGGGCTGCGGGTCACCTCCGAGACCCGGGAGCGACTGCGCGAGCGGATGCTGGACTGAGCCGTCCGCTCGCGGGGTGGCGCTACCTGGCCCCCACCTCGAACAGCAGGTAGAGGAAGCCGCCGAAGACGTGCCCCAGCGCGATGTAGACGAGCAGTCGCACCCACAGGGCGCGCGGGAGCTTCTCCTGCATGGCACTCATGGCATCTCTCCGGGGGTCGGGCCGAGGCACAGCGCGGCCGTCGGGCTCTGCAGCAGGGTGTGGACGAAGAGCAGGTCGACCCCGTCGGGGTCCTGCGCGGCGATCCGGTGCGGGGTCATGGAATCGAAGTGGGCGCTGTCCCCCGCGGTGAGCCGGTGCTCGGTGTCCCCGAGGCGCAGTCGCAGCCGGCCCCTGAGAACGTGCAGCCACTCCTCGCCGGGGTGCACCCGCACTACGTCGCCCTGGGAGCCGTACGGCACCTGGACGCGCAGGGCCTGCATGCCGCGGCCCGGCGCTCCCGCCTGCCAGTACGTCCAGCCGCCCGCGGTGGTGGGCTCCATGTCGGCACCACGCACGACGGCGTCCCGGTCGGCGGCCGTCTCACCCAGCAGCTCGGCGACCGTCGTACCGTAGACCCGGGCGAGGGAGAGCAGCATCGGCAGCGAGGGCTGGCGTTGACCGGTCTCCAGGCGGGAGAGGTGGGCGGGCGACAGCCCGGCGGCGCGGGCCGCGGTCTCGAGGGTGAGGGCGGCCCGCCGCCGCAGCTCACGCAGCTGGGGCGCGACGGCGGCGACCGCCCCCTGGGCGGGCCCGGTCTCGGAGGAGCTCATGCCTCCATTCAGCCCGAACCTTGCCCGGGGGGCAAGTTTTTTGCCTCGCAGGCAAAAGCAGGCCCGGTCGGTCCTGGCCTCAGCGGTTGGCCACCGCCTGCTTGACCAGGGTCTTGCCGAAGTCCCACATCAGGCCGCCGCCGTTGTGCGCGTCCTCCATCACCTCGGTGAAGGCGTCGACGAACCGGTCGGCGTCGTCGGTGTCGATGATCAGCGGCGGGATCAGCTTGATCACCTCCAGGTGATCGCCGGATACCTGCGTCAGGATGCGATGCCGTTGCAGCAGCGGCACGACCACCATCTGCGCGAACAGTCCCTTCCGTGCGGCCTGCAGCATCGTCCAGCGGCTGCGCAGCTTCAGTGACCTGGGCCGGCCGAACTCGATGCCGATCATCAGTCCCCGGCCCCGGACGTCGGCGAGCAGCTCGTAGCGGTCCACCAGTCCCGTCAGCCGGGATTTCAGCCGCTCCCCCACCGCGGCGGCGTTCGCCACGATCTCCTCGTTCTCCATCACCGACAGCACCGCGAGCCCGGCGGCCATGGCCTGCGCGTTGGACCCGAAGCTGGCCGAGTGGACCTGCACGCGATCCATCGAGGAGTACACCTTCTGGAAGATCCAGTCCTTGCCCAGGGTGGCCCCCACCGGCACGTATCCGCCGGACAGCGCCTTGGCCACACAGACCAGGTCGGGTTCGACGCCGTCCTCGTGCTGGTAGGCGTAGAACTTCCCGGTCCGGCCGAGCCCCGTCTGCACCTCGTCGGCGATCAGCAGCGCCTTGTGCCGGTGCAGCAGTTCCTGCGCCGCGAGCAGGTAGCCGGGCGGGGTCTCGTGCACGCCCTTGCCCTGGACCGGCTCCACGATCAGGGCGGCCACGTCGCCCTTGCCCAGCTCCCGCGCCAGGGCGTCCAGGTCGCCGAGCGGGACGGCGGTGTCGGGCAGCAGGGGCGCGAAGCCCTTGCGGAAACCGTCCTCGCCGTTGACGGAGAGCGAGCCGGTGGTCAGTCCGTGGAAGGCGTGCGAGCAGTACAGGATCCGCTGCCTTCCGGTCGCGTACCGGGCGAACTTCAGGGCGGTCTCGACGGCCTCGGTGCCGCTGTTGCCGAAGAAGACGCGGTCCAGATGCGGGCTGTAGGAGAGCAGCTTCTCCGCCAGCAGTCCGGGCAGCGGCGGGCAGTCGAAGCGGGTCAGGTCGGCCAGCGAGGCGTCGAGGACGTCGTGCAGCGCCTTGCGGACGACCGGGTGGTGGCGTCCCAGGCCCATGACCGCGAACCCGGCGAGCATGTCCAGGTGGTCGTTGCCGTCCGCGTCCCAGAAGTGCGCGCCCTCGGCCCGCTCGTAGACCTTGTCGAAGCCGATGGTGTGCAGCATGCGCGGCAGCTGGTGGTTGAGGTGCCTGGCGTGCAGCTCGTACCGCTCGGCTCCACGCTCGGCCAAGAGCGCGGCGAGGTCGAACTCCTTGGTCATTCAGTACTCTCCTTGCGCTGGCATGACGATCCGTCCGTCGCCGGACCGGTCCACAGCCTGGTCCCCGGCTTGTCCGGCGACGGCCAGGCTCGCGCTGATCCGTCCGGCGATGTCGACCGGGGTGAGGCCGATGTCCGCGAGCACCTCGGCGCGCTTGGCGTGCGCGAGGAACTGCTCGGGGATGCCGAAGCGGCGCACGGGGACGTCGACCTCGGCGTCGCCGAGCGCCAGCGCCACCGCGGAACCTACCCCGGCCGCGCGGCTGTTGTCCTCGACCACGGCCACCAGGCGGTGCCGGGCGGCGAGGGGCGCGAGCGCCGGGTCGACGGGTTTGACCCAGCGCGGGTCGACGACGGTGCAGCCGATGCCGCGGGCCTCCAGCAGCTCGGCGGCCCCGAGGCAGACGGGCGCCATCACGCCGACGGCCACGAGTAGCACCTCGGGCCGGTCCGCCGCGTGCAGGACGTCCAGGCCGCCGACCCGGCCGACGGCGGGTACGGCCGGTCCGACGGACTCCTTCGGAAAGCGCAGCAGTGTCGGGGCGTCGTCGACGGCGACCGCCTCGCGCAGCTGGGCGCGCAGCTGGTCGGCGTCGCGCGGCGCGGCGATGCGCAGGCCCGGGACGACCTGGAGGACGGACATGTCCCACATGCCGTTGTGCGAAGCGCCGTCGACGCCGGTGACGCCCGCCCGGTCCAGGACGAACGTGACGCCGCAGCGGTGCAGGGCCACGTCCATCAGGAGCTGGTCGAAAGCTCGGTTGAGGAAGGTGGCGTAGACGGCGACGACCGGGTGCAGTCCGCCGGTCGCGAGGCCGGCGGCGGACACGGCCGCGTGCTGCTCGGCGATGCCGACGTCCCAGACCCGGTCGGGGAACCGCGCGGCGAAGGGGGCCAGACCGACCGGGTGCAGCATGGCCGCGGTGATCGCCACCACGTCGGCGCGCTCCTCGCCGATCCGGACGATCTCCTCGCCGAACACCGATGTCCAGGACGGCCCCTTGGAAGGGCTGAGGGGCTCGCAGGTGAGCGGGTCCATCACGCCGACCGTGTGGAAGTGGTCCTCCTCGTCGCGCAGGGCGGGCTCGTAGCCGCGGCCCTTCTCGGTGAGGCAGTGCACCAGCACCGGCCCGTGGAAGCGTTTGGCGCGCCCGAGCGCCGACTCGACGGCGCCGATGTCATGCCCGTCGACCGGGCCGAGGTACTTCAGCCCGAGGTCCTCGAAGAGCCCCTGCGGCGCGAAGGCGTCCTTGAAGCCCTTCTTGGCTCCGTGCAGCGCCTCGTACACGGCGCTGCCGACCACGGGCGTGCGCTGGAGGACGTCCTTGCCCCAGGCCAGGGCCCGCTCGTAGCCGTCGGTCGTACGGAGGGTCGCGAGGTGGTTGGCGAGGCCGCCGATGGTCGGCGCGTACGAGCGTTCGTTGTCGTTGACGACGATGATCAGCGGTCGGTCCCTGGCCGCCGCGATGTTGTTCAGGGCCTCCCAGGCCATGCCTCCGGTGAGCGCGCCGTCGCCGATGACGGCGACGACGTGTCCGCGCTCCCCCTGCACCTGGCGGGCCTTGGCGAGGCCGTCGGCCCAGCCGAGGACGGTGGAGGCGTGGCTGTTCTCGATGACGTCGTGCTCGGACTCCTCGCGCGACGGGTAACCGGACAGGCCGCCCTTGCTCCGCAGTTTGGAGAAGTCCTGCCGGCCGGTCAGGAGTTTGTGCACGTAGCTCTGATGGCCGGTGTCCCACAGGATGCGGTCGTCCGGTGACTCGAAGACCCGGTGCAGGGCGACGGTGAGCTCCACCACGCCGAGGTTGGGTCCGAGGTGACCGCCGGTGCGGGCGACCGCGCGCACCAGGAAGCCGCGCATCTCTTCGGACAGTTCACCGAGTTCCGCCTCGGACAGCGTCTTCAGGTCGCGTGGTCCCCGGATGCTCTCCAGAATCGTCACGCTCGGGCCCCCTTCGGTCCGTGCTGTTCAGCTCACGGTGACGGCCGGCTCCCCCGACGCGCCGTCCTTCTCCATCTGCTCGGCGATCGTCATGGCCTCCTCGATGAGGGTCTCCACGATCTTCGACTCGGGGACGGTCTTGATGACCTCGCCCTTGACGAAGATCTGGCCCTTGCCGTTGCCGGAGGCGACACCGAGGTCGGCCTCGCGGGCCTCGCCGGGGCCGTTGACGACGCAGCCCATGACGGCGACGCGCAACGGGACCTCCATGCCCTCGAGACCGGCGGTCACCTCTTC
>NZ_JBICYB010000011.1:0-209605 GCF_043200575.1 Streptomyces sp. NPDC048392
GAATCGCTGGCGTGGGTGGGGGGGGGGGGGGGGGTGGCGCCCGGCTGACCGGGGGGGCCGTCGCCGCCCGGGCTTCTTTCGGTTCCCCCCGCGGGGGGGGGGGAGCCCGTGCCCCCCCCCCCCCGCGGCGATGTTTCACGTGAAACGGCGCTCAGCGACCGTAGCGGCGCTCCCGTAGGGAGTAGGAGCGCAGGGCACGCAGGAAGTCGATCTCGCGGAAGTCCGGCCAGTAGGTCTCACAGAAGTGGACCTCGGCGTACGCCGACTGCCAGAGCAGGAATCCGGAGAGGCGCTGTTCGCCGGAGGTGCGGATGATGAGGTCGGACTCGGAGCGTGTCTTGGAGTACAGGTGCTTGGAGATGTGCTCCATGGTGAAGGTCTCGATGAACTCGTCGATGTCGCCGCCCTGGGAGCTGTGCTCGGTCAGGGCGGAGCGCACGGCGTCGACGATCTCGCGTCTGCCCCCGTAGCCCACCGCGACGTCGACCTTGGTGCCGCCCTTGCGGTCCTGGGTGGCGGCGGTGGCGGTCTTGAGGCGGCTCGCGGACTCGGCCGGCAGCAGGTCCAGGGCGCCGACCGCTTCGACGCGCCAGGGGTTGCCCGGCGCGGCCAACCGCTCGACGACCTCGGCGATGATGTCGATGAGCGGGTTCAACTGCTCCTCGGGCCGGTGGAGGTTGTCGTCGGAGAGCATGAACAGGGTGACGTGTTCGATCTGTGCGGAGTCGCACCAGCGCAGGAAGTCCAGCACCTTCGCGCCGCCGGCCCGGTAGCCCTCGCGGGGGTCGTCGATGCCCGACATCTTGGCCCACCGGCGGTTGCCGTCGAGCATGATGCCGATGTGCTGGGGGCGTGGGCGTCCTTCCAACTCCCTGACCAGCCGCTTCATGTAGAGCGCGTCGAGAGCGGCTCGTACCTTCGCCCGCATGGTCAACCCCTTCCACCTCGTCGGTAGCGACCGGACGGCTCCGACGGCGATGAGCCCCGTGGCACCGCCCCGCAGGGGTGTGGCGCTGATGCCCTGTGGAGTGACGATATCAAGAGCGGACAGCACCGCCCGGGGGCCGAGAGGCGCCCGTCCTGGGGCCCGTTCCGGTTGTGGCGTGTGGGCCGGAGCGCTGTTCCGCGTGGTCAACTGGCGCTTTCCCTCCGGTCGTTGGTGATCATCCGGGCAGCGCGTGCGGCGTCGGGTGTGGTGCGCGGGTGAGGACCGTGAGGAACGTCTCCGCGCCGCCGGGCGCGGCGGCGGCACCGCGGTGGGCCGCCTGGATGACGCAGAGCGCCTCCGACATACGTTTCCGCAGGTCGGAGGCGCTCTTTACGGTGGAGCCTAGGGGAGTCGAACCCCTGACATCTGCCATGCAAAGACAGCGCTCTACCAACTGAGCTAAGGCCCCTCGCGAGGCGGTGTCGGTCCTGGTGTCGCGGGCCGCCGGTCGCCGCAGACAAGAGTACCGGGTCGCCCCCCGTATCTCACAAATGATTGGGGGTCCCGGGGAACGACCACGCTCCGTAAGATGCTCGGCGTGGTTCGCTGGAGCGAACTGCGGTTTTTGGGGAAGCGATGGGGAGACGCAATGGACGCCGCACAGCAGGAAGCCACCGCAAGAGCGCGGGAACTGCAGCGGAACTGGTACGGGGAGCCGCTGGGGGCGCTCTTCCGCAGGCTTATCGATGATCTCGGTCTCAACCAGGCTCGTCTCGCGGGAGTGCTGGGGCTGTCCGCGCCGATGCTGTCGCAGCTGATGAGCGGCCAGCGGGCGAAGATCGGCAATCCCGCGGTGGTCCAGCGGGTGCAACTGCTGCAGGATCTGGCGGGGCAGGTCGCCGACGGCAGTGTGAGCGCGGCCGAGGCGACGGAGCGCATGGACGAGATCAAGAAGTCGCAGGGGGGCTCGGTGCTCAGCAACACCACCACGACGACGAGCAGTTCGGGTGCGCCCACGGTCAAGCGGGTGGTCCGTGAGATCCAGTCGCTGCTGCGCTCCGTGGCGGCCGCCGGGGACATCATCGACGCGGCGGACGCGCTCTCCTCCTCGCATCCGGAGCTGGCGGAGTTCCTGCGGGTGTACGGCGCGGGCCGCACCTCGGACGCGGTCGCGCACTACCAGTCCCACCAGAACTGATCCCGGGATCCGGTCGCCGAGGGGGTCGGCGGCCGGGTCCGCGGGAGAGCGCGACAGGTCCCAGGGGAGGAGCGGCGCACAGCCATGGGTGAGGTCTTCGCGGGCCGGTACGAGCTGGTCGATCCGATCGGCCGGGGCGGGGTGGGTGCCGTATGGCGTGCCTGGGACCACCGGCGCAGGCGTTATGTGGCCGCGAAGGTGCTTCAGCAGCGGGACGCGCACTCGCTGCTGCGGTTCGTCCGCGAGCAGGCGCTGCGCATCGACCATCCCCATGTCCTCGCGCCCGCGAGCTGGGCCGCCGACGACGACCAGGTCCTGTTCACCATGGACCTGGTCACGGGTGGTTCGCTGGTGCACCTGGTCGGGGACTACGGTCCCCTGCCGCCCGACTTCGTGTGCACGCTGCTCGACCAGCTCCTGTCGGGCCTGGCGGCGGTGCACGGGGAGGGTGTGGTGCACCGTGACATCAAGCCCGCCAACCTGCTGCTCGAGGCGACGGGGACGGGCCGTCCGCGGCTGAGGCTGTCCGACTTCGGTATCGCGATGCGGCTGGGCGAGCCCCGGCTGACGGAGACCAACCTCGTGGTGGGGACGCCGGGTTACCTCGCGCCCGAGCAGATGACGGGGGCGGAGCCGGACTTCCCGGCGGACCTGTTCGCGGTGGGTCTGGTCGCCCTGTATCTGCTGGAGGGGGCGAAGCCGGACACCAAGGCGCTCGTGCAGCACTTCGCCGAGTACGGTACGCCGCCCGCGCCGCGAGGGATTCCCGAGCCGCTGTGGCAGGTCGTGGCGACGTTGGTGCAGCCGGATCCGCCGGCGAGGTTCCGCACCGCGACGGGGGCGCGCAAGGCGCTGGCCGCGGCGGTCGAGCTGCTGCCGGAGCCCGGCCCCGACGACGAGCTGATCGAGATATTCGACCAGGTGGGCCCGCTGCCACCGGGGTTCGGTCCCGAGGGGCCCCTCAAACGGGCGTCCGGCGTGGACGACGTACCGACGGACCCGCGACGGCCGACGGACCCGGCACCCTCCCCGCCCGCGGCCGCTGCGCCGCGGACCCCTTCCTGGACATCGGCGCCCCCGCCCGGCCCGTTTCCGGCACCGGACCTGCCCCCGGCGCCCCCGCCGCCGGGCGGCCCGCGTCCCGATCCGGGCGGCCCGCACCCCGATCCGGGCGGCCTCCGTCCCCTGCGCGACCGGACGCCCTCCGGCCCCGCCACGCCCCCGGCGCTCCCGCCGCCGGGCGGCCCGCGTCCCGATCCGGGCGGCCCGCGTCCCGATCCTGGCAGCCCGCACCCCGATCCGGGCGGCCTCCGTCCCCTGCGCGACCGGACGCCCTCCGGCCCCGCCACGCCCCCGGCGGGCACACCGTCGATTCCGGGGCCGGTCCCGCACCCCGCGGGTCCGCCGTCCGCCCTCGACGGCACCCCGGCCGCACCGGCCGGTACACCGCCGACCGGGACCGGCGCCCCGTCCGCCCCCCACGAAGGCGACGGCATCCCGCCGGCCCCGGCCGCCACGCCGTCCGCGGTGGCTCCCGGGGCCGAGCGGCGGGGCAGGATGTCGGAGACGGGGAGTTTCCACCTGCCGCCTCCGCTGCCGACCGTCACATCGGAGTCGGAGTCGGAGTCGGAGGCGAAGCCCGCGTCGGCGTCGGCGTCGGCGTCGGCGTCGGCGTCGGCGGCCGATGCGCAGCCGCCCGCCCAGAGCCCGGCCTTCACGGGCGGCCCGCACGACCAGCCGCCGTACCAGCCGCGATACCAGCCGCCGTACCGGCCGCCGCAGGTGCCGCCGCTTCCCGCTCAGGCCCTCGCGCCGTCCCCGCGGCAGCGTGCCGACGCGCCCACCGCCCCGTACACGGCCGGTGCCCCGCGGGCCGCCCCTCCCGCCCAGCACCGAGGGACACGGCGGCGCCGCCGTTCCGGGCCTCCGGCGAGGGTGGCGTTGCCGCTGCTGCTGCTCGCGCTGGCCTGTTACGCCGTGGGTTTCTGGGCACTGACCCGGACCTGAACCCGGCTACCGGAGGGTTCAGGGCCTGCGCCGGGCCGCCGCCGTCCACAGGGCCAGGCCGAGGAGGAGCAGGCTGCCGGCGCCGATCCCGCCGACGGCGACCGCCTTCATGGCGAGGTCGTCGTTCGCGGCCCCGGGCTCCGGTACCGCCACCCGGTCCTGTGCGGAGACCTCGAAGAGGCCCTGCGGCCGGGACTCCCCCGCGTAGTCGGGGCCGGTCCGCGCCGCTCCCCCGAGTCGTACGCGCAGTGTCAGCCCGAAAGGGCCCTGGCCGAAGCCGTCGGCCACCTGTGCCGCGAGGTGGACCACGACGTAGTAGTCACCGGCGAACCGCAGCGCGCCGACCTGTCCGGCCGTGGCGTACCGGTTGGAGTACGACACGGGCGGCAGCGGAGCGAGACCCACGGTGGTCTGCCGGCCGGTGTAGCCCCTGGCGGCGGCGTCGACCTCGCCGCGCACGGGATTGTGCAGCGCCAGTCGCAGGGCGCCGGTGGCGTAACCGGAGGCGTCCGCGGAGCCGGCCAGTTCGGCGGTCGCGTACACCTGGCGGCCCCAGTCGACCGGCACCTTGTAGTAGAGGGTCTCCCCGGGCCGGATGTCGTCGCGCCAGACTCCTTGCCCGACGAGGGTGGCGTGGGCGAACCCGCTGCCGCCGGGCCTGTGTTCCGGCTCGCCGGCGAGGGGCTCGGGCGAGGCGGAGTCCCAGGCCCCGGGCGTCCTGGTCGCGCCGGTACCTCGCGGGCGGGATTCGGTGGCGGCGGTGAGTTCCAGGTCCCAGGCGTCCGGCGGGGAGTCCTGGGGCCGGGTCCGCTCGACGGTGACGTAGTAGGTGCCGGGGTCCTGGCACCGGTTGGTGCCGGAGCCGAGCTCGCGCATGCCCCAGGCGGTGACCGGGCGGGGGCTGTGGGCGGCGCCGAACGTCGCGCTGTCCACGGAGCAGGAGCCGCCGTCGGCGTCCCGGACGGAGACCCGGATGCCGTCGACGGCGGTGACCTCGCCGTCGGCGCCGGGTACGGCGGTGACGGAGACGTAGGCGTCGGAGGCGGCGTCGAGTTCGAGGCGGTAATAGAGGGTGCCGTTCCGCGGCAGGGAACTGCGGTACGTGGAGCCGGCCTCCAGCGGTTCGGCGCCCGGGGCGGACCCCGCGCCCGCGAGACGCGGGGCGCCGTCCGCGAAGTCGTATCCGGTGCTCGCACCGGCCGCGCGGGCCGTGGCGCCGGGCAGGGCGGCCGCGGGCGGGGCGGCCGGCAGGGCGACTGCGGGCGGGGCGGCCGGCAGGGCGGCTGCCGTGGCCAGTACGGCGCTCACGACCGCCAGCCGTGCCGGCACCGGCGGGCGGGCGGGCACCGTCGGCCGCTCGCGTCCCGTTCCCCCGGTACGCCGTCGAGCCGTACACCACCGTCCCATGACCCGCCACCCCTCGCGCTCACCGGCTCCGCGCCGCCCGCCCCTGAGCGGACCGCGCCCCATCCTGCCGCGCCCCCTCGCGCTCGCACACCCCCCGCGCTCCCGCACCCCGCACCCCGCACGGCAAACGGCAAACGGCAAACGGCAAACGGCAAACGGCAAACGGCAACACAAAACCCCGACCGTTTGGCGGCCGGGGTCTGCTCAGGACCGGATGTCGGTCGTACTCACGAACCCGTGGGCACGGAGTCGGTCGCCTCCGTCCACAGATCCTGCTCGGCGCGATCCGCCTGGATCTGGCGGTACACGAGGAGCCCGCCGATGGCGGCCAGTGCGACCAGGAGAAGCTTCTTCACCGCGCGACCTCGTCTTTCCTTGACGTAGGGGACTTCTGGCGCCCGACTATACACACCGGCCGATACCGATCGGTGACCTGCGTCGGTGGTCAACTGCCCGCCGCCGGAACCCCTTTAGAAGCGGACGAAGCCGTTCTGATCGGAGGGTGATCACACCCTCACACGCTGCGGCTTTCGCCCGCCTTCCTCTCTTATTTGCACCTTTTATGGGCTTCTGAGGCCATTCGGGTGGTGTTCATCTGAACATCGACGCGCCACGGGCGTCGGTCCACCACATCGCGACGCTCATACACATCATGAGGAAAGTACGCAAATCGCCCAACCCGAAAGTGAGGGGCCATGGCCCGGAACAAGGTCCTGACGCTCTGGACCACCATCGTCACCGCCTTCCTCGCGCTGTGCACGGCGCTCGGACTCATCACGACGACGGCCGCCGCGGCCGTACCGCAGACCGGAACGCACAGCAACAGCGAGAGCGCCTCCCCCGAGGCGGCACCCGCTGCCGCGGCCGCTCCCCGGTCCTGGTCGCGCACCGGCTCCCTGCCCCCGACGATGAAGCAGCGCATCCGGGCCGAGGCCCACGGCGCGGCACCCAGTTGCCGCCACCGCCCGCTCGCCGGCACCACCGCCAGGACGACGGCCACGGCCACCGGCCTTCCGTGCGACGACACCGCCGCCGCCGAGCCCTCGGCCCAGCACACCATCCCGCTGCAGCGCTGAGCGGCCCGCGCCACCCCCGACCCCGACGTAACGGCGATCTGCGTACAGCACCACACGCGAGAAACGGCCCGGCCGCTCGACAGAGCAGCCGGGCCGCCGCCGTGTACGGGTGCACGGCGCCCCCGCCGACCCCCGGTCCCCACGGCCTCTCCGCGGGTCGTAGCCTGCGACCGCGACGACGGACCAGACGACGAACCCGACGACGGACCGGATGCGGTGAGTGCCAGTGCCAGAGGCGTACGAAGTGACCGCGGACGGTCCGCGCCGCCCGATCCGAGCCGGTGCAAGGCGGTGAGTGCCGCCGCGAACCGGCGCGTCGTCGTCGTCACGGCCGTGCACGGCCCCTCGGCCCCGTTCCTGCCGCAGGCCCACGCGTCGTTGTGCGCCCAGGAGTTGCCCGAGGGCTGGGAGTGGCGCTGGGTGATCCAGGAGGACGGCCGTACGCGGGACGTCCGGCCGCACGTGCCCGACGATCCGCGTGTCGTCTTCCGCCAGGGCCGGCCGGGGCGGCAGGGCGGGCCCGGCGTGGCCCGCACGATGGCCCTGGCCCACGCGGACGGCGAGTACGTGAAGGTCCTGGACGCCGACGACCGGCTCACTCCTGGCGCCCTCGCCCGCGACCTCGCCGCCCTGGAGGCCGACCCGGCGCTCGGATGGGCTACCTCACGGGCCCTGGACCTGCTGCCCGACGGTTCGACGGCCGGCTTCCCCGGCGATCCGGTGGACGGGCCGATCGAGCGCGGGGAGGTGCTCGACTTCTGGAAGGCGAACGGGTTCCGCGCCCAGGTCCACCCGGCGACCCTCCTGGTACGGCGTCGACTGCTGTTCGCCCTCGGCGGCTGGATGGCCCTGCCCGCGTCCGAGGACACCGGTCTGCTGCTGGCGCTCAACTGCGTGAGCCGGGGCTGGTTCTCCGAAGAGGTGGGCCTTCTCTACCGCAAGTGGGAGGGCCAGGAGACCGGCCAGGCATCCCATGCGGACCCCGTCGAACGCGACGCCCGGATGGCGGTCGTGGAGGCCAGGGCACGGGCTCTGATGTCCTTCGGCCGACGCCCGCCGGAGGACGCCGGCCGTCCGCGCGAGCGTCCGTGAGACAGGCGGCACGGCCCCGGACGGCCGGGCACAGCCCCACAGCGAACCGGACGGACGGCACAGCCCCGGACGGCCGGGCCCCCCACAGCGAACCAGTCACGGCAGCCGCTCCGCGTCGACGCGCGAGAAGATCAGGTCGCTCTCCTCGGTCACCGGCCCGCGCCAGCGAACCGGCGCCCGGGGCTCACCGCTCAGCGCCGCGGGGTAGCTCCCGGACGCGTAGTCGTTGGCCAGCCGGTAGACGTGGAACCCGGCGTCACGCATCACCGTGAGCAGGTCGTCGGCCGAGTCCCCGAGCCGGCTCATGCGCTCGGGTGCCACCTCGACGGTGATCTCCACGTCGGACCGCAGAGCGCCCAGCATCGGTGCGAGACCGCGCACGACGCTCCCCTCCGCGCCCTCGACGTCGATCTTGATCACCCGGGCGGTCGCGATCTCCGCCGGATCGAGGAGTTCGGGCAGCGGCCCGGCCCGTGTCTCGAAGCTGGACTCCACCGGGCCCTCGTACGGGACGATGCTGTTCGCCCCCGTGTTCCGTGAGCTGGCGAGCAGGAAGGTCAGCGTCCTGGTGCGGTCCGAGACGGCGGCGTTGAGCGCGCGGATGTTCCCGAGGTCGTTGAGCCGGGCGTGCCGCACCAGACGGCGGTGGAGGTCCGGGGACGCCTCGATCGCGACGACCCGGCCCCCGTCACCGACGAGCCGGGCCGCGAGGACGCTGAAGACGCCGATGTTGGCCCCGACGTCGACGAACCCGTCTCCCGGCCGCAGCCGGCGCCCGAGCCAGCCCGTCATGTGCGGCTCCCAGACGCCGAACAGGTACAGGTACCGCTGGATGAGATCCTGCGTGTCCACGACGAACAGACCGCCGGAACGCGCCTCGACGACTGCCCGGCGGGGGTGCTCACGCAGATGCGCGTTCAGCCAGCGTTCGGCGAGAGCCGCCTTCCCCAGGGTGCCGGGGCCGTTTCGCACGTACCGGGCGGCCAGGGTGACCAGGGCCTCCGGAACCGGGACGATCGATGCACCTCGGATGCTCAGTCTCCTCCCGTGATGGTGATCGCGGCGGACGGACATCCCTCGGCCGCCTCGCGCACCCGCGGGGCGTCGACATCGTGCTCCCGACCGGGCAGGACGGCACCGAGGCCGTCCACCCGGGTGAAGACGGAGGGGGCCCGGTGGACGCAGTCGCCGGAGCCGTAACACTGCTCGGGGTCGACCAAGATCCTCATGCGCACTCCAGCGGCGGTCGGTGTCGGAGCCTTCACGACGTGCCTGCCCGCGGACCGGCGCGCTGAATCCGCCCTGCCCGCCCGCCCGTTGCACCGGTCCTCCCGGTCGTCACCGGCCAGCGCGTGCGCGTCGGCATGGTTTGGCTCCGGTCCCTCCCCTCGTGGGGACCGGTGCCACACCATGCCGGCGCCGTTTTCGCGTGCGGTGGCGGTGGCGACAGCGGTACGGGGAACGGGTCGGGGAGGAACGGGCCACCGAAAGCTGACCGAGAACATGCGGCCTCATGGGGTGGCTATCCGAGTGCTGAGCCGCTGACCTGTCCGGGTGCCGCGGGGCCATCTCGCCACTGCGGCGCGATCCTGCCACCTGTGGTCGCCGCAGAGGAGGTTCCTGGCCCATGACACCGATGGAGCCGCAGGTCAGGCATATAGAGTGAGTTTTCCGGTCCGGACGTCCAGGTGCGGGGGAAGTAAGGAGTGGAGACCTTGAGTTTCGACTCAGGGGCACGCACGGCCTTCGCAGAACGCCTCGCACTGCTGTACAGGGAGGCCGGCAACCCTCCGCTCAAGCGCGTGTCCGAGGCCGTCGTCCGGCTCCAGCGGGTCGACGAACGAGGACGGCCCGTTCGGGTCTCCGCCCAGCGGATCAGCGACTGGCGGCGGGCCAGGAACGTGCCCGCCCAGTTCCCCGCCCTCGCGGCGGTTCTGCACGTCCTCATCCCCCAGGCGCGGCGCGCGCGGCCCGTACCCGTCTCCGCCGGACTGTACGACGTGGTCCAGTGGCAACGCCTGTGGGAGCGGGCGGTGGCCGACCCGACCGGCGAACGCCCCGGGCCGTCCGCGGCCGGGGGACAGCCCCCTGCCGAGGCCGCGGCCGCCCCCGGCGGGATCTGCCCCTACCGGGGGCTGGCCGCCTACCGCCGGGAGGACGCCGGCTGGTTCTTCGGGCGGGAACGGAGCACGCGGGCCCTCGTCGCCCAGCTCGACGCGGCGCGGGACACGGGCGGCCTGGTCATGCTCGTGGGCGCCTCCGGCGCGGGGAAGTCCTCCCTGCTGAACGCGGGCCTGGTACCGGCCCTGCGCGACGGCGCGCCGGACACCGGGGCCGGTCCGCCCAGAGAGGTCCTCCAGCTCGTACCGGGGGCCGACCCGCTCGGGGAGCTGACCCGGCTGGTACCGCGGCTCGCGCCCGTCGTCGGCGCCGCTCGGGAGGCGGCGGCGGGGGAGACGGGTCCGGGGCAGACAGGGTCGAGGGAGCCACGAGCCAGGGAGACGGGTACAAGCGAGCCAGGCGCAGGCGAGCCAGGCGCAGGCGAGCCAGGCGCAGGCCAGCCGGGCGCAGGCGAGCCACGAGCGAGAGAGCCAGGCGCAAGGGACACGGCGGCGGCGAAGCCGGGCGACCCCGGGACCCCGGACAGGCGCGACCCCCGCGCCCGGGACACGGACGATCCGCGGACCGAGGACGCCGTCAGGGCGGTCTTCGCGGGCTGGGCGGCACAGGGCGCGTCGGGCGCCACCTCGCCGGACGCCCGCCCGGTCGTCATCGTGGACCAGTTCGAGGAACTCTTCACGCTGTGCGCCGACGAGGCGGACCGGCGCGTGTTCATCCGGCTGCTCCAGGCCGCCTGCGTGCCCGGCGACGGCGGGGACGTCGCGCCGGTGCTCGTGACGCTGGGCGTACGCGCCGACTTCTACGACCGGTGCCTGCGCTATCCCGAGCTGGCCGACGCGCTGCAGCACCGGCACATGGTGCTCGGGCCGCTGACCACCGCGGAACTGCGCGAGGCCGTGACCGCCCCGGCCAGGGCCGTCGGCATGGAACTCGAGCCCGGACTCGCCGAGCTGATCATCAGGGAGGTGAGCACCGACGGCCCGCGCGGGGCCCACGACGCGGGCGTGCTGCCGCTCTTGTCCCACGCCCTGCTGGCCACCTGGCAGCGGCGCAAGGCGGGCCGGCTGACCCTGGCCGGATACCGCGCGGCCGGCGGCATCCAGGGAGCGGTGGCCGCGACCGCCGAGCGGGCCTGGTCGGGCCTGGACCCGGCGGCACGCACGGCCGCGAGGCTGCTGCTGCTCAGGCTGGTCCGGCTGAGCGAGGACACCCAGGCCACCCGCAGGCGCAGCACGCGGCGCCGGCTGGCCGAGGAGTCGGGGGACCCCGGCAAGACCGAGGAGTCCCTCGAGGCGCTGGTACGGGCCCGGCTGGTGACCCTCGACGCGGACACCGTGGAGATCACCCACGAGGCACTGCTGCACGCCTGGCCGCGGCTGCGCGACTGGATCGACGAGGACCGCGCCGGCAACCTGCTGCGCCAGCGGCTGGAGGAGGACGGCCTGGCCTGGGAGGAGTCCGACCGCGACGCCGCACTGCTCTACCGGGGCTCGCGGCTGGCACAGGCGAGCAGCTGGGCCGAGTCGGCCGGCGACACTTTCCTGACCCGCGGCGCGGTGGAGTTCCTGGCCGCCGCGGTCAGGCTGCGCAGGCGCACCGTCCTGGTCAGTCGTGCCGCGGTCTCGGCGCTGGTCGTCCTGGCCCTCGTGGCCGTCGGTTCGGCGGTGCTCGCCTGGCAGCAGCGCAACGACGCCGTGTTCGAGCAGGTGGTCGCGGAGGCGGACCGGGTCCAGGACACGGACCCGTCGCTGTCGGCCCAGCTCGACCTGGCGGCGCACCGCCTGCGGCCGGACGACGAGGACGTCAGGAACCGGCTGATCTCGATCGTGAACGCGCCACTGGCCACCCCGCTCCTCGGGCACACGGGCGCCGTCTACCTGACCTCCTTCAGCCCCGACGGGCGGATCCTGGCGACGGCCAGCTACGACCGGACCGTCCGGTTGTGGGACGTCTCGGACCCCGACCGCCCGAAACAGCTGGGCAAGCCCCTCACCGGACACACCAGCTGGGTGAGTACCGCGGTCTTCAGCCCGGACGGCCGCACCCTGGCCAGCGCCTCGGACGACGGCACGATCCGGCTGTGGGACGTGCGGGACCCCGGCCGCCCGCGCCCGCTCGGTACCCCCCTGCCCGGTCACGGCGGCACCGTCTACCTGCTCGCCTTCACCCCGGACGGCCGCACCCTGGCCTCCGCCCACGACGACCACGCCGTACGCCTGTGGAACGTGGCCGACCCGCGCCGCCCCAAGGCGCTCGACACTCTTACCGGCGCCACCGCCGCGGTGCGCTCGGTGGCGTTCGACCCCGACGGACACATGCTCGCGGCCGGCGGCGACGACGAGAAGGTCCGGCTCTGGGACGTCAGCGACCCCGCCCGCGCGAAGCCCGTCGGCGCACCGCTCACCGGCCACAGCGCTCTGGTGCACTCCGTGGCCTTCAGCCCCGACGGCCGCACCCTCGCCAGCGGCAGCGCGGACGACACCGTACGGCTCTGGGACGTCACCGACCCCGCCCGCGGCAAGCCCGTCGGTGCCCCGCTCACCGGCCACAGCGGCCCCGTCTGGGCGGTGGCCTTCAGCCCCGACGGTGCCATGCTCGCCGCGAGCAGCGCGGACAGTACGGCAAGCCTGTGGAACGTCAGCGACCCGGCCTACCCCTCGCAGGTCGGCGTGCCCCTGGCCGGAGGCAGCGGCGAGATGTACGCCCTCGGCTTCAGCCCCGACGGCCACACCCTCGCCACCGGCAGCGGCGACAGCAAGGTCCGCCTGTGGTCGCTGCCGACGTCGGACATGATCGGCCGCATCGGCGCGTTCCGTCCGGACGGGCGGGTGCTGGCCACGGCGGCCCGCGACGGCAGCGTCCGGCTGTGGAACGTGACGAACCCCGGCCGGCCCGTGTCGCTGAGCGCCCCCTTCAAACAGGGGGAGGGCGACATACGGTCCCTGGTGTTCTCCCCGGACGGCGACACACTCGCGGTGCTCACGGGAGGCAGTTCGCTCCGGTTGTGGGACGTCACGGACCCGGCGCGGCCCACCGCCCACGGACCGCCCGTGGCGTTGCGCACCCGCTACGCGGGCCCCGACACACTGGCGTTCAGCCCCGACGGCCGCACCCTGGCCACGGCGCACGACGACCGCACCGTCCAGTTGTGGAACACCGACGACCCGTCCCGCCCCCGCCGTCTGGGCAAGCCGCTCGGCGGCCACACGGGATACGTCAACACCCTGGTGTTCAGCCCGGACGGCCACACCCTGGCCAGCGGCGGCGCGGACGACGCCGTACGGCTCTGGGACGTCACCGACCCCGCGCACGCCACCCGTCTCGGCACGCCCCGCACCGGGCACCTCGGGCCCGTCAACGCCCTCGCCTACAGTCCCGACGGCCACACCCTGGCCAGCGGCAGCGACGACGGCACGGTCCGGCTCTGGGACGTCACCGACCCGGGCGGAGCGGCCGGGGCCGTGGCCACGCTCGCCGGACACACCGACTCGGTGGTGTCGCTGACGTTCAGCCAGGAAGGCGACACCCTGGCCAGCGGCGCCAACGACAACACGGTCCGGCTCTGGAGCGTCACCGACCCCTCCGGCGCCGCCCCCATCGGCCAGGCGATGAGCCCCAACGCCAAGACGGGCAACTTCCTCTCCTTCAGCCCCGTGCGCCACATGCTCGGGGTGTCCAGCGGCACGGACACCGTCCGGCTGTGGAGCCTGGGCGTCGACGACGCCATCGACCGCATCTGCTCCGCCACCCGGGGGGTACTGACCGAGGAGAAGTGGCACGAGTACCTGCCGCGTCTGGATTACGAGCCACCGTGCGACCGGTGAACCCCTCAGAAACCCCCACCGGGCACACGTGACCTCTGTCACATCCCTGCCACCCGACCGACCAGTCGGCACCCGCCGCACATCGGGCCTTGTTAGCCTTGGCGACAGCCCGACCGCTGGCGCATCCCCCGTCGCCAGCGGTCGGGTCTTTTCGACCGCCGCCCCGCCCCGGAAGCCGCGCACACGTCGAGACCCACGAACCACCCACGCCCACGAACGCCGAAGACCCCCAGCCGCATCCGGCTGGGGGTCTTCATGCTGGTGGGGCTAACAGGATTTGAACCTGTGGCCTCATCCTTATCAGGGATGCGCTCTAACCAACTGAGCTATAGCCCCGCCGCGCTCTGCGGTGTATGTCCCGCGCGCTGACCCCTGAAGATTAGCGCACGAGGCGGGCAGTCCCAAAATCGGTTGTCGCCAGGCCACGGAGCGGGAATCACTCGTCCTCGGCGAGCGTCAGCTCCACGCCGCCGACGAAGCCGGCGGACAGGTTGTAGATGAACGCGCCGAGGGTGGCCAGGGCCGTCGCGAGGACGACGTCGATGACCGCGATGATCGTCGTGAACAGCAGCACGTTGGGCAGCGAGAGGAAGGACTGCAGGTCGAAGCCGTTGGACTCGTTGGAGCCGGTGGCCTCGGAGATCGTGCCGCCGACCGTCGAGAAGACGCCCATGGCGTCCATGACCATCCACAGCACGGCGGACGCGACGATGGTGCAGATGCCGAGCGCGATGGAGAGCAGGAAGCTGACCTTCATCACCGACCACGGGTCGGCCTTCGACACGCGCAGGCGTGCCTTGCGGACCCGGGGCGTGGTGCGGGCGCCGGTGCGCGGGCGGCGCACGGCGGACGCCTTGCCGCCCTGGGTCTGGTAGGCCTGCGGCGGGTGGTAGGGCCCGCCCGGCTGCTGTGGCTGCCGTTCGCCCGGCAGCGGCGAGGCCGCCTGCTGAGTCTGCTGGCCTCGGGTGTCCGTCACAGTTCCCCCCTGGGATCCATGCGTCTTGGACGAGCTCGCCGAGTGCGAATCGGTCGCTCCGTCGTCGATCTTGCGCAGTTGAGTCGTGTGCGAATCCGTCGCACGCGCGGCGGAGCCACGGCCGCCGCCGTCCGTTTCCGTACCCGTGGGGGTACCGGCCGATCCGGCGCCCGTGGCTCCGCTCACGATGACTCTCTCCTCGTGCTACTCGGCCGAGGGCGCCTCACCCTCGTCCGTGCCGGTGGTCGCGGCACCCTCGGCGGTCTCGTCGACGACCACATCGCCGTCGACCTCCTCCGCCTCGCGTCCCGCCTCGGCGTTGCGTGCGATGCCGACGACGGCATCGCGCTTGCCCAGATTGATCAGTTGGACGCCCATGGTGTCACGGCCCGTCTCCCTGACCCCGCTGACTCGCGTACGAATCACACCGCCCGAGAGTGTGATGGCGAGGATCTCGTCGTGCTCCTCGACCACCAGCGCGCCCACGAGCGACCCGCGGTCCTCGACGATCTTGGCAGCCTTGATGCCGAGACCTCCGCGGCCCTGGACGCGGTACTCGTCGACGGAAGTGCGCTTTGCGTACCCGCCGTCGGTGGCAGTGAACACGAACGTACCGGCTCGAACAACATTCATCGAGAGCAGCTGGTCCCCTTCGCGGAAACTCATGCCCTTGACACCCGAGGTGGCACGGCCCATCGGGCGCAGCGTGTCGTCCGAGGCGGTGAACCTGATCGACTGCGCCTTCTTGCTGACCAGCAGCAGATCATCCTCGGCCGAGACGAGTTCGGCTCCGATCAGTTCGTCGTCGCTTCCGTCCTCCTGCTCGCGCAGGTTGATGGCGATGACACCACCGGAACGCGGCGAGTCGTAGTCCTTCAGCGGTGTCTTCTTCACCAGGCCCGCCTTGGTGGCCAGGACCAGGTACGGGACCGCCTCGTAGTCGCGGATCGCGCGGATCTGCGCGATCGACTCGTCCGGCTGGAAGGCCAGCAGGTTCGCCACGTGCTGCCCGCGCGCGTCCCGGCCGGCGTCGGGCAGTTCGTAGGCCTTCACCCGGTAGACCCGGCCCTTGTTCGTGAAGAACAGCAGCCAGTGGTGCGTCGTGGACACGAAGAAGTGGTTGACGATGTCGTCTTCCTTGAGCTTCGTGCCGCGTACGCCCTTGCCGCCGCGCTTCTGGGCCCGGTAGTCGTCGGTCTTGGTGCGCTTGATGTAGCCGCCGCGCGTGACCGTGACGACGATGTCCTCTTCGGCGATCAGGTCCTCGATGGACATGTCGCCCTCGTAGGGGATCAGCTTCGTCTTGCGGTCGTCGCCGTACTTCTCGACGAGCGCGGCCAGTTCCTCACTGACGATCCCGCGCTGGCGGACCGGCGAGGCCAGGATCTGGTTGTACTCGGTGATCTTCCGCTGGAGTTCGTCGTGCTCCTGGACGATCTTCTGGCGCTCCAGGGCCGCGAGGCGCCGCAGCTGCATCTCCAGGATCGCGTTGGCCTGGATCTCGTCGATCTCCAGGAGGCCCATCAGGCCCCCGCGGGCGATCTCGACGGTGTCACTGCGCCGGATCAGCGCGATGACGTCGTCGATGGCGTCCAGAGCCTTCAGCAGGCCGCGCAGGATGTGCGCCCGCTCCTCGGCCTTGCGCAGCCGGAACTTCGTACGCCGGACGATGACCTCGATCTGGTGGTTCACCCAGTGGCGGATGAACGCGTCCAGGGAGAGCGTGCGCGGCACGCCGTCGACCAGGGCCAGCATGTTGGCGCTGAAGTTGCTCTGCAGGTCGGTGTGCTTGTAGAGGTTGTTCAGGACGACCTTGGCGACCGCGTCCCGCTTGAGCACGATGACCAGGCGCTGACCGGTGCGCGAGCTGGTCTCGTCGCGGACGTCGGCGATGCCGCCGACCTTGCCGTCCTTCACCAGGTCGGCGATCTTCTGCGCGAGGTTGTCCGGGTTGGTCTGGTACGGCAGCTCCGTGACGACCAGGCACTGGCGGTTCTGGATCTCCTCGACCTCGACGACCGCCCGCATGGTGATCGAGCCGCGCCCGGTGCGGTAGGCCTCCTCGATGCCCTTGCGGCCCACGACCAGGGCGCCGGTGGGAAAGTCGGGGCCCTTGATGCGCTCGATCAGCGCGTCGAGGAGCTCCTCGTGCGAGGCCTCGTAGTTCTCCAGGTACCACTGGGCGCCGGCCGCCACCTCGCGCAGGTTGTGCGGCGGGATGTTGGTCGCCATGCCGACCGCGATGCCCGCCGAGCCGTTGATCAGCAGGTTGGGAAAACGGGCGGGCAGGACGGTCGGCTCCTGGGAGCGGCCGTCGTAGTTGTCCGTGAAGTCGACGGTCTCCTCGTCGATGTCCCGGACCATCTCCATCGACAGCGGCGCCATCTTGCACTCGGTGTAGCGCATGGCCGCCGCCGGGTCGTTGCCCGGCGAGCCGAAGTTGCCGTTGGAGTCGACGAGCGGCATCCGCATCGACCAGGGCTGGGCGAGGCGGACCAGGGCGTCGTAGATGGAGGAGTCGCCGTGGGGGTGGTAGTTGCCCATGACGTCGCCGACGACACGGGCGCACTTGTAGAAGCCGCGCTCGGGGCGGTAGCCGCCGTCGTACATGGCGTACAGCACCCGGCGGTGCACGGGCTTGAGGCCGTCGCGGACGTCGGGCAGCGCACGCGAGACGATGACGGACATCGCGTAGTCGAGGTAGGAGCGCTGCATCTCCGTCTCGAGCCCGACGGGCTCGACACGCATCGCCAGGGCGTCGCCCTCGGGCGTCGTCACAGGAGTGTTCTCGTCGGTCATTGCTGGTGAAGGTCCTTCCTGGTGCGGTCAGCCGAGACCGACTCAGATGTCGAGGAAGCGGACGTCCTTGGCGTTGCGCTGGATGAACGCGCGCCGTGCCTCGACGTCCTCGCCCATCAGCACCGAGAACAGGTCGTCGGCCTGCGCGGCGTCGTCGAGCGTGACCTGGCCGAGCACACGGTGCTCCTGGTCCATGGTCGTGATGCGCAGTTCCTCGGCGTTCATCTCGCCAAGGCCCTTGAAGCGCTGCACCGAGTCGTCGCGGACGCGCTTGCCGGCGTTGCGGCCCATCTCGATCAGCGCGTCACGCTCGCGGTCGGAGTACGCGTACTCGAAGTCGTCCCGGCCCCACTTGATCTTGTAGAGCGGCGGACGGGAGAGGTACACGTGCCCGGACTCGACCAGCGGCCGCATGAAGCGGAACAGGAAGGTCAGCAGCAGGGTGCTGATGTGCTGGCCGTCGACGTCGGCGTCCGCCATCAGGATGATCTTGTGATAGCGGAGCTTCTCGATGTCGAAGTCCTCGTGCACGCCCGTACCGAACGCGGAGATCATCGCCTGGATCTCCTGGTTCTGCAGGATCCGGTCGATGCGCGCCTTCTCGACGTTGAGGATCTTGCCGCGGATCGGGAGGATCGCCTGGTACTGCGGATTCCGGCCGGACTTGGCCGAACCGCCGGCGGAGTCTCCCTCGACGATGAAGATCTCGCACTTGGTCGGGTCGTTCGACTGGCAGTCGGACAGCTTGCCCGGCAGCGAGGCCGACTCCAGCAGACCCTTGCGACGGGTCAGGTCCCGGGCCTTGCGGGCCGCCACGCGCGCGGTGGCCGCCTGGATGCCCTTGCGGATGATGTCCGCGGCCTCGTTCGGATTGCGGTCGAGCCAGTCGGTCAGGTGCTCGTAGACGACCTTCTGGACGAAGGTCTTCACCTCGGTGTTGCCCAGCTTCGTCTTGGTCTGGCCCTCGAACTGGGGCTCGCTCAGCTTCACCGAGATGATCGCGGTCAGGCCCTCGCGGATGTCGTCACCCGTGAGGTTGTCGTCCTTCTCCCGCAGCATCCTCTTGTCGCGCGCGTACTTGTTGATCAGCGAGGTGAGCGCCGCGCGGAAGCCCTCCTCGTGCGTACCGCCCTCGTGCGTGTGGATGATGTTGGCGAACGAGTACACACCCTCGGTGTAGCCGCCGTTCCACTGCATCGCGATCTCGAGGGACAGGCTCCTGTCCCGGTCCTCGGCCTCCAGGTCGATCACGGTGGGGTGCACCAGCTCTCCCTTGCGGGAGTTGAGGTACTTCACGAAGTCGACGATGCCGCCCTCGTAGTGGTACGCGACGCTCTTGACCTCGTGCTTCTCGTCCTCGCCCGCCTCGTCCGCACCGGCGGTGGCCTTCGCCGACTCGCGCTCGTCGGTGAGGTTGATCTTCAGGCCCTTGTTGAGGAAGGCCATCTCCTGGAAGCGCCGGGAGAGCGTCTCGAAGGAGTAGTCGGTGGTCTCGAAGATGTCGCCGTCGGCCCAGAAGGTGACCGACGTGCCGGTCTCCTCGGTGGCCTCGTGCCGGGCGAGCGGTGCCGTGGGGACGCCCAGTTTGTATTCCTGCGTCCAGCGGTGGCCGTCGGTCCTGACCTCCACCGCGACCCTCGACGAGAGGGCGTTGACCACGGAGACACCCACGCCGTGCAGACCACCGGAGACCGCGTAGCCGCCGCCGCCGAACTTGCCGCCCGCGTGCAGCACGGTCAGCACGACCTCCAGCGCGGGCTTCCCCTCGGAGGGGACGATGCCCACCGGGATGCCACGGCCGTTGTCGACGACCCGGACGCCGCCGTCGGCGAGGATCGTGACGTCGATCGTGTCCGCGTGGCCGGCCAGCGCCTCGTCGACGGAGTTGTCCACAACCTCCTGCACCAGGTGGTGCAGGCCGCGTTCACCGGTGGAGCCGATGTACATACCGGGTCGCTTGCGGACCGCGTCCAGACCCTCGAGGACGGTGATGGCACTGGCGTCGTACGAGGCGGAGACCTCGACGTGCGAGATGCTCACCGCGTCGTTCACGCCGGTGTCGGTGGACGGGTTGTTCTCGTTGGGGTTGCCGGAATCGGCCACGAAGCGCCCTTTCTGGCACAGCACGAGCCGGGCTCGTCGGCAGGTTGCCGGAGCGGCTGCGGCATGTTGCGTTGGTAAGCCTTGATCAGCGTTGCTCAGCTAGTCCCGGACGGTCCCCATGTTCGGGGCGGGATTCCTTCCCATTCTACCGGTACCACTGACACTGATGGGGGTTTGCCGGTACCTGAGTCCGCATGTGCCGCCCTGAACGAGGCTCGTCCGACTCCCGATATACGGATGGGGGCCTCAAGAGGCTCACAACGGCACTCAGCGCTTCGAGGCGTCAACCCTTGGCTACTTGGGAGTCAGATAGCGACACGCCACCGCGCACGGCGATACGGCGCAGCGCGCGCCGACGGTTCACACCGACCGTCGGCACCTGTTTTTGTGAGGTACATCACGCAGTCCTGACGGGGCGCCAGATCGCCCGCAGGTCACCCGTAGGTGTCGCCCGGGCCCTGACTGCCGGGCGCCCGCAACGGCCCGTACCGCCGGCCCGGACCGCCCGGACCACCGGGTCCCAACACCTTGATCATCCGCACCGACCCGTGCCCCAGGTCCTCGTTGAGGCGGGCCACCAGGGTCGGAGCGAGCAGCCGCAGATTCGTCGCCCAGGCCGTCGAGTCACAGCGGACGACGAGCACCCGCTCGTCCTCGTCGTACCGCTCCGGCACACAGTGCTTCGCCACGTCCTCACCGACGATCTGCGGCCAGCGGCCCATCACCCCGCCCACCGCGGCAGGCGTCTCCCAGCCGCGCTCGGTGATCAGCCGGTTGATCGCCGAACCCAGCGCCATGGGGTCACGGCCGTCGGCCCGCGCCCCGGAACGCAGACCACCACGCCGCGCCTGCCTCTTCTGCTGGACCGCGTCCCCCCGCGCGCGCGCCGCTTCTCGTGCCGCCCTGAGGGCCACCCGCGCGAGATCGACACCGGACGGCTCCGGACCGCCCTTGTCCCGGCTGCCGGAAGGCTTCTCGGGGCCCGGCGCGTCCGCGCTCATACGCGCCCCACCGTCCCCTCCGCCACCGTGTACCGCGCCCCCGCCAGCACGGGCGGCACGTCGTCGTCGACCGCGGCGGTCACCAGCACCTGCTCGCCGGGCGCCACCAGCTCGGCCAGCCGCTCCCGGCGCCGCGCGTCCAGCTCGGCGAAGACGTCGTCCAGCACCAGCACCGGCTCGTTGCCCTCCGCCCGCAGCAGGTCGAACGACGCCAGCCGCAGCGCCAGCGCGTACGACCACGACTCGCCGTGGGAGGCATAGCCCTTGGCGGGCAGCGAGCCCAGTTTCAGCAGCAGGTCGTCCCGGTGCGGCCCCACCAGGGTGACGCCCCGCTCGATCTCCTGCTTGCGCGCCTCGGCGAACGCCGCCATCAGCTGCCCGTACAGGTCCTCGCGCGTGTGCGCCTCGCCGGGCGCCGACGGCTTGTACTCCAGGGCGACCGGGCCGCCCCCCGGGGCCAGTTGCTCGTACGCCTTGTCGGCCAGCGGCTGCAGGGCGGCGATCAGGCCGAGACGCCGGGCGAGCAGCTCGGCGCCCACGCGCGCGAGGTGCTGGTCCCAGACGTCCAGCGTGGACAGGTCCATCGTGCGGCCGCCGTGCCGGCGGGCGAGCGCGGCCGACTTCAGCAGGGTGTTGCGCTGCTTGAGGACCCGGTCGTAGTCGGAGCGCACCCCGGCCATCCGCGGGGAGCGGGCGGTGATCAGCTCGTCCAGGAAACGGCGCCGCTCACCGGGATCGCCCTTCACCAGCGCGAGATCCTCGGGCGCGAACAGGACGGTGCGCACGATACCGAGCACGTCACGCGGCCTGACCTGCGAGGACCTGTTGATGCGGGCGCGGTTGGCGCGGCCCGGGTTCAGCTCGAGCTCGATCAGCTGCTGCCGCTCGCCCTGCCGGACCTGCGCCCGGATCACCGCTCGCTCGGCGCCCACGCGCACCAGCGGGGCGTCGGAGGAGACCCGGTGGCTGCCGAGGGTGGCGAGGTAGCCGACCGCCTCGACGAGGTTCGTCTTGCCCTGCCCGTTGGGGCCCACGAAGGCGGTGACGCCCGGGTCCAGGGGCACCTCGACCCGGGCGTACGAACGGAAGTCGGCCAGCGACAGATGCGTGACGTGCATGGTCGTTCGCCGACCTCCCAACCTTCGGGTGCTGCTTACTTCTTCTCGACCGCGTGGCCACCGAACTGGTTGCGCAGCGCGGCGACCATCTTCATCTGCGGCGAGTCGTCCTGGCGGGACGCGAACCGCGCGAAGAGGGACGCCGTGATCGCGGGCAGCGGCACCGCGTTGTCGATCGCCGCCTCCACGGTCCAGCGTCCCTCACCGGAGTCCTGTGCATAACCCCGGAGCCCGTCCAGGTGCTCGTCGTCGTCGAGCGCGCCGACGGCCAGGTCCAGCAGCCAGGAGCGGATCACCGTGCCCTCCTGCCAGGAACGGAAGACCTCGCGGACGTTGTCCACGGAGTCCACCTTCTCCAGCAGCTCCCAGCCCTCGGCGTAGGCCTGCATCATCGCGTACTCGATGCCGTTGTGGACCATCTTCGCGAAGTGGCCCGCACCGACCTTGCCGGCGTGCACGGCGCCGAAGTCGCCCTCCGGCTTGAGGGCGTCGAAGACCGGCTGCACCCGGGCGACGTGCCCGGCGTCGCCGCCGTACATCAGCGCGTAGCCGTTCTCCAGGCCCCAGACGCCGCCCGAGACGCCGCAGTCGACGAAGCCTATGCCCTTGGCGGCCAGCTCCCCGGCGTGCTTCTCGTCGTCCGTCCAGCGGGAGTTGCCGCCGTCCACGACGACGTCGCCGGGCTCCAGCAGCTCACCGAGCCGGTCGACGGTGGCCTGGGTGGCCTCGCCGGCCGGGACCATCACCCAGACCACGCGCGGGGCGCTGAGCTTGCCCACGAGCTCTTCCAGACTGTGGACATCGGCGAGGTCCGGATTGCGGTCGTATCCGACGACGGTGTGGCCCGCGCGGCGGATCCGCTCGCGCATGTTGCCGCCCATCTTGCCGAGGCCGACGAGACCGAGCTCCATCAGTTGCGTTCCTTAGGTGTGCGAGGTGGCAAGGCGGCACCTCCGTACCCGCCGGATGTGCCGCGGCACTTTCGTACCCGCCTCCGAGCCTAAACCCGGACGCCCGTGCACAGCTGTGGGCATACGCGCTCAGACGTACGCCCTCACCTGCGGATTCGTCCCCACCCTGTGGACAGCGCCGATGGTGCGCCGTGCGACTGCGCCGCTCAGCCGCTCAGCCGCACCGGCATGATCAGGTACTTGTAGGCCTCGTCCGCCTCGGCGTCCACCGCGGGCCTGCCGCTGAGCAGCGCGGGCTTCGTGGACGTCGTGAAGGACAGCTGGGCCACCGGGGAGTCGATGGCGCTCAGGCCGTCCAGCAGGAAGGTCGGGTTGAAGGCGATCGAGATGTCGTCGCCCTCCAGTTGGGCGTCGACCCTTTCCACAGCCTGTGCGTCGTCGCTGGAGCCGGCCTCCAGGATGAGCACACCCTGCTCGAAGCTGAGCCGCACCGGGGTGTTGCGCTCGGCGACCAGGGCCACGCGCTTGACGGCCTCCACGAAGGGGGCGGTCTCGATCACGGCGACGCTGTTGAACTCGGTCGGGAACAGCGTCTTGTACTTCGGGAGGTCGCCCTCCAGCAGACGTGTCGTCGTCCGGCGGCCCGCGCCCTCGAAACCGATCAGGCCCTCGCCCGCACCTGAACCGGACAGCGCCAGGATCACCTGGTCACCGCTGGTCAGCGCCTTGGCGGTGTCCTGGAGCGTCTTGGCCGGCACCAGGGCGACCGCGGAGACCTCCGGATTCTCCGGCTTCCACAGGAACTCGCGGACCGCGAAGCGGTAGCGGTCGGTGGAGGCCAGCGTCACCGAGTCGCCCTCGATCTCGATGCGCACACCGGTGAGGACGGGCAGCGTGTCGTCGCGGCCCGCGGCGATGGCCACCTGCTGCACGGCCGAGGCGAAGACCTCGCCGGGGACGGTGCCCGTCGCCTCCGGCATCTGCGGCAGCGCCGGATACTCCTCCACCGGCAGGGTGTGGAGGGTGAACCGCGAGGAACCGCAGACCACCGTCGCCCGTACACCGTCTGTGGAAATCTCCACCGGCCGGTTGGGGAGGGCGCGGGAGATGTCCGCGAGGAGGCGGCCGGAGACCAGGACCGTGCCTTCCTCCTCCACCTCCGCCTCCACCGACACCCGTGCCGAGACCTCGTAGTCGAAGCTGGACAGGCTCAGCTGCCCCTCCTCGGCCTTCAGCAGCAGGCCCGCGAGGACCGGCGCCGGCGGACGGGCCGGGAGGCTGCGAGCCGCCCAGGCCACTGCCTCCGCGAGTACGTCGCGTTCCACCCGGATCTTCACTGTTGCCGCCTCCTGCTGTTGCCGGCGCTGCTCGCTCTGCCTGGCCTTCGTCGTCTGAGTCGGTGTCGTCGGTCCCATGAGGGGCAGAACACCGGGGACCAGTCTGACGCACCCCACTGACAGTAGGTGCCGTTCGGGGTCAAGTCGTGACGAGGGGCGGTCGGGCTCGAGAGGGCGAGTTGTGCACAGGACCCGCTTCTAAACGAATTCCGCACTCTCTCTAGTTGCTAGTAGTAGTAGGGCCTGTGGATACCGTGGATAACCTCGTTTGCCCAGGTCAGGGCAGGTATTTTGTCCACCGGTCCTGTGGGCGGAGCCGGTGGACAACCCGGCGCATCTGTGGAGAACAGAAAGTTCTGCACACTCCGTGCACAGGAGAGGGCGACTTCTCCCCAGCGCCGTCCCCAGCTTTCCCCACGTTTCCCACAGGCCGGCCAGTCACCTTGATGTGACGCCTTTCACTCGACGCGGTGACAGGGCGCGTCACGTTGCCGAACAGTGGACAGACATGTGGAGAAGCTGGAGATCGCTGGGGACAACCCGCTCCAGCCTGTGGGTTGCCCGTGGACAACTGGATGCACAGCCTGTGGATCATTTCTTTGTCCACAGCCTGTGGAGATCGTTCGTCCACGAATCCACAGGGAGCTGAACTGCCCTGATGATTCCTCACCACCCTGGCCTGTGGACAGGATCGGGACAACTTCCCAGTCCCCAAGGTGTGGACGGAAAAAAGTTGCCCAATCTGTGGAGGACGGCCGTAACCCGGCAGGTATTCGAACAGCGCTGTGGACCGCGGCGGGACGAAGCGAGGCCGCCGCACGACCCCGCGGACACGCGAAGGGCGCCCCCAGGGTGTCCGGGGGCGCCCTTCGCGGCCGGTGCCGCGCGGCCGTCAGCCGTTCTTGATGCGGTTGGTCAGCTCGGTCACCTGGTTGTAGATGGAGCGCCGCTCGGCCATCAGATTGCGGATCTTGCGGTCGGCGTGCATCACCGTGGTGTGGTCCCGGCCGCCGAACAGCGCGCCGATCTTCGGCAGTGAGAGGTCCGTCAGTTCACGGCACAGGTACATGGCGATCTGCCGTGCCGTCACCAGCGCGCGCCCGCGCGAGGTGCCGCACAGGTCCTCGACGGTGAGGCCGAAGTAGTCCGCGGTCGCGCCCATGATGGCCGTGGAGGTGATCTCGGGCGCCGAGTCCTCGCCGCCCGGGATCAGGTCCTTGAGGACGATCTCCGTCAGGCCCAGGTCGACGGGTTGCCGGTTGAGCGACGCGAACGCCGTGACCCGGATCAGCGCGCCCTCCAGCTCGCGGATGTTGCGCGAGATCCGCGAGGCGATGAACTCCAGCACCTCCGGCGGGGCGTTGAGCTGCTCCTGCACCGCCTTCTTGCGCAGGATCGCGATGCGCGTCTCCAGCTCCGGCGGCTGGACGTCGGTGATCAGCCCCCACTCGAAGCGGTTGCGGAGCCGGTCCTCCAGCGTCACCAGCTGCTTGGGCGGCCGGTCGCTGGAGAGCACGATCTGCTTGTTGGCGTTGTGGAGGGTGTTGAAGGTGTGGAAGAACTCCTCCTGCGTCGACTCCTTGTCCGCGAGGAACTGGATGTCGTCGACGAGCAGGATGTCCATCTCGCGGTAGCGCTTGCGGAAGCTGTCGCCCTTGCCGTCGCGGATGGAGTTGATGAACTCGTTGGTGAACTCCTCCGAACTCACGTAACGCACGCGCGTGCCCGGGTAGAGGCTGCGCGCGTAGTGCCCGATGGCGTGCAGCAGGTGGGTCTTGCCCAGACCCGACTCGCCATAGATGAAGAGGGGGTTGTACGCCTTGGCCGGCGCCTCGGCGACAGCGACCGCCGCCGCGTGGGCGAAGCGGTTGGAGGCACCGATGACGAAGGTGTCGAAGAGGTACTTCGGATTGAGACGCGCGGTCGGTTCGCCCGGGCCGGTCGCAGGCGCGGGCTGTGCGGCCAGCGGGCCGGGCGCCCCGGTGGCGGGCCCGGGGCCGACGGGACCGCCGCGGTGGACGTGTCCCGATCCGGTCGGGGGCTCGGGCAGGTCCCGGCGTGGCCCGCGCTGGTCGTAGTCCCCTCGCGGCTGCTGGTCGTAGTCTCCCCGGGACTGCTCGTAGTCGCTGCGGGGCTTGTCGTAGTCGCCGCGATGTTTGTCGTACTTACCCCGGGACTGCTCGTAGTCGCCGCGCTGGGAGTCGTACGACGGGCGCTCCGGGGGCTTCGGGCGGTAGTCCTGTTGCTGGTACGAGTCGTGGGAGTACTGCGACGACTCCTGGCCGTACGGCTCCTGCGGCGGGGACGCGTAGGGGTCCCGCTCCGGGAAGCCGAGGCGCTGCTGCTGCCAGCCGTAGTCGTCCTGCTGTGCCGGGCGGGGCCAGGAGCCGGGCTCGGGACGCTGGTATTCCCGCGGGTAGGCGGGACGGGTGGTGGGGAGCTGGTCGGCGCGGTTGCGGCCGTATCCCTCGTACTCGTCGCGGTATTCGTCACGGCCCTGGCCGGGGGCGGGGAGCTCGGACTCCTCGTAGCGGGGCTGGTGCCGTGAGGGTGGTGCCTGCGGAGGGGGGCCGGCGGGGTCGCCCGCGGTGTCGTCGACGGTGATCGCGATGCGGATCGGGCGGCCGCATTCGCGGGTCAGTGTCTCGCTGACGACCGGGGCGAGACGGCCCTCCAGTACGCCCTTCGCGAATTCGTTCGGCACTGCGAGCAGAGCGGTGTCGGCGACCAGCGCGAGCGGCTGGCAGCGCCGGATCCAGTGCTCGTCCTTCGACTCGACGCCTTCCCCGCGGCCCTCTCCGAGAAGTTGCTCCAATACGCGTGGCCACACTGCGGCAAGATCGGCAGGTACGTCAGCCACAGGGCACGCTCTCTCACGAGTCCCTCGAAGGTGTGATCCGGGGACGGGTCGGGATGAAACTCGGGTGGGGCGGGGGCAAGGGAACGAATCGGAGTCCGGTCACGGTAGTCAGCGCGACCGGTAGGGTTCAAGTTGTTGTCCCCAGCCTGTGGACAAGTGTCTCCCGGTCGACGCTGGTTTGACCGAATGGCGCAGCGCCACGTACCGTGACCAGGTCGAGTTGTCGATGGCTGCTGCCGCCTGCCTCCGATGGGCACAGGTCACGTCCAAGGTGATCGAAAAGCGGTGCACTCGGGCGTAACGCGAGCTACTCGTGGGCGCACGGTGACAGCCAGGACGGCACCCCGCCAACCCCGATTCTTTCTGGAGCCCCCGAGTGAGCAAGCGCACCTTCCAGCCGAACAACCGCCGCCGCGCGAAGACCCACGGTTTCCGGCTGCGTATGCGTACCCGCGCCGGCCGCGCCATTCTCGCGACCCGCCGCAGCAAGGGCCGCGCCCGCCTGTCCGCCTGATTCCGGTCAGGTCATGACATCGTGCTGCCCACCGAGAACCGGCTGAGGCGGCGCGAGGACTTCGCGACCGCGGTACGACGAGGCCGCCGGGCCGGCCGTCCGGCCCTTGTCGTCCATCTACGAAGCGGTTCCACGGACCCGCACGCGCCTGGGGAGAGCGCTTCCCCGACACGTGCGGGTTTCGTCGTGAGCAGAGCGGTGGGTGGCGCGGTGGTGCGCAACAAGGTGAAGCGCAGGCTTCGCCATCTGATGCGCGACCGGATCGACCTGTTGCCCCCCGGTAGCCTGGTAGTCGTACGAGCGCTGCCCGGTGCGGGTGACGCCGACCATGCACAGCTGGCCCGAGACCTGGACGCCGCCCTGGCGCGGCTACTGGGAGGGGGCGCGCGATGAAGTACCCGCTGCTGGCTCTGATCAAGCTCTACCAGTGGACGATCAGTCCGCTGCTGGGACCGGTGTGCAAGTACTACCCGTCGTGTTCCCACTACGGCTACACGGCCATCGACCGGCACGGAGCCATCAAGGGCACGGCGCTCACCGCCTGGCGCATCCTGCGGTGCAATCCGTGGTCGCTGGGCGGTGTGGACCATGTTCCGCCGCGCAAGCGTCCGCGGTGGCACGAAATGCTGCGTGCCGCCTGGCGGGCACGGAAGGGCGGGACCTCCGCCGCCGAACCGGCCACCGAAGGACGGCCCGCCCACACGAGCTCGTCCGATTCTTCGAGCCCGGCCGCAGAGACCTCGCCCCATGCCCAAGGAGCATGATTAGTGGACACGATTGCCAGCCTTTTCAGCTTTATCACCTGGCCCGTCTCCTGGGTCATCGTCCAGTTCCACACGGTGTACGGGGCGATCTTCGGACCTGACACCGGATGGGCCTGGGGCCTGTCCATCGTGTCCCTGGTGATCCTCATCCGTATCTGCCTGATCCCGCTCTTCGTGAAGCAGATCAAGGCGACGCGTGGGATGCAGACGCTCCAGCCGGAGATGAAGAAGATCCAGGAGCGCTACAAGAACGACAAGCAGCGTCAGTCCGAAGAGATGATGAAGCTGTACAAGGAGACGGGTACCAACCCGCTCTCCTCGTGCCTTCCCATCCTGGCGCAGTCCCCGTTCTTCTTCGCCCTGTACCACGTGCTCAACGCCATCGCGTCGGGCGACACCATCGGCGTGATCAACAAGAGCCTGCTGGAGAGCGCGCAGAAGGCTCACATCGTCGGTGCCCCGCTGGCCGCGAAGTTCACCGACGGTTCCTCCAAGGTGGAGGCCCTCGGTGCCTCGCTGACCGACGTCCGGGTCGTCACCGCGATCATGATCGTGCTGATGTCGGCGTCGCAGTTCTTCACCCAGCGCCAGCTGATGACCAAGAACGTCGACACCTCGGTGAAGACGCCGTTCATGCAGCAGCAGAAGATGCTGATGTACGTCTTCCCGGTCATGTTCGCCGTCTTCGGCATCAACTTTCCCGTCGGTGTCCTCGTCTACTGGCTGACCACGAACGTGTGGACCATGGGCCAGCAGATGTACGTCATCCGCAACAACCCGACGCCGGGTTCCAAGGCGCAGGCCGCCTACCTGGAGCGCTTGCACAAGAGCGTCACCGAGCACGGCAAGACCCGCAGCCGGGGCGAGAAGGTCATCGTGAAGGCCATCGTCGCCAAGGGGCGGGAGCGCAACGAGGCCGAGCGGAAGTTCATCAACGGTCTGAACAAGGCGGGCATGGCGGCTCAGGCCGACGGCAACGTGGTGAAGAACGACGCCGCTGTCGCCGAGCAGAGCGCGGACGGTTCGACCGTGACGACCACGGTCCAGCCCAAGCGTCAGCAGCCGAAGCGCCAGAGCAAGTCCCAGCGCCAGGCCAGGACCGTCGGTGAGTCCGAGCCGAAGACCTCGCTGACCAAGTCGGACGATCCGCAGGACGGCAAGCAGGAGGACAAGCCTGCCGCCGCTGCCAAGAAGCCGGCTCAGAAGTCCGGCGGCGGTGGCCGCAGCAAGGCCCAGTCCGGGCAGCGCAAGGGCCCGCAGCGGCCCAAGTCCCCGTCCAAGAAGTAAGAAGGAGTCCATCCCGTGACGGAAGGCACCACCTCCGCCGCTGCCGAGGGTGCAGACACCCTCACCCGCCTCGAGCAGGAGGGTGACATCGCCGCGGACTACCTGGAGGGTCTGCTCGACATCGCCGACCTCGACGGCGACATCGACATGGACGTCGAGGCCGACCGTGCCTCCGTCTCGATCATCAGCGACAGCAACAGCCGGGATCTGCAGAAGCTGGTCGGCCGGGACGGCGAGGTGCTGGAGGCTCTGCAGGAGCTCACGCGCCTGGCTGTGCACCGGGAAACCGGTGACCGCAGCCGGCTGATGCTCGACATCGCGGGCTACCGGGCCAACAAGCGGGCCGAGCTGTCCGAGCTGGGCGCCAAGGCCGCGGCCGAGGTCAGGAGCAGCGGCGAGTCCGTGCGGCTGAAGCCGATGACGCCCTTCGAGCGCAAGGTCGTGCACGACGCGATCAAGGCCGCAGGGCTGCGCAGTGAGTCCGAGGGCGAGGAGCCGGAGCGCTGCGTCGTCGTGCTTCCCGCCTGATCGGTTCCCTCGTTCCCCGGCCCCGTCTGTTGCGCAGGCGGGGCCGAATTTTGTCAGCCTGATAGTTCTGGTGGTTCTGGTACCGGCGCCCGGCGCGTCGGTACCGTACGGAAGGACGGTCCCCGTGTCGGAGGCAGCGGAGCTTCCCCCTGTACCCGAACAGGCACATGACGTGTTCGGTGATCGCTACGCGGACGCGGTCCGCTACGCGGAACTGCTCGCCGAGGCGGGCGTGAAGCGCGGTCTGATCGGTCCGCGCGAAGTCCCCCGTCTCTGGGAGCGGCATCTGCTGAACTGCGCGGTGCTTTCGGAGGTCGTCCCCGAGGGCGTGACGGTGTGCGACGTCGGCTCGGGCGCAGGGCTGCCCGGTATCCCGCTGGCCCTGGTGCGGGACGACCTGAAGATCACTCTCCTGGAGCCGCTGCTGCGCCGTACGAACTTCCTGACCGAGGTCGTGGAACTGCTGGGCCTGGACCATGTCACCGTTGTGCGTGGCCGGGCTGAGGAGGTCATGGGCAAGATGCCGCCGGTACACGTGGTGACGGCCCGCGCCGTTGCTCCGCTGGACCGCCTCGCCACTTGGGGAATTCCGCTACTACGCCCGTACGGCGAGATGCTCGCACTCAAGGGCGACACGGCCGAGGAGGAGCTGAAGGCCGCGACCGCGGCGTTGAGCAAACTCGGCGCCGCAAAGACGTCCGTCCTTCACGTCGGAGAGGGTGTCGTGGACCCCATGTCCACCGTGGTGCGGGTTGAGGTCGGCGAAAGTCCCGGGGGTGTGCGCTTTGCCGCCAAGCGGGCCAAGGCGGCTCGGACCGGGCGGACCCGTCGGCGTCGCGGATAGCGTCACGCCTGGTTGCGGCGACCGTGACGGCCCTCAGTCGTTCTGATGGCCCTTGAGGGCTGGCCGTACTCCACACAAGCTGCCCTACCTCCGCACACCGGAGTGTCGCGGCAGTTCGCCACCGGCTGCTGTGCATCGTGTTTCACGTGAAACGTCGCTCACTGCTGCACGGCATCATCAGTCGCGGCCGCGCCGCGGCCGATCCCCGTGACCGAAAGCCTCTCGGGTCGCTCGGAGAGGGCACAGAGTTGTCCACAGAGGTGGATTTCTCCACACAAGGCCAGGCCTCACTGGTTCATGACCCCGAAGGCATGGGAGGCTCTGTTCATTGCGAGCCTGAAGTCGAGGAGAGTGAATCCTTGCGGTCCGACGCCAATATCGCGGGACCGATGACCGATCCGGTCCCCGGTCCCCGTACCGAGTCGATGGGAGCGGATGTTTCACGTGAAACACCGCCTCCGATGGACGACACTCCGATCGGTCGTGCTGCCCAATTGGCGGTGGAGGCTCTGGGCCGCACCGGCGAGGGGCTGCCGCGGCCCGAGCAGACCCGGGTCATGGTCGTAGCGAACCAGAAGGGGGGTGTGGGCAAGACAACGACGACCGTCAATCTTGCCGCGTCACTCGCCCTGCACGGTGCCAGGGTCCTGGTCGTCGACCTTGACCCGCAGGGCAACGCCTCCACCGCGCTGGGTATCGACCATCACGCCGATGTCCCCTCGATCTACGACGTACTGGTCGAGAGCCGGCCGCTCTCGGAAGTGGTCCAGCCGGTCCCCGATGTCGAGGGTCTGTTCTGTGCGCCCGCCACGATCGATCTCGCCGGTGCGGAGATCGAACTGGTTTCTCTGGTCGCACGTGAGAGTCGACTCCAGCGGGCGATCACGGCATACGAGCAGCCGCTGGACTACATCCTCATCGACTGCCCGCCCTCCCTCGGCCTGTTGACGGTCAATGCGCTCGTCGCCGGTCAGGAGGTGCTGATTCCGATCCAGTGCGAGTACTACGCGCTGGAAGGGTTGGGGCAGTTGCTGCGCAACGTCGACCTGGTTCGGGGACACCTCAACCCCACACTGCATGTGTCGACGATCCTCCTCACCATGTACGACGGCAGGACGCGGCTCGCGTCCCAGGTCGCGGACGAGGTGCGCAGCCACTTCGGCGAGGAGGTGCTGCGGACGAGCATTCCCCGCTCGGTCCGCATCTCCGAGGCCCCGAGTTACGGGCAGACGGTACTGACCTACGATCCAGGATCGAGTGGAGCCCTCTCCTATCTGGAGGCGGCCCGCGAGATCGCGCTGAGGGGTGTGGGCGTCAACTACGACGCGACCCACGCACACCTCGGCGCTCAGAATGACCCGAGCATGGTGGAGGGGATCCAGTGAGTGAGCGACGGAGGGGGTTGGGCCGTGGTTTGGGCGCGCTGATCCCCAACGCCCCGACCGAGAAGTCGGTCGCCTCGGCGGCGCTGGGAAGCGTGGCTTCCGCGGCCCCTGGGGCGATGCCTCTGCTGCCGAACGAACGCGGGGTGGCCGCGGCAAAGGTGGCCACACTGTCGCGTGTTTCACGTGAAACGGCAGACCCGGCGGCACCGGAGGGTACGGAGGGGCTTCGGCCGCCCATGGGGGCGTACTTCGCCGAGGTCCCTCTCGACGCCATCACGCCGAATCCGAAGCAGCCGCGCAAGGACTTCGACGACGATGCGCTGGCCGAGCTCGTCACCTCCATCAGGGAGGTCGGCCTCCTCCAGCCGGTTGTCGTTCGGCCGACGGAGCCCGGGCGCTATGAGCTCATCATGGGTGAGCGCCGCTTCCGCGCCTGCCGAGAGTTGGAGCTGGAGGCCATCCCAGCGATCGTGCGAGCGACGGAGGACGAGAAGCTCCTTCTGGACGCACTCCTGGAGAACCTGCACCGCGCCCAGCTGAACCCGCTGGAGGAGGCGTTCGCCTACGACCAGCTGCTCAAGGACTTCAACTGCACGCACGATCAGCTGGCGGACCGCATCGGTCGTTCCCGTCCGCAGGTCTCCAACACGCTGCGTCTGCTGAAGCTCTCCCCGAAGGTGCAGAACCGGGTGGCCGCAGGTGTGCTCTCCGCGGGACATGCGCGCGCCTTGCTGTCCGTCGACGACTCGGAGGAGCAGGACCGGCTGGCCCATCGCATCGTGGCCGAAGGGCTCTCGGTGCGGTCGGTCGAGGAGATCGTGACCCTGATGGGATCCCGGCCGCAGAAGCCGCAGCGAGCCAAGGGCCCACGGGCCGGTTCCCTGGTTTCCCCGGCGCTCTCGGACCTGGCGACGCGGCTCTCGGACCGCTTCGAGACGCGAGTGAAGGTCGATCTGGGTCAGAAGAAGGGCAAGATCACCGTGGAGTTCGCCTCCATGGACGACCTCGAGCGGATCCTCGGCAGCCTCGCTCCAGGCGAAGGCCCCGTACTGCAGAAAGGCCTCATGGACGGCGAGAGCGAGGACGTCGAATCCTGATGCTCGGGTAGGTGGAGCATCCGGCGGCGCTTCAGCTGCCGCAAGGGCGTGTCGTGTCCGGCGCATACCGGAACACGGCCCGCCCTTTGCTTTGTGCCGGTGTCGAGGCCACCGCATCGTGGATACGATGCGATCGGGAGGGCTTTGTCACCTGGCAGTACCTCTGAGAGGAAGGCAGGGGCCATGCGAACGATGAGCCGCACCGAACTGGTGAGCGCGGGCTTGGGGCTGGGCGCGGTCGGTGGGTTCCTCGGCAGCCTGCTCAGGGAACGGAGCGCTCTGACAGCCGCCCGCGACGCGGCAGGCGAAGGAAGTGAGGAACAGCCTTCATGGGGCGTCGGCTCGTACCGCTCACGCTGGACAACCTTCAGGACCTCCCCCGACGCTGTCGCTCGTGCGTCTTCTGGGAACTGGACCCCGTCAGCGGCGAGGCCGCGGTAAAGGCGGGAACACCGGCCCTGGCGAAGGAGTCGTGGATCTCCGCCGTCCTGTTGGACTGGGGCTCGTGCGGCCGGGTGGTCTACGTCGATGACGTGCCCGTGGGCTTCGTCTTCTACGCACCGCCCGCGTATGTACCGCGCGCGACGGCGTTCCCGACCAGTCCGGTATCGTCCGACGCGGTCCAGCTGATGACCGCGTTCGTGATGCCGGGGTATCAGGGCCAGGGACTGGGCCGGGTGATGGTCCAGACGGTCGCCAAGGATCTTCTGCGCCGGGGCTTCAAAGCGATCGAGGCGTTCGGCGATGCCCGCTGGAAAGATCCAGCCTGCGTCCTGCCGGCGGACCATCTGCTGGCAGTGGGCTTCAAGACGGTCCGGCCCCACCCCCGCTATCCGCGGCTGCGGCTGGACCTTCGGTCCACGCTGTCCTGGAAGGAAGACGTGGAGATGGCACTGGACCGTCTACTCGGAGCGGTCCAGAAGGAACCGGTGCTGCGTCCGCTGTAACCAACGAATGGGCCGACCTGTGTAGGTCGGCCCATTCGCGTTTCACGTGAAACATCAGTCGGCGATGAAGTCCTCGAGGTCGCGGACGATCGCGGCCTTCGGCTTGGCGCCGACGATGGTCTTGGCGACCTCGCCACCCTGGTAGACGTTCAGGGTCGGGATGGACATGACGCCGTACTTGGCAGCCGTACCCGGGTTCTCGTCGATGTTCAGCTTGACGATTTCGATCTTGTCGCCGTACTCGGCGGCAATCGCTTCGAGGGACGGCGCGATCTGACGGCACGGACCGCACCAGGCGGCCCAGAAGTCCACCAGGACGGGCTTGTCGTTCTTGAGGACGTCCTGCTCGAAGGAGTCGTCGGTCACATGCTTCAGGGTGCCGGCCACGGCGGGCTCCTTAACTGGTTGGTGCGGGAATGGGGTGGTCAGACGGCGGTCTTCTCGGGCTCCGCTTTGTCCTCGTCGCTGAGGGCGGCGAGGAAGCGCTCGGCGTCGAGAGCGGCGGAGCAGCCGGTGCCCGCGGCGGTGATCGCCTGGCGGTAGGTGTGGTCGACCACGTCACCAGCGCCGAAGACACCCGTCAGGTTGGTGCGGGTCGAGGGCGCGTCGACCTTCAGGTAACCCTCCGAGTCCAGGTCGAGCTGGCCCTTGAAGAGCTCGGTGCGAGGGTCGTGGCCGATCGCGATGAACAGGCCGGTCACCGGCAGGTCCGAAAGCTCGCCGGTCTTGACATTGCGCAGCTTCAGGCCCGCCAGCTTCTGGTCGCCCTGAACCTCGGCGATTTCGCTGTCCCAGACGAACGTGATCTTGGGGTCGGCGAAGGCGCGCTCCTGCATCGCCTTGGAGGCGCGCAGGGTGTCCCGGCGGTGGACGATCGTCACGGACTTCGCGAAGCGGGAGAGGAACGTGGCCTCTTCCATCGCGGTGTCCCCGCCACCGATCACTGCGATGTCCTGATCCTTGAAGAAGAAGCCGTCACAGGTCGCGCACCAGGAGACTCCGCGGCCGGACAGAGCGTCCTCGTTCGGCAGGCCGAGCTTGCGGTGCTGGGAACCGGTGGTGACGATGACGGCCTTGGCCTGATGGACGGTGCCCGCGGTGTCGGTGACGGTCTTGATCTCACTGGTGAGGTCGACGGCGACGATGTCGTCCGGGATCAGCTCGGCACCGAAGCGCTCGGCCTGGGCCCGCATGTTGTCCATGAGCTCGGGGCCCATGATGCCGTCCTGGAAACCAGGGAAGTTCTCCACCTCGGTGGTGTTCATCAGCGCTCCGCCCGCGGTGACGGCACCCTCGAACACCAGCGGCTTCAGTGACGCGCGCGCGGTGTAGAGCGCCGCCGTGTAGCCGGCGGGCCCGGAGCCGATGATGATCACGTTTCGGACGTCGCTCACGGCTTCATTCCTCGTCTCTGGACTGGGTCTTCAGGCCGGGTGGAGAGCTGCACTCTGCACTCTCACCCCACCTAACGGATCCTACGGGGCGCGCATTCCCTCTGTGCCCGGGCACACGGCGACAGGGCCGGGACGCCATGTGTGAAGGAAGCCCGACCGCTACGAACGCGCGTAGGAGTGCTTCAGAAGGATCTTGGCCTTGCCGACCACGGGCTGGTCCACACACGTCGACTCGACGATGTAGGCGGTGACCCGGGTGTCGTTGGAGGCATCGGGCAGTACCACCAGCAGTGCTTCCTTGCCCTTGTAGACACCCTGTTCCGTGGCGATCGCGGGGTCGTCGCGGCCGATGCCCTTCTGAATGCACTCGGGGACCGTCGGCTTCTTGAAGACATGGTTCTCGGCGGTCTGGCCACCGTTCTGGGACTCCATGCCGAAGCTACGCGGTGTGCGGGACCCGTTCTGGGCGCCGTCGTCCGTGAGGAGGCCGGTCACCTTGTCCCTGAGCTGTCCCTCGGAGAACGTGTCCGCGAGTACGGTCTGCTGCTCGTGGGCGGTGTCGCCGGACGGACGCCCCCCGGTCAGGGAGGACACGATGACCGATCCGAGTCCGATGGCGGCAGCGGCGGCCACGGCGCCGAGTACAGCGATTCTTCGTCGTCCTCCTCGCCGGTGGTCCTTGCGGCCGGGGCCGGTGGAGGAGGGGCGGGCGTGCCCGGCCGGCCGGTCGGCCGCGGCTGATGTTTCACGTGAAACACGCACGTCGTCGTCGCCGGAGGAGGTCTCCGCGGGGTGAGGTTCCGCGCTGTCGGCACTCGACAGCGCCTCGGCTGCCAGGGCGGCGTCGATCCGGGCGGCCACGTCGTCCGGCATGCGGGGCGGGGCCGGGAGGGTGCCGAGCAGTCCCTGGATCTCCGCCAGGGACGCGAAGACGTCCGTGCAGAGCTCGCAGCTCTCCAGGTGTCGTCGTACGTCGGTGGTCCGCGTGTCCGGGAGGAGACCTTCGGCGAGGTCGGAGATCTCGGCGACGTCCGGGTGTCCGGTCATGTCAGTCGTCGACGACGTCACGCTCGTCCACCTCCGCCCTTCACCGCGGCTGAATCGCTCGGCCCTGTCTTCGGCGGGCCCGTCCGGTGCGGCCCCGCTGCCGGTGGGACGGATGCACCCTGCGTCCGGTTCCGCCCCGCGTCGGGCTTCCAGTCCTCATCGCTGCCGTCCTGACGCAGGTGGGTGAGCAGCGGCAGGAGTCTGGCTCTCCCCCGGGCGCACCGGCTCTTGATCGTGCCCGTCGGCACGTCGAGGATGCGAGCGGCCTCCGCGACGGGATAACCCTGCATGTCCACCAGGACGAGGGCCGCCCGCTGGTCGGTCGGCAGGGTGGACAGGGCCTCCAGCAGCTGGCGGTGCAGGTCGTTGCGCTCGGCGGGGGCTGACGCCGACTCGTGCGGCTCCAGAAGCTGCTCCAGGCGCTCGGTGTCGTCGACGGGAGCGGTCCTCCGCGAGGCGGCCTTGCGGGCACGGTCCAGACAGGCGTTCACCGTGATCCGGTGCAGCCAGGTTGTGACGGCCGCCTGCCCGCGGAAGGTGTGGGCGGCCCGGTAGGCGGAGACGAGTGCGTCCTGAACGGCGTCGGCGGCCTCCTCGCGATCTCCCAGCGTCCGCAGGGCCACTGCCCAGAGACGGTCGCGGTGCCGGCGCACGAGTTCACCGAAGGCGTCGGGGTCGCCTTCGACGTGCAGGGCGAGGAGCTCCTGATCGCCGATGTCGCCGTATGCGATGTCACCTGCCATCGGCCTCCTCCCCCTTTCCCCGGCGAGCTCTCAGCCCTTGAACGTCACGTCGGTGATCGCCTGCTTGTAGCCCGCGCCGCTGTAGCCGTCGGAAGGGGCGCTCGGCACGTCGGTCATCCACAGCAGGACGTACTGGGTCTTGACGGACTTCGATGCCTTGGCCGTGAGCGAGGTGCCGGTGGTGGTGGCGCTCGCGATTTCCTTCAGGCCGTCGACTCCTGTCGTAGGCGACAGCGAATCGGTGGCGTAGAGGTGCACGGTCGTGTGATCGCCGTTGTACCGGAGCGCTATCGACGCCGCCGAGACCTGCTGGGGCGATCCGAGGTCATAGACGATGCCGACACCGGGCTTGTACGGCGCGAGCTTGGGACCTTCGTTGTACCGCTTCGTGCGCCAGAAGGTGGAGTCGTCGCCGTCGTAGGTCTTGGCCACGTCCTGCGGTGCCTGGGCTTCGCCACTGGCGACGTACTCCTGGGCTCCTTGAACGCTGATCGGCTTGGTCGGCTTGGTCCGCTCGTCGTTCTTGTCGTTGCCGTCCACCGTCTGTGTCTGGTTCTGGTCGTCGGCCTTGCCGCCTCGCTCCATCAGGGCGTCCGCGAGCTGCCAGCTGCCGAGGCCGAGCGCGGCGATCAGCAGGGCCGAGACGCCCCACTTCAGTGCCTTGCCGGTACGGCTCTGCAGTGGGGGCGGCGGCGTCGGCACGGCCTGGGTGACCCCTGGATGCGGTGCCGGACGGCCGTAGGGGCCCTGCTGATAGGCCGTGCGCTGGTACTGGGGCGGAGCGGTGTACGCCGGCTCCGGCGGGCGGATGCGGGGCATCTCGCCGATCGCCTTCACCAGTTCCTCCGGCGTGGTGCACGGGGACTCGTGGCGGGAGGCGGTGGCGCCGTCGTTGGCGAGTGCCCGCATCGCCAGCTCGGACAGACCGCGGTGGACGCCCGCACGGACCTGGTCCGGCGGGATCAGTCCGATGTCCTTGGGCAGACCCGCCAGACCGTGGGCGTCGCTCTCGTACGGCCAGCGCTGGGTGAGGGTGGCGTACAGAAGGGCGCCGATGGCCTCGGTGTCGGTGCGTTGCGGGGTGTCGGAACTGATGCCGCGCAGTGCGGCGTTGACGGCGAGTCCGCGGATCCGCCACTGGCCCGTCGACGTGCGCAGTACCGCGTTGGGGCTCAGGCGCAGATGGGCGAGGCCCTCTCGGTGGGCGGCCGCCATGGCCGACGTGATCTGACTGACCATCTGGTAGGCGTCGTACACCTCCAGTGGTCCGGAGGCGAGCAGTGCGGTCAGCTCGGTGGCGTCGGGGAGCCACTCGTGCACGACGTAGACGAGGTCGTTGTCCTCGACGGCATCCAGTACCTGGACGAAGCGGGGGTCACCGAGCAGGGCGGAGGACCGTGCCGCGGCCAGCACGGAGCGGGCTCGTGGGTGGTCCGCCGGAAGGAGGTGGACTCCGACGGCGCGGCGCAGCTTCTCGTCCACGGCCCGCCAGCTGCTGAAGCCGTCCAGACGGGTGACGCACTCCTCGAGGCGGTAGCGTCTGGCGAGCTTGTGCCCGCTGTGCAGTTCGGGAGGCGAGGACTTGCCGGAATCCTCGCTCGTGGGGTCCCCCTGTGCCTCGTCGCTGTCCGTGTCCCGCTCCCGGTTGTTGGCCACCCCGTCGGCCGTGGACTGGTCCGCCTGCGCGGTCAGCGGCTCATCGCCACTGTTGTCTGCCACGTCGACGGCAGCTGTGCTCCGTTCCGCCACCGCCGTTCCTGCCTCCCCATTCCATGCGCGTCGGCCGACTCCCGATCCGCGCGTCCGACGCCGAACCCAATTGTGCCCACAGTCCGCCGCTATGCACGACACACAGCGGGGGACGATGGTTGTGCGCCTACCCCCGGGCTCAGCGTCCCAGGCGTCCGCGCACCATGCCGACCAGTGAGTTGACTTCCTCGATGCGCATGCGGCGGGCGGCGACGAAGAAGACACCGAACAGGAGCAGTCCGCCGGCCAGCAGCGCGGCGAACGACCCCACGACGTCCTGGCCGAGCGCACGGCTGATCGCGTAGCAGGCCGCGCCGCTGAGCAGGGCGGCCGGGACGGACGCGATGCACAGCCGGGCGTACGTCCGCAGCACCCTGGCGCCGTCCAGGTCCCCGCCCAGCCGCTTGCGCAGCCTGCGCCAGGCGATGCCCACACCGATCACATAGGCCAGGCCGTAGGAGGCGGCCATGCCCACGACGGCCCAGCGCGACGGCAGCAGGAAGTAACACAGGCCCGAGGCGGCGGCGTTGACCACGGCCACGATGACGGTGTTGTAGAAGGGCGTCCGGGTGTCCTCGTATGCGTAGAAGGCACGCAGGACGACGTACTGCACCGAGTACGGAATGAGGCCGAGACCGAAGGCCATCAGCATGTAGCCCATGTTCGTGGCTTCGCTGGTTCCCGAGGAGCCGAACATGAGCGTGCACATCGGGATGCCGAGCGCGACGAAGCCGAAGGAGACGGGAACGATGGCCACGGCCGTCGTGCGCAGGCCCTGCGAGATGTCGTCCCGGACGGCTCCTCCGTCCTCCTCGGATGCCGAGCGGGAAATGCGGGGCAACAGGGCGGCCATCAGCGAGACGGTGATGATGGCCTGAGGCAGTCCCCAGATCAGCTGCGCGTTGGCGTAGGCGGCGAAACCCGTGCCGTCGACGGGCGACGCCTTGCCCGCAGCGGTGGAGAGCTGGATGACGATCATGGCGCCCGCCTGGTTGGCGAGAACGAACAGGACCGTCCACTTGGCGAGGGTGACGGCCTTGCCGAGTCCGTGGCCCCTCCAGTCGAAGCGCAGCCGAAGCCGGAAACCCGTCTCCCGCAGGTACGGAATCATGGCCAGGGACTGCACGATGAGGCCCAGCAACACTCCGACCCCGAGCAGACGCTGGCCCTCCGGCGGAATGCTCGTGACCTTCAGTCCCGAGTTTTCCGCAGTGCCGTAGACCCAGAGGAACATTCCCAGCGTCACGATGATGACGATGTTGTTCAGGACCGGGGTCCACATCATCGCGCCGAACCTGCCGCGGGCATTGAGGACCTGCCCCATCACCACGTGCAGACCCATGAAGAAGATCGACGGCAGGAAGTAGCGGACGAAGGTGATGCCGACCTCGTTCGCGGCCGGGTCGCTCGCGACGGGGTTGGACAGGAGCCGGATCAGCAAGGGCGCGGCAAGGACCGTGATCACAGTCAGCGCGCCCAGCGCCACCATGACGAGGGTCAGCAGGCGGTTGGCGTAGGCCTCACCACCGTCGTCGTCGTCCTTCATGGCTCGTACGAGCTGTGGAACGAAGACGGAGTTGAGGCCGCCGCCGACGGTAAGGATGTAGATCATCGTGGGCAGCTGGTAGGCGACCTGGAAGGTGTCGCCGAGCAGGCCGACGCCCAGCGCCGAGACGATCATCGCCGACCGGATGAATCCGGTCAGCCGCGACACCATCGTGCCCGCCGCCATCAGGGCGCTCGACTTCAGCAGACCCCCCGCCCGTCCGCCCTTCTTGGGCGCGGCCACCGGTGGGGCGGACTCGGGTCCCTGGAGTGGGGCCTCGGCCGCTTCGGGGGTGGGGGCCACCGCGTTCTGGCCGGGCGCGGGCGCCGCGTGCCGGCCGGCCGTCGCAGTGGGGCCGGCGTACTGGCCGGGCGTCGGAGCGTTCCCGTACGGGTCGGGCCCCTGGTGCCCGCCGTACTGGCCCGGTGTCGGTGTCGTGCCGGACTGCCCCGGCGCCCCGCCGTACGGCCCGGGTGCCGGGGCCGGAGCGGGTACGGACGCCTGGTCGTCGTACGAGGGGTGGCCGCCGCCCTGCTGCTGGTCCCGGAACAGGTGGGCGAAGGCGTCCGGCTCGTGGCGCTGGTCACCGGCCTGGCCGACCAGGTCGTCCACGCCGACGAACTGAGTGGTCCGAGGGTCGTCGCCGTACGGCAGGTACTGTGTGGGGCCCTCCGGCTCGGGGGCCGGGGTCTGGGCCCAGACGCGAGGGTCGGGAGCGTAGGGCGACTGGGAGGGCTCGGAGTACAGCGGCTGCTGCGGTGGATACGTGCCCGGAGGCGGAGGGGGGTGCGCCGCGCGGTCGTAGAGCGCCTCGGAGACCGGGTCCTGGGCGGAGAGGTCCTGCGCCCGGTAGGGGTCCTGGTCGTAGGCGTCCTGGAGGTACGTGTCCGCGGGCGGCTGCGGCTGCGGCGCTGGCCGGCCGGGGTCCGGTGGCGGGTCCTGGGGGTGACCCGAGCCGTCCACGGCCTGACCGCGGTCACCGTCGTACGGCGCGTTCATGGTTACCCCACCTCATCGTCCCGGGCCGACCGGCCACGACATCCTCAACGGTCCACTCTCTCACCCGTGCCGGACGGGTCCGCGCTTTCCGCTGCGGTGTCCGGTGTCGGGTCACTCGGCTGCTCCGCGTCGCCTGCCGGGCTCTGTGCCCCGGACTCCTCCACGAGACGTCCGTCGGTGCCTTCCGGGTTCTCCGGGGCGTCCTGGGTGTTCTCCGACGGCGCCGACTCCCCGGATTCGGCCTTCTCGGCGGCACGGGCCACGGCGCGCTTGCGCTGCGTGTACATCCGGAAGCCGGCGAGGACGAGCAGCAGGACGCCGCCGCCGATGACGAGCATCACGGTGGCCGTGATCTCGGTGACCTTCACGTCGAAGGTGACGGGCTCGCCGTACTTCCGGCCGTCCGTCGTGTACAGCTGGGCGATCACCGTCGCCCGTCCGTTGGCGTTGGCCGACGTCGTGAACTTCACCGACTGGCTGTGGCCGCCGGAGACCGAGATCGGCTGCTCCTCGTAGCCGGCACCGCCGATCTCGAGGCGCGTGGGGTTCGTGGAGGTGAGCCGCAGAACCAGGGGCCCGACGTCCTGCACCAGGTTGTTCTGCACCGTCACCGGGATGGTGGCGCTGCGGCCGGAGAGCTTCGTCTCCGACTTGTCGATCAGTCTGACCCGGCCGGACAACCCGTCGAGGTACGACTTCACACCGGCGCGGAACGACTCCGCCTCGGCGGGCCGGCCCCGCCACGACACGGACATCTCCCGGTTCAGGGCACGCCCGAAGGGGGTCACCACCCGGGACGGGTCCGAGAGAACGACCCTGAAGTTGTTCAGTGAGTCCTGCGTCCGCGCGCTCTCCACGAAGGCCGATCGCGGCAGCTCCTTCTTGCGCAGCGCCGAGGGATAGGAGGAGGTTCCCGGTACCTTTTTGGTGGCGTCCGGGTCCGGCTTCGCGGCAGAGGCCGCCGCCAGCTTCTGGGACTCGGACCAGGTGCCGCTCTGCAGGGCACGCAGCGCCTCGGCCATCGCACGGGCCTGGCTTCCCGAGGGCGTGCGCTGCGGGGCGATGACCACGCTGCGCTGTTTGCCGGTCTGGAGGCTCAGCCCCAGACTCTGGGCGAGGAAGCGCTGCACGGCGAGCGTGGAGACGGAGGCCTTGGTCAGGTCGCCCTCGAACGCCGTGGACATCCGGGCGTCCGCCACCACGGCCGTGGTGCCGCCGCCGATGGGGCGGGCGGCGGAGGGCGTGTAGGACAGGCCGCTGCTCTCCTGGAGGCTGTCGCTGCGCGCGATCACCTTGTCGGCGCCCGCGGAGGTGGCGACCTTGACGATCGACCGGTCGACGGCACCCTCCACGGGCCAGGCGAAGTCGGTGTTCGGCTTCACATGGAGAATCGGCTCGACCGTGTTGTCGATGACGTCCGTCGCGTCCTTGAGCTGGCTCAGGGAACCGGTGACGTCCGTGCCGTTGTGGGCCAGGGAGGCAAGGTCGGGGTCGGCGAAGGGGAGGGCGACGACCTCCTTGTCGGCCACCGCGTCCTGCAGGTCGGCCAGCCACTGCTTGGCGATCGCCTGGTGGGTGCCGGCGGCGGTCTTGTCCCCGTCCCGGACCCGGTAGCTGCCCGTCATGGCGTCGACGGAGGCGAGCAGATCCGGATCGACCACCCAGGTGACGTCGAGATCCTTGCCCAGAGTAACCATCTGGTTCAGGCGGCCGCCGGGAGAGATCTCCTTGGCCAGGTCGTCATTGAGGAAGACCGGCGTCTGCTCCTCGTTCGGCCCCGTCTCGGCGGCCATGTGCGTGCTCGAGACGAGCGGCCACAGTGCTGTGGTCCTCATCCTGATGTCGGCCTCCTCGGGCTGCCACGGCAGGAAGGTCCGCTGGATGCCCAGGATCTGCTCCCACGGCTGCGCGGAGGTCTGTCCGGACAGCGAGACGGCGAGTTCGTAGACGCCGTTCTCGCCGAGATCCAGATCGTCGACCGGCACGGAGATGTTGAAGTGCTCGGCGACGCCGGGGGCGAGCTTGGAGAACTTCTCGGTGTACTTGTTGTCGATCTCCGGGGAGATGGAACCCTGGAGATCGTCGCTGTCCTTGGCGATCGCGTCGACCGACGAGCGGGTGTCGATCTCGGGGCCCACACGCAGGCCCACATGGGCGTCGGTGACGGCCCGCTTGCCGTTGTTGGTCACGGTGCCCGACACGGTCACCGTGTCCCCGTCCGTGGGCGCGGAGGGGGCGAGCGAGTCGACCGCCACGGCCACCGAACCCGAGTCGGCGTCGGCCAGGGCTGCGGCCGCTTCCTCGGCGTGCGCCGAGCCGGCGGCGGGCAGCTGGGCCAGGCCGGCCAGCAGCGGCGCCCCGGCGAGCAGTGCCGTGGTGCGCCGGAGCCACCGGCGGGCAGGTGAGGCACTGGTCCCCTGGAAGTCTGCCGCCTCGGCCACGCGCTCGCCCGTCCCTCGTCGTGATCAGTGGTCGTCGGAATGTGCGTCCACGCATGGTAACGATGTGCGGCGAGGGGAAGTGCCGCGGAGTACGCCACAAGATCCGCGCTCAGGCCGGGCGGCCCTGTATGTGCGCCTATAAAGGGAACGGTGTGGAAGTGGGGGATTGGGCAGGCGATCAATGGGGGCGCCTGTCTCCGCCCGGGCCACGTACCCTGTTCTGTTGTGCCGAACGCCAACGAAGTCAGCCCCAGTGCCCTGAGCCGGGAGCAGCACCACGCGGTGAGTGAGCCGCTGCGGGTCGCCCCTGTCGCCGACGATCTCGCCCGCCGTTTTCAGGAGGCCGGGTTCTCGCTTGCCCTGGTCGGCGGCTCGGTCCGGGACGCCTTGCTCGGCCGGCTCGGCAACGACCTGGACTTCACGACCGACGCCCGCCCTCAGGACGTACTCGAGATCGTGCGGCCGTGGGCGGACGCGGTCTGGGAGGTCGGGATCGCCTTCGGCACGGTCGGGGCGCAGAAAGAGGGTTTCCAGATCGAGGTGACCACCTATCGGTCGGAGGCGTACGACCGCACCTCACGCAAGCCTGAGGTGTCCTACGGCGACTCCATCGAGGAGGACCTCGTCCGGCGTGACTTCACCGTGAACGCGATGGCCGTCGCCCTTCCGGAGAAGGTGTTCATCGACCCGCACGGAGGACTCGACGATCTCGCGGCCCGCCTGCTGCGTACCCCGGGTACTCCCGAGGACTCGTTCTCCGACGACCCGCTGCGGATGATGCGAGCCGCGCGCTTCGCCGCTCAGCTCGACTTCGAGGTGGCGCCGGAGGTCGTCAAGGCCATGAAGGACATGGCCGACCGCATCGACATCGTCTCGGCCGAGCGGGTCAGGGACGAGCTGAACAAGCTCATCCTCTCCTCGCACCCGCGCAAGGGGCTGACCCTGCTGGTGGACTCGGGCCTCGCCGACCGGGTCCTGCCCGAGCTGCCGGCGCTGCGGCTTGAACGGGACGAGCACCACCGGCACAAGGACGTCTACGACCACACGCTCATCGTTCTGGAGCAAGCGATGGCCCTGGAGAGTGAGGGTCCCGACCTGACTCTCCGCCTGGCCGCCCTGCTGCACGACATCGGCAAGCCGCGGACCCGCCGCTTCGAGGAGGACGGCAGGGTCTCGTTCCACCACCACGAGGTGGTCGGGGCCAAGATGACGAAGAAGCGCATGATCGCGCTGAAGTACTCGAACGACCTGGTGAAGGATGTCTCACGCCTGGTCGAGCTGCACCTGCGTTTCCACGGTTACGGCACGGGTGAGTGGACGGACTCCGCGGTTCGCCGCTACGTCCGGGACGCCGGGCCACTGCTCGACCGCCTCCACAAGCTGACGCGGTCGGACTGCACGACCCGTAACAAGCGCAAGGCGTCGGCCCTCTCCCGTGCGTACGACGGTCTGGAGAAACGGATCGAGCAGCTTCAGCAGCAGGAAGAGCTGGACGCGATTCGCCCGGACCTGGACGGCAACCAGATCATGGAGATCCTCGGCGTCCGCCCTGGGCCGGCGGTGGGGCAGGCATACAAGCACCTGCTGGAGCTTCGCCTGGAGAACGGCCCGATGGAGCACGACGCGGCGGTGGCGGCGCTCAGGGAGTGGTGGGCCGAACAGGAGGCGTGAACTGCGGAGCGGGTGATGTTTCACGTGAAACATCACCCGCTCCGGCCTGACCTACAGGGCTTACTTCACTTCCTTGAGGCAGAGAACCACATCGTGGTTGTCGCCCGTCTGGTAGTAAGCGATCGTCGCTTCCTTAACGGCCTCGCACTTGCTGTCGTCGCTGGTGTTGTCGAACTTCTCGACGACCTTGTACTGGGCGTCACTTGACGAGCAGTCGACGGATGCGAGGTCGGGACTGACCTGCGTGCCTTCGTTGTGCATGCAGCTGCCCACCGACGTGGTCTCGGCGTCTGACTGTCCCCAGTACCACTTGCCCAAGGCGATCAGAATCGCTACGACGATGACGGCGCCGACGCGCAGCAGCTTCTTGCTGAAGCGGTTGGGACGGCCGGGCGGCGGAACGGTGGCGCCGGGCGGGGGAAACCCCGGCTGGCCGGCCTGCTGCGGGAAGCCCGGCTGCCCCTGGGCGAAGGGGTTCTGTCCCTGGGGCTGCTGCGGGGCCTGCGGCTGGCCCTGCGCGAACGGGTTGCCCTGAGGCGGCGGCTGAGTGGTCACTGGGGGTCCCCCTGAAAATAGGTACGTGTCGCGGACATGGCGCGAGATAAGACGCACGTAAGCTACCGGGTCCCACTGACAACTCTGCACTCCGGTGGATCTCTGTGTCACTGATGTGACACATACTGACGCTCAAACCGGGCCATAGCTGCCGCAACCGCTCCGTAGACCACGGCGACCGTCACGACCAGCGCTACCGATCGGCCGTCCGGCGGCAGCATGAGCGCGGCCACCCCGGCGGCGCCGACGAAGGCGACGTTGAACAGCACGTCGTAGACGGAGAAGATCCGGCCGCGGTAGGCGTCGTCGACCGAGGACTGCACGACCGTATCGGTCGCGATCTTCGCCCCTTGCGTCGTCAGGCCAAGCACGAACGCCGCGGCGAGCAGCGGCACCTTGGCGAACGGCAGGCCGAGCGCCGGCACCAGTACGGTGGCGGCCGCCGCGCAGACCGCCATCCAGCGACCGGGTCCCAGCCGTCCCGCCGCCCAGGGGGTGACCATCGCGGCCGCGAAGAAGCCCGCACCGGAGACGCCCAGCGCCAGACCCAGCAGGGCCAGCCCCTCGTCCGTGTCCGAGGTCAGGGCGTACCGGCACAGCATCAGCAGCATCACCAGCAGGGCGCCGTAGCAGAACCGCATCAACGTCATGCCCGCGAGCGCCCAGGCCGCTTCCCGGCGTGCGGGCGCGGCGAGGTGGCGTACGCCCGCCACCAGGTCGCGGACGGTGCCGGCGAGCGCCGAGGTCAGGCTCGGCGGCACGAGCGCGAGGTCGGGGCCGAGCAGCGCCACGGCGATACGCAGCGACGCCAGCGCCCCGCACAGATAGAGGCCGGCGCCGAGGAGCACCACGGCGGCGTCGGAGTCCGCGACCGCGAAACGCACGACGAAGGCGAGGCCGCCGCCCGCCGTGGCGGCCAGGGTGCCGGCCGTCGGGGACAGCGAGTTCGCGATCACCAGACGTTCGGCGTCGACCACTCGCGGCAGCGCGGCGGACAGGCCGGCGAGAACGAAACGGTTGACGGCCGTGACGCAGAGGGCCGAGGCGTAGAAGAGCCAGTCAGGAACGGACGCGATGATCAGCACCGCCGTCACCGAGGCCAGCACGGCGCGCAGGAGGTTGCCGTACAGAAAGACCTGGCGGCGGCGCCAGCGGTCCAGCAGGACACCGGCGAAGGGGCCCACCAAGGAGTACGGGAGCAGCAGAACCGCCATCGCGGAGGCGATCGCGGCGGCCGAGGTCTGCTTCTCCGGGGAGAAGACGACGTAGGTGGCGAGCGCGACCTGGTAGACACCGTCGGCGCCCTGGGAGAGCAGGCGAACGGCGAGCAGGCGCCGGAACCCCTTCAGGCGCAGCAGGACGCGCAGGTCACGGACGACGGCCATGGGGCACAGCCTCACATACGGGAAGGGTCCCCGGGTCATGCGACCCGGGGACCCTCGGCGGACCGGAGTCCGAGGTGCTCAGCGCTCGACCTCGCCCGCGATGAACTTCTCGACGTTGGCACGCGCCTCGTCGTCGAAGTACTGGACCGGCGGGGACTTCATGAAGTAGCTCGACGCCGACAGGATCGGGCCGCCGATGCCGCGGTCCTGGGCGATCTTCGCGGCGCGCAGGGCGTCGATGATGACACCGGCCGAGTTCGGGGAGTCCCAGACCTCGAGCTTGTACTCCAGGTTCAGCGGGACGTCACCGAACGCGCGGCCCTCGAGGCGGACGTAGGCCCACTTGCGGTCATCCAGCCAGGCGACATAGTCGGACGGGCCGATGTGGACGTTGTCCGCGCCCAGGTCGCGGTCGGGAATCTGGGAGGTGACGGCCTGCGTCTTGGAGATCTTCTTGGACTCCAGGCGCTCGCGCTCGAGCATGTTCTTGAAGTCCATGTTGCCGCCGACGTTCAGCTGCATCGTGCGGTCCAGGACGACGCCCCGGTCCTCGAACAGCTTCGCCATGACGCGGTGCGTGATGGTGGCGCCGACCTGCGACTTGATGTCGTCGCCGACGATCGGGACGCCCGCCTCGGTGAACTTGTCCGCCCACTCCTTGGTGCCGGCGATGAAGACCGGAAGGGCGTTGACGAAGGCGACCTTGGCGTCGATGGCGCACTGGGCATAGTACTTCGCCGCGGCCTCGGAACCGACGGGCAGGTAGCAGACGAGAACGTCGACCTGCTTGTCCTTGAGGACCTGGACGATGTCGACCGGCGCCTCGGCGGACTCCTCGATGGTCTGTCGGTAGTACTTGCCGAGACCGTCGTGCGTGTGGCCGCGCTGGACCTGGACGCCACTGTTCGGCACGTCGCAGATCTTGATGGTGTTGTTCTCGGAGGCGCCGATGGCGTCCGCGAGGTCAAGACCGACCTTCTTGGCGTCCACGTCGAAGGCGGCGACGAACTCGATGTCACTGACGTGGTAGTCGCCGAACTGGACGTGCATGAGGCCGGGGACCTTGGCCGCCGGGTCGGCGTCCTTGTAGTACTCGACGCCCTGCACCAACGATGCGGCGCAGTTGCCCACTCCGACGATGGCTACGCGAACCGAACCCATTCCGGTTGCTCCCTGTGTGTACGAGTGAGGCCCTGACTGGGCGCTCACGTGGCGGTGTCGCCGGGCGTATCCGGCCGGGGGTCGTCCCCCGGCCGGGGCAGGCCGCCCGTCGCTCCAGATGTCGTGTCCTGATGAGCGGTCCCCTCGGCGGCGGGACCCCTGAGGTCCCGTCCCGCCCGCTCGCTCTCGATGAGCTCGTTCAGCCAGCGCACTTCGCGCTCCACGGACTCCATTCCGTGGCGCTGGAGCTCAAGCGTGTAGTCGTCGAGTCGCTCCCGGGTGCGGGCCAGGGAGGCCCGCATCTTCTCCAGGCGCTCCTCCAGCCGGCTGCGCCGGCCTTCGAGCACGCGCATGCGTACGTCACGGGACGTCTGCCCGAAGAACGCGAAGCGGGCGGCGAAGGTCTCGTCGTCGTACGCGTCCGGGCCCGTCTGTGAGAGGAGCTGCTCGAAATGTTCCTTACCATCGGCCGTCAACCGGTAGACGATCTTGGCGCGGCGTCCCGTGAGGGAAGCGGCGGCCTCGTCGACGTTCCCCGGTTCCTCGATCAACCAGCCGTTGGCGACCAGCGTCTTGAGGCACGGGTAGAGCGTCCCGTAGCTGAAAGCCCGGAACACACCCAGTGACGTGTTGAGCCGTTTGCGCAGCTCATAGCCGTGCATCGGGGACTCGCGGAGCAGGCCGAGTACGGCGAACTCGAGGATGCCGGATCGCCGGCTCATCGTCGCCTCCTCTCGCCCTTATGCCGCGCTGATGTATCGAGTCGATACATCAGCACGATAGAACGAGCTTCCGCGCGCGGCAAGAGGGGAACTGGTGAACGGGATCACATCAGGGTTTCATCGCGAGCAAGTTGCCTGATTTGAGGTGAACTTCGGGCCTCAGGGGTTTTGACGGTGCGTAGTGTGTGCGCCATGCAAACCACCGGGAACCGAGTGACGTCCGGGGGCGTCCCTGTCCCCGGTGCAGTACGGGTGAATGCGGAAGGGGCCGCATCCGTACTTCGGGGGGACCGGAAACCAGCCGCCTTTACCAGGCGCGCAAAGGTGCGCCTGCCCGAGGAGTAGTCGTTCGATGAGCGAGCACCGTCGCAAACCGCCGCAGCCGCAGGGAGGCGGACGTGCCGCGGCCCGACGAGGCCAGTCCGGCTCGTCCTCCGGCCGCCGTGCGACACCGCGAGGCGCCACAGGGTCTCCGTCCGGCTCGTACGGTCCGGAGGACGAGGAGCGTGCATACGGGAGCCGTGCCGAAGCCCGGCGCGCGGCACAGCGGAACGGGGGCGGCCGTCGCAGAGCGGCCGAACCGGGCCGCGGCGGCCGACGGGGAGGCACCGGCGAATCGGGGCCCGGGCGGGGACGCGCCGGCGCGCCCGGCAAGAAGCGAATGATCGACTACCCGCGCCACAACAAGGACGGGTGGCAGCGCTGGGTGCCCTCCTGGAGGCTCGTCTCCGGGCTGTGCATCGCGTTCTTCGGCTGCCTGGTCGGCGCCGCCGGCCTCGCGTACGCCATGGTGAGCGTTCCCGTTGTCGACGACTCCGCCACGGCGCAGAACAACGTCTACTACTGGGCCGACGACAGCCGGATGGTGGCCACGGGTGGTGAGCGCAACCGCCAGAGCGTCAATCTCTCGCAGATTCCCAAGGCGATGCGCAATGCCGTCATCTCGCAGGAGAACAAGACGTTCTACTCCGACAGCGGCATCGACCCCAAGGGCATCGCCCGCGCCGTGTTCAACATGGCCAAGGGCGGCGAGACGCAGGGCGGCTCCACCATCACCCAGCAGTACGTGAAGAACGCGATGCTGAACGACCAGTCGCAGACGGTCTCCCGCAAGGTCAAGGAGATCTTCGTCTCGATCAAGGTCGGCGCCGAGGAGCCGAAGAACAAGATCCTCGAGGGCTACCTGAACTCCGCCTACTACGGTCGCGGCGCCTACGGCATCCAGGCCGCCGCACGGGCGTACTTCAACGTGGACGCCGTCGACCTCGACCCGGGCCAGTGCGCCTTCCTGTCGGCGGTGCTCAAGGGCGCCACCTACTACGACCCGGCCGGATCGATCTCGATCGACCCGGCTGCCACGCCGGAGGCCAACAGCAAGCGGGCCAAGAACCAGATGCAGGACACCCTCGACAAGATGGTGGAGTACGGGCATCTGAGCCAGGACGACCGGGCGAAGTACACCGACCTTCCCAAGGTGCAGAACCCGCAGTCGAACGCCCAGCTGGGCGGCCAGATCGGTTACCTCGTCAGGCTCGCCAAGTCCTCCGTGGTCAGGAGCGGCGTGGTGTCGGAACAGCAGCTGGAGAAGGGCGGTTACTCGATCTACACGACCTTCGACAAGAAGAAGGTCAACGAGCTCGAGAAGGCGGTCCAGAAGGTCTACAAGGAGAAGATCGACCCCAAGAAGCGCCCCGACAAGGACACTCACGTCCAGTTCGGCGGGGCGTCCATCGACGCCAAGACCGGGGCCATCAAAGCCATCTACGGGGGCGAGGACGCCACCAAGCACTTCACCAACAACGCCGACGTGACCGGTGCCCAGGTCGGTTCGACGTTCAAGCCGTTCGTGCTCGCGGCGGCGATGAAGTGGGGGGTGCGCGACCCGGACCTCGGCGAGGTCCAGGCCCAGGACGAGCGCACCGTCGTCTCGCCGAAGAGCCTTTACAGCGGCAAGAACAACCTCAAGATCAACAACTACGACGGGTCGATCTGGGAGAACGAGAAGGGCGAGCAGTGGCGTCAGGCTAACGACGGCAAGGACAGCGTAGGCAGTCCGCCGGACTACAAGATCGACCTTCGTGAGGCCATGCGGTTGTCGGTGAACTCCGCTTTCGTGCAGCTCGGCATGGATGTCGGCCTGGACAAGGTGAAGGAGTCCGCCGTCGACGCGGGGCTCCTGGAGGACAGCCTGGCCGGCTCCGGCTACCCGTCCTTCTCCATCGGTGTCTCGGACCCGAGCGCCATCCGCATGGCGGGCGCGTACGCCACCTTCGCCGACAGCGGTAAGCAGCGTGAGCCGTACTCCGTCACGAAGGTGACGAACAAGGACGGCACGATCTTCACGCACAAGGTCGAGGAGAAGCAGGCCTTCACCGCGAAGGTCGCCGACAATGTGACGGACGTCCTGAAGACCGTCGTCGAAAAGGGAACGGGCACCAACGCCCAGCTGTCCGGCCGTGACGTGGCCGGTAAGACCGGTACCACGGACGGCAACAAGTCCGCCTGGTTCGTCGGCTACACCCCCCAGCTGTCGACCGCGATCAGCATGTATCGCTACCCGGACGACGAGTCCATCAAGAACCGCACGTTCCTGGAGATGTACGGAACGGGTGGCGAGAAGAAGATCCACGGCGCTTCCTTCCCGTCCACGATCTGGCAGGACTACATGTCGGACGCGGTGAAGGGAATGAAGGCCGAGAAGTTCCCGAAGCCGGAACCCATCGGCGAGGTCATCAACGACGCTCCATCGCCGACCCCCACGCCCTCTCCCTCGCCCTCTGCCTCCGAGACCGAGGAGGTCACCCCGTCGCCGAGCCCGTCGCCCAGCGACACGGAGACCAGTCCCTCGCCTCCCGCACCGACCGATACGTGCGGTGTCTTCGACTTCAACTGCGACGACGGAAACAGCGCCGGCAATGGCAACGGAGGCAACGGCGCGGGCGGCTCGGAAGGAAGTGAATCGCCTTCGCCGTCGGCCAGTGAGACGGAGGAGGACGGCGGCGGTAATGGAAACAGCCGCGGAAACACCATTTGGGGCGCGAACGGTTAGCCGCGTAGTCACCCCACATGGGTGTTTCACGTGAAACATCCGCACGTTCCACGTGAAACAGGGGCCGCCGCATTCATCAGGGTGCGGCGGCCCCGGCGTGTTCCCAGGTGCGTACGGCAGGATGTGCCCCATGCCCAGTGCAGAATCGACGCCAGCGAGCGTGCGCGAGCCGGACCCGGTGCAGCCGACCAGGGAAGACACGATCGCCGTAGTCGGCAGCGAGCTGATCGGCGGCCCTCTGGGCCGACGTGCCCTGCTCGGCACGTCCTGGTGGACCCCCGTGAGGGTGATCGCACTCGTGGCGATCGGCATGTTCGCCCTCGGCCTGGTCCAGAAAGCACCCTGCTACAACGGCGCGTGGTTCTTCGGGGCCAGCTCCCAGTACACACACGCGTGCTACTCGGACATCCCGCACCTCTACCAGGGACGCGGGTTCGTCGACGGGCTGGTGCCGTACTTCGACAAGCTCCCCGGTGACATGGAGTACCTGGAGTACCCCGTGCTGACCGGCCTGTTCATGGAGGTCGCGTCCTGGCTCACGCCGGGCAGCGGCACCATCCGGGACCAGGAGCAGTGGTACTGGATGGTCAACGCCGGGATGCTCATGGTCTGTGCGGCCGTCATCGCCGTCTGCGTGGCCCGCACGCACACCCGGCGTCCGTGGGACGGCCTGCTGGTCGCCCTGGCGCCCGCCTTCGCGCTGACCGCCACCGTCAACTGGGATCTGCTGGCGGTCGCCCTGACGGCCGCTGCCGTTCTCATGTGGTCGCGGAAGCGCCCGCTGGCCTTCGGAGTGCTGCTGGGCCTGGCCACGGCCGCCAAGCTCTATCCCTTCCTGATCCTCGGCCCGCTTCTCGTCCTGTGCTGGCGGGCGGGCAAGTGGCGGGCCTTCGGAACAGCAGTGGGGGGCGCAGCCGGTGCCTGGCTCGTGGTGAACCTGCCGGTGATGCTCTACGCCTTCGACGGTTGGTCGAAGTTCTACACGTTCAGCCAGGAACGGGGCGTGGACTTCGGGTCCTTCTGGCTGATCCTGGTACAGAACTCCGACACCCCGCCCAGCACCGAGACCGTCAACACCCTCGCCACGCTTCTGATGCTGCTGTGCTGCGGCGCCGTCGCGGCGCTCACACTGACTGCTCCCCGCCGCCCGCGGTTCGCCCAGCTGGCCTTCCTGATCGTCGCGGCGTTCATTCTCACCAACAAGGTGTACTCACCGCAGTACGTGCTCTGGCTGGTGCCGCTGGCCGCGCTGGCGCGGCCGAAGTGGCGGGACTTTCTGATCTGGCAGGCGTGCGAGGTGGCCTACTTCCTCGGTATCTGGATGTACCTCGCGTACACGACCAGCGGCGACGCCCACAAGGGTCTGCCGACGGACGGCTACCACTGGGCCATCGCCCTGCACCTGCTGGGAACGCTGTTCCTCTGCGCCACGGTCGTGCGCGACATCCTGGTGCCGGACCGGGACCCGGTCCGGCGGACAGGTGACGACGACCCGTCGGGCGGTGTGCTGGACGGCGCGGAGGACGTCTTCGTCCTGGGTCCCGCGGCTTCCGAGCAGTCCGTGGCCCACTGCCAGGGGCCGCAGGTGCAGTGGGCCAAGGGTCAGCAACCGGGCGGTTCACTCTGAGCGAACGCGTGAAGGGCCGTGCACGAGGAGTCGTGCACGGCCCTTCACTGGTACGGCTCGCCCGCTAGCGATCGAGGACGCGGTCGAACTGCGTGGTGGTGTGCCGCAGATGGGCCACCAGTTCGTCACCCACCTGGGGCTCGGACGCGTCCGAGGGAACGAACAGGATCGACACCTGCATGTGCGGCGGCTCTGCGAACCAGCGCTGCTTGCCGCTCCAGACGAACGGCGAGAGGTTCCGGTTGACCGTGGCGAGGCCGGCCCGGGCAACGCCCTTGGCGCGCGGCATGACGCCGTGCAGGGCCTTCGGTGCCTCCAGCCCCACCCCGTGGGACGTACCGCCCGCCACGACCACCAGGAAACCGTCGGAGGCCGCTCTCTGCTGCCGGTAGCCGAAACGCTCGCCCTTCGCTACGCGAGTGACGTCCAGGACCGCGCCGCGGTACTCGGTGGCCTCGTGGTCGCCCAGCCACAGCCGGGTGCCGATGCGGGCGCGGAAGCGGGTCTGCGGGAACTGCTGCTGGAGCCGGCTCAGTTCGTCCGCCTTGAGATGGCTGACGAACATGGTGTGCAGCGGAAGCCGGGCCGCGCGCAGCCGGTCCATCCAGCCGATGACCTCCTCGACGGCGTCCGAGCCGTCGGTACGGTCCAGGGGCAGGTGGATGGCGAAGCCTTCCAGCCGGACGTTCTCTATGGCGGCGTGCAGCTGCGGCAGGTCCTGCTCGCTGATGCCGTGCCGCTTCATCGAGGACATCACCTCGATGACCACACGCGCACCCACCAGGCCGTACACGCCGTCGATGGACGACACCGAACGCACCACCCGGTCGGGCAGCGGAACGGGCTCCTCACCGCGTCGGTACGGCGTCAGGACCAGCAGGTCGCCGCCGAAGAAGTCCTTGATCCGGGCGGCCTCGTAGGTGGTGCCGACGGCCAGCACGTCTGAACCCAGTCGTGTGGCCTCCTCCGCCAACCGCTCGTGACCGAATCCGTAGCCGTTGCCCTTGCAGACCGGGACCAGCCCGGGGAACTGCTCCTGCACGTGCTTGTGATGCGCCCGCCAGCGCGCGGTGTCGACGTAGAGCGTGAGCGCCATGGCCGGACCTGGAACCTTTCTCGTGGCTGTCAGAGGTGCGGATCGGGGATGTGCTGTGCGGTCAGCGGCGCGACATGTAGATGTCGAGTGCCTTGTGCAGCAGCTTGTTCAGCGGGAAGTCCCACTCGCCGAGGTACTCGGCCGCCTGACCGCCCGTACCCACCTTGAACTGGATCAGACCGAAGAGGTGGTCGCTCTCGTCCAGCGAGTCGGAGATGCCGCGCAGGTCGTAGACGGTCGCCCCCAGGGCGTAGGCGTCGCGGAGCATGGCCCACTGCATGGCGTTCGAGGGCCGGACCTCGCGGCCGATGTTGTCCGAGGCGCCGTAGGAGTACCAGACGTGCCCGCCGACGACCAGCATGGTCGCCGCCGACAGGTTCACCCCGTTGTGCCGGGCGAAGTACAGGCGCATGCGGTTGGGGTCCTCGTTGTTGAGGGCCGCCCACATGCGCTGGAAGTACGACAACGGGCGCGGTCGGAAGTGGTCGCGCACGGCTGTGATCTCGTACAGACGCTGCCACTCCTCGAGATCGTGGTAGCCGCCCTGGACCACCTCGACGCCGGCCTTCTCCGCCTTCTTGATGTTGCGGCGCCACAGCTGGTTGAAGTTCTTGTGGACTTCTTCCAGGGAGCGGTTGGCCAGCGGCACCTGGAAGACGTAACGGGGCTGCACGTCACCGAAACCGGCGCCACCGTCCTCGCCCTGCTGCCAGCCCATACGGCGCAGCTTGTCGGCCACCTCGAAGGCGCGCGGCTCGATGTGATCCGCCTCTATGTCCCGCAGGCGCTTGACGTCCGGGTCCTGGATGCCCTTCTTGATGGACGTGGCGTCCCAACGCCTGATGATCACAGGCGGGCCCATCTTGACGGAGAAGGCGCCCTGCTGCTTCAGGTGCGCCAGCATGGGCTCCATCCACTCCTGGAGGTTCGGCGCGAACCAGTTGATGACCGGGCCCTCGGGGAGGTAGGCGAGGTAGCGCTTGATCTTGGGCAGCTGCCGGTAGAGGACGAGACCCGCGCCGACCAGCTCACCCGTCCGGTCGTCGAACCAGCCGAGGTTCTCCGAGCGCCACTCCGCCTTGACGTCCGCCCATGCCGGGACCTGCATGTGACTAGCCGCCGGCAGGCTCTGGATGTATGCCAGATGCTGCTCGCGACTGATGGTCCTCAGGGTCAGGCTCATTCGGGGCGCTCCTCGGGCTGGTGTGTCCCCATGGGTACAGGGGCTCCGGCTCTCGCGCGAAGCCTACTGCGCCCTGTGAGCGCCACGTCCGGCGTACGGCCGGAAGGCGGCCGTCGCCGGGTGCCGGCGGCCGGAGCTCAGCCGCCGATGAACCCGCCGAAGTTGCTGAACGGCCCGCCGTGGGCCATGCCGAAATAGAAACCGATCGCACAGGCTCCGATACCCAGGATCAGGCCGAACCGCTCCCGGGTCGTCTCGGAGACGTACTGGCCGTAGCCGCCCGTCAGGATTCCGATGAGGCCGGCCCACGAACTCAGGACGTGGAGCCAGGAGAACCCCGCGGTGACCAGGGCCAGCACGCCGAGCGCCAGCGTCACGACCAGCAGCGTGTCCTGGAGGGGGTGCGGTTTGCCGTCGGTGGCCAGCAGGCCCGTCCGGGGCTTCGCGGGTCGCATGATCTGTGCCATGGGAAACCTCCTGCCAGAGGCAGTGTGCCTTCGCCCTCACATCCGCTGAGTACCGATTGTGTCCCCTCACAGCCGGATTTCAACCGCAAGCGGATGGCCGGGTACTCTGTACCTTCTGCGCTGGTGTCTTCTGCCGTCCACGGCTGGGCCTCCTCCCCGGAGGGAGCCCGATTGTCAGTGGGTCCTGGTTTACTCGTTGATACCGGTGCGAACGCATCGCAACCCTCCTGCCACGGAACGACCGTGGCCGCTGAGTCCGAAGGAGGTGGGTTCCACATGCGTCACTACGAGGTGATGGTCATCCTCGACCCCGAGATCGAGGAGCGCTCTGTCTCCCCGCTGATCGAGAACTTCCTCTCTGTCGTCCGTGACGGCGGCGGAAAGGTCGAGAAGGTCGACACCTGGGGCCGTCGTCGTCTCTCGTACGAGATCAAGAAGAAGCCCGAGGGCATCTACTCGGTCATCGACCTGCAGGCCGAGCCTGCGGTCGTCAAGGAGCTCGACCGCCAGATGAACCTGAACGAGTCGGTCCTCCGGACCAAGGTCCTCCGTCCCGAGACCCACTGAGCCCTCCCGCTCAGCTGATCCCGGGATTCGAGTAGCAGCAACCAAGCAGCCAGAGCAAACCCGCCGAGAGGTTCCCCATGGCAGGCGAGACCGTCATCACGGTCGTCGGCAATCTTGTCGACGACCCCGAGCTGCGCTTCACCCCGTCCGGTGCGGCCGTCGCGAAGTTCCGTGTCGCGTCGACTCCCCGCACCTTCGACCGCCAGACGAACGAGTGGAAGGACGGCGAAAGCCTCTTCCTCACCTGCTCGGTCTGGCGCCAGGCGGCGGAGAACGTCGCCGAGTCGCTCCAGCGAGGCATGCGCGTCATCGTGCAGGGCCGGCTGAAGCAGCGGTCCTACGAGGACCGTGAGGGCGTCAAGCGCACGGTCTACGAGCTGGACGTCGACGAGGTCGGCGCCAGCCTGCGCAGTGCCACGGCCAAGGTCACGAAGACCTCGGGCCAGGGCCGCGGAGGCCAGGGCGGTTACGGCGGCGGTGGCGGCGGCCAGGGTGGCGGCGGCTGGGGCGGCGGCCCCGGCGGCGGCCAGCAGGGCGGCGGCGGCGCTCCGGCCGACGACCCCTGGGCGACCGGCGCTCCCGCCGGTGGTCAGCAGGGCGGCGGCGGCCAGAGCGGCGGCGGCTGGGGCGGTGGCTCCGGCGGCGGTGGCGGCTACTCGGACGAGCCCCCCTTCTAGGTGGGCGGGTTCTACCCATACTTCTTGATCACACAGGAGAAACATCATGGCTAAGCCGCCTGTGCGCAAGCCGAAGAAGAAGGTCTGCGCATTCTGCAAGGACAAGGTCACGTACGTGGACTACAAGGACACGAACATGCTGCGGAAGTTCATTTCCGACCGCGGCAAGATCCGTGCCCGCCGCGTGACCGGCAACTGCACCCAGCACCAGCGTGACGTCGCCACGGCAGTGAAGAACAGCCGTGAGATGGCGCTGCTGCCCTACACCTCCACCGCGCGATAAGGGAAGGGTGACCGAATCATGAAGATCATCCTCACCCACGAGGTCTCCGGCCTCGGTGCCGCGGGCGACGTCGTCGACGTCAAGGACGGCTACGCTCGCAACTACCTGATCCCGCGGAAGTTCGCGATCCGCTGGACCAAGGGTGGCGAGAAGGACGTCGAGCAGATCCGTCGTGCTCGCAAGATCCACGAGATCCAGACCATCGAGCAGGCCAACCAGGTGAAGGCCCAGCTGGAGGGTGTGAAGGTCCGTCTGTCCGTCCGCTCCGGCGACGCCGGTCGTCTCTTCGGCTCCGTCACCCCGGCCGACGTCGCTTCGGCGATCAAGGCTGCTGGTGGCCCCGAGGTCGACAAGCGCCGCATCGAGCTGGGCGCGCCGATCAAGACCCTGGGCGCCCACGAGACGTCCGTGCGTCTGCACCCCGAGGTCGACGCCAAGGTCAGCATCGAGGTCGTCGCTGCCTGAGCATTGCTCTCGCTGAAGCGATGAGGTGGGGCCGTATCTCCCGGCTGGGGGATGCGGCCCTATCTTTGTGCTGGTTCACGTCCTTCCGGCCGAGTCTTCCGCAGAGCGTCGCTTTCGGCGCGGTGTTTCACGTGAAACACGGCGTTTCATGTGAAACGGTCAGCGCGTCGCGCCCGTGACGACCCAGCGACCCGATCGGGTACGCAGCCACAGCGTCACCAGGCGCATCGCCATCATCAGTGTCATGGCCGCCCACAGGGCGGTCAGCCCACCGCCGAGCGTCGGTACGAGAAGGGCCGCGGGAGCGAAGACAGCCAGGGTCAGCAGCATGGCCCAGGCAAGGTAGGGGCCGTCGCCCGCGCCCATGAGGACACCGTCCAGGACGTAGACCACTCCGCAGACCGGCTGCGCGACGGCCACGATCACCAGAGCGGGCAGTGCGGTGTCCTTGACGGCGGAGTCACCAGTGAACAGGGGCAGGAACGCCGGGCGTGACAGCACCACGAGCAGACCGAGTACGACCCCGACCGCCACGCCCCACTCCACCATCCTGCGGCAGGCATCGCGTGCCCCTTGGGCGTCTTGGGCTCCCAGATAGCGGCCGATGATGGCCTGCCCCGCGATGGCGATGGCATCGAGAGCGAATGCGAGCAGACTCCACAGGGACAGGACGATCTGATGCGCCGCGATGTCGGCGTCACCGAGGCGGGCCGCCACCGCAGTGGCGATCATGAGGATCGCCCGCAATGAGAGCGTGCGCACGAGGAGCGGCATTCCGGCCTGAGCGGAGTTTCTGATGCCGGCCATGTCCGGGCGCAGGGAGGCGCCGTGTCGGCGTGCCCCGCGAACGACCACCCACAGATAGACCGCGGCCATGCCGCACTGGGCGATGACGGTGCCCCAGGCGGAGCCCGCGATACCGAGGTCGGCACCGTAGACGAGCGCGACGTTGAGGACGGCGTTGGCGATAAAGCCGGTCACGGCTACATAGAGCGGGGTCCGGGTGTTCTGCAGTCCTCTCAGCACGCCGGTCGAGGCCAGTACGACCAGCATGGCGGGGATGCCGAGAGAGGAGATCCGCAGATAGGTGATGGCATAGGGAGCTGCGGTATCGGAGGCGCCGAAGAGGTCCACGAGCGAGGGGGCGGTGGGCAGAACCACCGTTACGACGGCGGCGCCGAGCAGCAGCGCCAGCCAGATGCCGTCCATCCCTTGGCGGATCGCTGCTTGCAGGTCATCCGCGCCCACGCGACGGGAGACGGCCGCCGTAGTGGCATAGGCGAGGAAGACGAAAACGCTGACGGCCGTGGTGAGCAGGGCCGAGGCGATGCCGAGTCCGGCGAGCTGAGCGGTTCCGAGGTGGCCGACGATCGCACTGTCGGCCATGACGAAGAGGGGCTCGGCGACGAGCGCGCCGAAGGCCGGGACGGCCAGCGCGACGATCTCTCGGTCGTGCCGGCGCCGGGCGGTTCGGGTACGCGCGGGGGCCTGTGTCATGAGCACCAATCTAATCATCCACAGGTAATAGATGCAAAGCGTCAATGACCCTTACGGTCGGTCTCGTCCCGTGTGCTTCCGGGTGGAGTTCGAGGTGATCTTGATCAGACTGGGCAAGTTTTTCTTCTGCACAGACAGTGGACGACGAATGCGCAGGTCAGAGTGATCTGCCAGGGTACGCTGCGGGCTTGTTCACAGGGCTGTCCACCGGGTCGTGCACAGGTTTCGGGCAGTTCTCCACAGCATCTGACCGGTCGTCCACATGGCCTGTGGATAACCAGATTGGCTGACGGTGCCAGCGGGCCTACGGTTGTCCGGCGCCCGCTCCGTCCGTCGGCTGCTGAACCGCCATAAAACCGACGCGCCAGAACCGGAGTTGGGCGTCTTATTTGTCAGTGCCGTGCCGTAGAAATGAGGGGCATGGCGAGGTCCGCTCCGCGGACGGGAGGAGGTGGCTCGGTGAGCATTTCCGAGCCCTTGGACGATCCGTGGGCCGACAGCGGCCCCAGTGATCGTCTGCCCGCTTCCCGCCGCCGCGGTGACGGAGGCCGCAGCCGTGATGACCAACACGAGCGCGGCCCGGACAACGGTTCGTGGGACGGCGGCGGCCCGTCGTTCGAGCGGGTGCCGCCGCAGGATCTGGACGCCGAGCAGTCCGTCCTCGGCGGGATGCTCCTGTCCAAGGACGCCATCGCCGACGTCGTCGAGATCCTCAAGGGCCACGACTTCTACAAGCCGGCCCACGAGACGGTCTATCAGGCCATCCTCGACGTCTACGCCAAGGGCGAGCCGGCCGACCCCATCACGATCGCCGCCGAACTCACCAGGCGCGGTGAGATCAACAAGGTCGGCGGCGCCTCGTATCTGCACACCCTCGTCCAGACCGTGCCGACGGCGGCGAACGCCGCGTACTACGCGGAGATCGTGCACGAACGGGCGGTCCTGCGTCGCCTGGTGGAGGCCGGTACCCGGATCACACAGATGGGATACGCGGCCGACGACGACGTCGACGAGATCGTCAACCGGGCCCAGGCCGAGATCTATGCCGTCACCGAGCAGCGCACCAGCGAGGACTATCTGCCCCTCGGCGACATCATGGAGGGCGCGCTCGACGAGATCGAGGCGATCGGGTCGCGCAGCGGCGAGATGACCGGTGTGCCCACAGGGTTCACGGACTTCGACTCGCTCACCAACGGCCTGCATCCCGGACAGATGATCGTCATCGCCGCCCGTCCCGCCATGGGCAAGTCCACGCTCGCGCTGGACTTCGCGCGGGCGGCCTCGATCAAGAACAACCTGCCGAGTGTCATCTTCTCGCTCGAGATGGGGCGCAATGAGATCGCGATGCGTCTGCTGTCCGCCGAGGCCCGTGTCGCGCTCCACCACATGCGGTCGGGCACGATGACGGACGACGACTGGACCCGGCTGGCACGTCGGATGCCCGACGTGTCGGCCGCTCCCCTCTACATCGACGACTCCCCGAACCTCTCGATGATGGAGATCCGCGCCAAGTGCCGTCGCCTCAAACAGCGCAACGACCTCAAGCTGGTCATCATCGACTATCTCCAGCTGATGCAGTCCGGCGGCTCCAAGCGCGCCGAGAGCCGGCAGCAGGAGGTTTCGGACATGTCCCGCAACCTGAAGCTCCTGGCGAAGGAGCTGGAACTTCCGGTCATCGCGCTCTCCCAGCTGAACCGCGGCCCAGAGCAGCGCACGGACAAGAAGCCCATGGTCTCCGACCTGCGTGAGTCCGGTTCGATCGAGCAGGACGCCGACATGGTCATCCTGCTGCACCGCGAGGACGCCTACGAGAAGGAGTCGCCGCGCGCCGGCGAGGCGGACCTGATCGTGGCCAAGCACCGCAACGGCCCGACGGCGACGATCACGGTCGCCTTCCAGGGTCACTACTCACGCTTCGTGGACATGGCACAGACCTGACCCCGTGGCGGGGAGTCGTACGCCGCCCCGAGCAGTCCCCTCCAGACGTGGCCCCCGAGCAGGCCGGTCCGGTCAAGACACTCTGATCCCAGGGCGGGGCCGTGAGTGCACTCAGGGCGCGTGCCCGGCACCGACGCCTCGTCGACCGCCGATCCGGGCGGTGAACCGCTCGGCACGCTGGGCACGCGCCGCACGGCTCGGGGAAATCGACTCGACGTGGGGTGTCATGGCCGGTGGACTGGGCGCATGACGACTCCTCAGGAAGAGCTGCTCCCCACCACCCGCCGGGCTCTGTCGCACCGGATCGCCGTGGCCCAGGCCGAGGGACGTACGCCGTCGCTCGTCGCGGCGGTGGTCCGGGGCGGGCGGGCCGTGTGGCATGGGGCGCGGACCTCGGTCGACGGTCACGGCCCGGACGAGAGCGTGCAGTATCGGATCGGCTCGATCACCAAGACGTTCACCGCCGTTCTTGTCCTGCGGCTTCGCGACGAAGGGGCGCTCGACCTCGCGGATCCGCTGGATCGGCATCTGCCGGACACCGGTGCGGGGGAGGCCACGATCGCCGAACTGCTGGCGCACTCGGGCGGGCTGGCCGCCGAGTCGCCCGCGCCGTGGTGGGAGCGGACGCCGGGCTCGCTGCGGCCCGAACTCGCCGATGTGCTGGGCAAGCAGCCGCTCCGCCACCCGGTGGGCCGCCGGCACCACTACTCCAACCCCGGCTACACCCTGCTCGGCGCGCTGATCGAGAAGCTGCGCGGCGCTTCGTGGGGGGACGTACTGCGACGGGAGGTGCTGGGCCCGCTGGGGCTGGAGCGTACGGCCACGCGGCCCAGCGCTCCGTATGCCGGTGGTTGGGCGGTTCATCCGTGGGCCGATGTGATGCTGGCCGAGCCCGTCGAGGATCTCGGACGGATGGCGCCGGCCGGGCAACTCTGGTCCACCACCGGAGACCTGGCGCGGTTCGCCGTCTTTCTGGCGAAGGGGGACGACAGGGTGCTCGGCGCGGAGACCGTGCGGGAGATGCGGGTGCCCGCCGCACCGGCGGAGACCGCGGACGTCGTGGACGGTGCGGCGTACGGACTGGGCCTGCAGCTCCAGCACCGGGACGGGCGCCTGCTCGTGGGGCACTCCGGGTCCCTGCCGGGCTTCCTGGCCAATCTCACCATCGGAGTGGAGGACGACGTGGCTGCGGTGGTGCTGACCAACTGCACCTCCGGGCCACCGCTCGCCGGAGTCGGAGCCGACCTCGTGCGCATCGTGGCGGAGGCGGAGCCCCGGTTTCCCGACCCTTGGCGTCCGCTGCGCGAGGTTGACCCCTCCGTACTGGAGTTGGCGGGGCCCTGGTACTGGGGGACCCACGCCTTCGCCCTGCGGTTGACCTCCGACGGAGGGGTCTCGATGGGTCCGTTGGCGGGCCAGGGCCGTCGCTCACGTTTCCGGGCGAACGATGACCGCACCTGGACGGGGCTGGAGGGCTACTACGCCGGGGAGTTGCTGCGAGCCGTGAGGCGATCGGACGGAACCGTGAGTCACCTGGACCTCGGGTCCTTCGTCTTCACGCGACGGCCGTACGACGAGGACGCCCCTGTGCCGGGGGGAGTGGATCCGGAGGGATGGCGGGGGATCGGCAAGTAGCCGCCCGGTGCCTGGTGGGGTTCTGTTTCACGTGAAACAGGGCCCCACACCGTTGAGGGCTGGAGCCTTCGCTCAGAGCTGGAGCTTGAAGCCCGTGTGTGAGGCCGAGAAGCCGAGACGCTCGTAGAAGCGGTGGGCGTCGGTACGGGTCTTGTCGGAGGTGAGCTGCACCAGGTGACATCCCTGCCGCCGGGATTCGTCGACCGCCCACTCGATGAGCCGGGTGCCCAGTCCGCTGCCGCGCTCGGCGCCGTGGATGCGCACCCCTTCGATGATCGAACGGGTGGCACCGCGCCGGGACAGGCCGGGGACGATCGTCAGCTGGAGTGTGCCGAGGACACGGCTGTCGCGGACGGCCACCACCAGGCGTTGGTTGGGATCGGCGCTGAGTCGTTCGAACGCGGTCAGGTACGGATCCAGATCGTGCGGTGACTCGCGTCGAGCGCCCAGGGGGTCGTCGGCGAGCATCGCGACGACCGCCGGGATGTCGGCCTTGGTGGTGGGTCGTATCTCAAGATCTCCCATGACCGCACTCTAGGACCGGTTGGGCGGGCACTGGTGCCTTCAGGGTCTCCACCGCCCGGACCAGGGGGGCCAGGTCGGGATTCGTGGCCGCCTCGTCGAGGGCCTCACGCAGGGCGGCGTCATTGGTGGGTCGCGCCTCGTCCAGCAGCTTCAGGCCGGCCGCGGTGACGTTGGTGTAGATGCCGCGACGGTCGGTGGGGCAGAGGTAGCGCTCGAGCAGGCCACGGTCCTCGAGCCGGGTAACCAGGCGAGTGGTCGCGCTCTGACTGAGTACGACGGCGTCGGCGACCTGCTTCATCTGCAGATGCCCGCCGTCGCCGTCGTGCTGTCGGCTCAGCACGTCGAGCAGGGAGTACTCGCGCACGCTGAGGTCGTGGCCGGCCTGCAGAGCGCGCTCGATGTGCGCTTCGATCCTCCCGTGCAGCAGGGAGAGAGCGCACCAGCCCTGGGAGAGGGCGGTGAGCGCGGGGTTCGTCGCTGTCATGTGGTTCCTCCGTCCCGGAGCGGCTGCGACCAGGGTAGACCAGCACCGCGATTGTCAGCGCTTGCATATAGCCCGCGTGTGCAATTATTGTGAACGCGGCAATAGCGCTCGTGCAATCGTCTGGGAAGGTGTACTCCTCCATGCCTCTCGCGCTTGTGGCCCTGGCGATCGGGGCCTTCGGGATCGGAACGACCGAGTTCGTGATCATGGGCTTGCTGCCCGAGGTCGCGAGCGACTACGGGGTGTCCATCCCCACCGCCGGATTCCTGGTGACCGGATACGCGCTCGGTGTGATGTTCGGCGCCCCGCTGATGACCGTGCTCGGCACCAAGGTTCCGCGCAAGCGGATGCTGATGCTGCTGATGGGCCTGTTCGTCGTCGGCAACCTGCTCTCCGCCCTCGCCCCGGCCTTCTCCGTCATGCTGGTCGGCCGCGTGGTCGTCTCGCTCGCCCACGGTGCCTTCTTCGGCATCGGATCGGTCGTCGCGGCCGGTCTGGTCGCTCCGCACAAGAAGGCCGGCGCGATCGCGATGATGTTCACCGGGCTGACCGTCGCCAATGTCGTCGGTGTCCCACTGGGAACGCTGATCGGGCAGTCCGTCGGCTGGCGCGTCACCTTCGCCGTCGTCGCCGCGCTCGGAGTCGTCGGCCTGGCCGGAATCGCCAAGCTGGTACCCGACGTGCCCAGGGCGGAGGGCGTGCGGCTGCGGCACGAACTGGCCGCGTTCAAGAACGCCCAGGTCCTGCTCGCGATGGCCATGACTGTTCTCGGCTTCGGCGGGGTCTTCGCGGCCATCACCTACATCGCGCCGATGATGACCCGTGTCGCGGGCTTCGCCGACGGCTCGGTCACCTGGCTGCTGGTCCTCTTCGGCCTCGGCATGGTCGGCGGCAACCTCGTTGGCGGAAGGTACGCCGACCGCGCCCCGATGCCCATGCTCTACGTCTCCCTGGGCGGCCTGTCCGTCGTACTGACCCTCTTCACGCTGACCGCGCACAACAAGAGCGCGTCCGCCGTGACCATCGTCCTGATCGGGGCCCTGGGCTTCGCCACCGTCCCGCCGCTGCAGAAGCGGGTCCTTGACCACGCGCACGGCGCCCCGACGCTGGCCTCGGCCGTGAACATCGGTGCCTTCAACCTCGGCAACGCGCTCTCCGCCTGGCTCGGTGGCGTCGTCATCGCCGCCGGCCTCGGATACACCGCCCCCAACTGGGTCGGCGCCGTGCTCGCCGCCGCCGCCCTGGTCCTCGCCGTGCTCTCGGCCGCCCTCGAACGGCGCGCGAGTGCCCCCGGTCCGGTCGTCGCGGGTTCCGTGCCCGCCGAGCGGCGAGCCGCCGCCGTCCACCACTGAAGGACCCCGCCCCGCAGGACCGCGGGTCAGGGCCGACCCCGCACCCCCGCGGCCACTGCCGTCTCGACGACCACCGAGGCACCGCGCCATTCAGCACAACCGAGGAGTAACACCCATGAGCACCACCGCTGTCGCCCCGCCGACGATCCAGGATGCCGAAGCCCTCGTCGCCGCCGCCCACCGCGTCGCCGAGGCGGCCGACGTCACCGTCAGTGTGACGGTCCTCGACGCCGGCGGTCACCTGCTCGCCTTCCAACGCGACGACCGTGCCGTGCTGATCTCCGGGGAGACCAGCACGCGCAAGGCCTGCACAGCGCTCCAGCTGAACGCCCCCACCGCCGACCTCGTCGATGCCGTCCGGCCCGGAGGCCTCTTCCACACTCTGCCCACGGCGCTCGACCAGCCACTGCCGTCCATCGCGGGCGGCGTGCCCGGGCACCGCGAGGGCCGGCCGATCGGCGCGATCGGGGCGGGGGGCGGCGCACCCGGGCAGGACCACGCCTTCGCTTCTGCCGCCGTGCGGAGCCTTGTCTGACGGCAGCCGCCTGCGTCCGACCGCCGGCTCCCGGGAAGCCCGGGGACCGGCTTCGTCGCGGTGAGGGGGCGGCCACCGGAATCAGCCCGCGGCCACCGTCAGCGGCGCGAACCGCCGGGTCCAGTCCCCGGGCAGCTCACTGATCCCGTATGTCATGACCGCGTTGGGGACGACCGTGGTGAGGCCGCGCTCCTTGACCCACGCCAGCAGCTCCTCGTGCCGTACGTCGATGTCCGTGCGCAGCGGTCGGTCGGTGCCGGCGGCGAGGGAGCCGATCAGCGCCTCGGCCGTCTCGGTGTCACGAGCGATCAGCGGGCCCACGACGTGGGTGTCCATGTTCGGCCAGGCCGCGGCGTACCCGATGATCCTGCCGTCCTTCTCGGCGACGCGCAGCTGATCGGCGAAGGCGGGCAGCCGCGTGACGATGTGCGTGCGGTCGGCGCCGAACACCTCCTCGTCGAGCCGGAGGATCATGGTGAGGTCCTCGGCGGTGGCCGCACGAGTGACGGTCCTCGGTTCCGGCCCACCCGGAGTGAAGTGACCGCCCACCATCTCCGCTCCACCGGTCACCTTGAATCCGAGCTCTTCATAGAGCGGCCGGCCGTACGGGGTCGCGTGCAACGTCAGGGGGACGGTGCCCAGGGCGGAGACGATGTGGCGCATCAGCCGACGTCCGACGCCCTGGCGGGCGTGCCGCTCGGCGACCAGCACCATGCCGATGGCGGCGAGCGCGGGGCGCTCCTGCGGTCCGTACTCGGTGACGGTGCAGGCGGCGACGAAACCGCCACCGGGGTCGTCGATGCCGTACCCCGTGCCGGCGGTCAGGAGGAACCCCCACTTGTGCTCCTCGCGCGGCCACCCCCGGTCCTCGGACAGGTCGGCGCAGGCGGTGAGGTCGCGGAGCGTCAGACGGCGGATCGGCAGAGAGGCGAGGGAAGGTGTCGGCACGCGGGTCAGGCTGTCCGACAGCGGCCGTCCGCGTCCACCTCTTTCCGGTGAAGCACGCGCTTTTGGCCATGTCGTGGCCGAACGCACCGCAGCCCGACATCTGTCGGACGCTACAGCGGTCGCGGGCCGGCTCCCGTCTGGGTCAGCCGAGGTCGGGGGCGTGCAAGGCACGCACACCCTCGATGTTGCCGTCCAGGTAGTGCCGCAGCGACAGCGGAACCAGGTGGACGGAGGCGATCCCGACCCGGGTGAACGGCACCCTGACGATCTCGTACTCGCCCGCGGGCTCGTCGACCTCGGGGCCGTGCCGCAGGGACGGATCCATGGATTCCAGGTGGCAGACGAAGAAGTGCTGCACCTTCACACCGGTCGCGCCACCGTCCTCGCCGATGTGCTCCACCGTGTCCACGAAGCAGGGCACCACGTCGCTGATCTTGGCACCCAGTTCTTCGTACACCTCGCGGTGCAGGGCGTCCACAACGGTGGTGTCGTCGGGCTCGACCCCGCCCCCGGGGGTGACCCAGTAGGGGTCGATGCCGGGCTTGGTCCGCTTGATCAGGATCAGGTGGTCGCCGTCCAGAAGGACGGCGCGAGCGGTGCGCTTGACCACGGGTCGGACGGTCATGGGAGAAATGTGGCCCGGCTGGTTCCACGTGAAACATCGTGGCGCACCCCCGACTGGTGAGCTCGTGGACTCAGTTCCGGGCGGCGGCCGCGCGCAGCAGCCACTCGTGGGCCCGGGCTGTGTGCGGCATGACCCAGCGAGCCGGTCCGCACCACCAGGGAGTACGTCCGCATGGGCCGACAGGTCGCTGTCGCCGCTGTGATGGGACACTGCCACTCGGTCAACTGGCCTTGTCCGCGCGGTTCTCCGGGCGCGGAGACCGCAGGGCGGTCCGAGCCACGAGGGGGAGAGGATCGGACCGCCCGTCGTCCCGGCAGGGCCGGGCTGCGGGGCGTGGGCAGCGGCCGTGGGCCGGCGTCAGTCCACCGCTTCGTCCAGGGCACGCAGCAGATCCGCCACCAGGTCGTCGGGGTCCTCCGCGCCGACCGAGAGGCGGACGAAGCCCTCCGGCACCGCGTCGCCGCCCCAGCGCCCGCGCCGCTCGGCGGTGGACCGCACCCCGCCGAAGCTCGTCGCGCCCTCCACGAGCCGCAGTGCGTCGAGGAATCGGTCGGCATGCGCGCGCGAGGGCAGCGTGAAGGAGACGACGCACCCGTAGCGCAGCATTTGCTGCGAGGCGACCTTGTGGGAAGGGTCGTCGGGCAGTCCCGGGTACCGCAGACCGGTGATCTCCGGCCGTTCCCGGAGTGTCTCGGCCACCTTGAGCGCGGCAGCGTCCTGCCGGTCCACACGCAGCTGGAGCGTGGCGATCGAGCGGTGGGCGAGCCAGGCCTCCATGGGGCCGGGGATCGCACCGACGATCTTGCGCCAGCGCCGTACGGCGGACATCACCCCGGCGTCGCGGCCGGCCACGTAGCCCAGGAGCACGTCACCGTGCCCGGTGAGCTGCTTGGTGCCGCTGGCCACCGAGAAATCGGCGCCGAGCTCCAGCGGGCGCTGTCCGAGCGGCGTGGCGAGGGTGTTGTCGACGGCCACCAGGGCACCGTGCGCGTGCGCCGCCTCGACGAGCCGCCGTACGTCGCACACGTCGAGCCCGGGGTTCGACGGCGTCTCGATCCACAGCAGCTTGGCCCCGTCCAGGGCGTCGAGCTGGGCGTCCCCGGCGGTCGGCGCGGTGCGCACCTCGATGCCGTACGCCTCCAACTGCGCGCGGACCAGCGGCAGCACCTGGTAGCCGTCGTCGGGCAGGACGGCCGTGTCCCCGGCGCGCAGTTGGGAGAAGATCACCGAGGAGATCGCGGCCATGCCCGAGGCGAACACGAGCGTTTCGACACCGGTCTGCCCCGGGGCCTCCAGTTCGCCGATGGCGCGCTCGAGGTGGGTCCAGGTCGGGTTCTCGTCGCGGCCGTAGGTGTACGGGCCGGTCGGGTCGCCCGGCAGGTGGAAGTGGGCGGCGAACACGGGGCCGGGCAGGGTCGGCTCGTGCTTCACGGGTTCGGGCAGCCCGGCCCGCACCGCGCGCGTGCCGTCTCCGGGACCGGAAGCGGGCCTCTCCCTGCCGGTACCGGCCTTGTCGTGCGTAGCGGAATCGCTCATGCCGCCCGTCCTTCCACTCGTTCGCGTACCGCGGCGAGCAGTCCGGTGCTCGCCGCCTCCACCATCTCAAGGCATCGTTCGAAGCCGTCCTGTCCCCCGTAGTACGGGTCCGGGACGTCCAGGTCACCGCTGTCGACGACGGGGTCGTACGACCGCAGCAGGCGCACCTTGGCCGCGTCGCGCTGAGTGGGCGCGAGGCGCCGCAGGACCCTCAGGTGACCGGCGTCGAGGGCTATGACGAGGTCGAGACTGGAGAACCAGGACTGCTGGAACTGGCGGGCCGTGTGACCGAGGCGGTATCCGTGCTCCGCCAGGACGGCCACGGTGCGCGGATCGGCGTCCTCACCCTCGTGCCAGCCGCCGGTGCCGGCGCTGTCGGCCTCGACCAGGTCGTCGAGTCCGGCGTCCGCCACGCGCGCGTGGAAGACGGCCTCGGCCATCGGGGAGCGGCAGATGTTGCCCGTGCACACGAAGCAGACGCGGTAGGTCATCGGGATCAGTCCTCGTCGGGGAGGAACGCGTTGAGGGCCCAGGAGACGATCGAGACGATCAGGCCACCCAGGACGGCGGTCCAGAACCCGTCGACGTGGAAGCTGAGGTCGATCTTGTCGGCCAGCCAGGACGTGAGCAACAGCATCAGCGCGTTGACCACCAGCGTGAACAGGCCGAGGGTCAGGATGAACAGCGGGAAGGTCAGCACCTGCACGATCGGCTTCACCAGCAGGTTGACCAGGCCGAACACCAGGGCGACCACGATCAGTGTGGCGGCCTTCTCGCCGGTGCCGCCCCCGGTCAGAGTGATCTTGTCGAGCAGCCACACGGCGACCGCGAGGGCGCCCGCGTTGGCGATCGTCTTGACTAGGAAATTCTTCATGTGTCTGATCGTGGCAGACGCGATCGGACGAGAACGGTGAGGCAGGGGCGGACGAGGCGATGAAGGCATTCCGGCTGGACGAACTGGAGGCGGAGCGCGCCGCCAACGACGGTGCCTACCTGCAGTTCCTGCGGGAGCGGAACATGTCGGTCGGCCTGTACGCCCTCGACGCGGGGACGGCCGACCCGCAGAAACCGCATGCACAGGACGAGGTGTACTTCGTGGTGAGCGGCCGGGCCGCGATCACTGTGGGCATGGAGACCACGCAGGTCGCCCGCGGCAGTGTGGTCTACGTCCCGGCCGGGGTCGCCCACAAGTTCCATCACATCAGTGAGGACCTGCGGGTTCTGGTGGTGTTCTCTCCGCCCGAGAGCTGAGACGCGACCCCGGCGTTCCCTAGGGGATCGGTCAGGGGGAGACAAGGGGTGCGAGGGCTCGGCCGGGGCCCTCGCGGCTCTAGCATCGAGTGCAGGACATCAGAAATCTCCCGGAGGGGACCGGGTCGTCGAAGGACCCGGCACTCGAACGGGCGGAGAGGTAAGGACGAGGGCGATGCGAGAGATCTTCACGGGGCTGCCGTGGTGGGTGAAGTGGATCGCGGTGCCGGTCATCGCCCTGGTCGTGTTCGGCGGGCTGATCGCCAGCGTGGTCGGGTTCGTGATCGGACTGCTGTTCAAGCTGCTGGTCTTCGTCGCACTCGTCGGCGGACTGGTCTACGTCGTACGCAAGTTCATGTCGGGCTCGTCGTCGCGCAGCGACTGGTGAGAGCCGTGGGACACCGGTGGCGGTAACAGGAACCACCGGTTCCCTCGGGCGAGGGAAGTTTCCCGGACGGGCCGTCGGCGAGCGGTGACCGGCGGTTAGAGTCCGGAACTCCACGCGGGGGCGACCTCGCGAACGGCGCACACCCCCACCCGTGCCCACCGCACGGGATGCCTCCTCGCGTTTCGGGAGTGACCCTTGGCCACGGCTGACACCGCATTCGCTCCGCTGCACACTCTTCCCGTGCAGCCCTGCCCGACGCCTCGGACCCCCGCGCCCTCCTCGGCCGACCCGCCTTCCGCGACTCTCATCGGCTCCGTGCAGCGGGCGATGCGTCTCCTCGAGTGCGTCGCCGGGCACGAGTACGGGGCGCCCGCCAAACAACTGGCCCGCGAGACCGGACTGGCGCTGCCCACGGCCTACCACCTGCTGCGCACCCTGGTGCACGAGGGCTACCTGCGCCGGGAGAAGGGGCTGTTCTTCCTCGGCGAGGCCGCCGAGCGGCTGAGCAGCAGCGGGGCCGAGCAGAAACGTCGCAGCACGGTGGTCGACACCATGGCGCGCTGGCGGGACGCGATCGGCGTCCCCGTGTATTACGCCATGTACCGGGACGGCGAGATCGAGGTCGTGTGCGTCTCCGACACCCCGGGCACCCCGGCGGTCGAGGAGTGGGCGGACTTCCGCGAGACGGGGCACGCGCACGCCATCGGGCAGTGCCTGCTGTCCCAGCTGGACGAGGAGGCCCGCCGTGACCACCTGGACCGCTACCCGGTGCGTCCCGTCACGCCGTACACGGTGCGTGACGGCCACAGTCTGGCGAAGCGACTGGAACACATGAGGCGGATGACGCCGGTGACCGAACGCCAGGAGTACGCCCTGGGGACGGTCTGCGCGGCGATCCCGATCACGGTCGGCACCACGGCCGCGACGATGGCCATCTCACTGCCCGTCCATCAGGCGGATCGGCTGCTGCCCGCGGCCCAGCGGTTGCAGAACGAGGTGGGGCGACTTCTGGGGTCACTCGCGATCTCTATCAGTATCTGAAAACTCACTCCTTGTGATCTGGTGTGTACGTTGAGCAAGATGCCATGAGTGTTAGAGGTTTGATTCCCGGACAGTCGACGGCGAATGACGGGGTAGGCGATGGGCGAGTCCGTACAGGCAGAGGTCATGATGAGCTTTCTCGTGTCCGAGGAGCTCTCTTTCCGTATTCCGGTGGAGCTGCGCTACGAGACCCGTGATCCCTATGCCGTGCGCCTGACCTTCCACTTGCCCGGGGATGCGCCGGTGACCTGGGCCTTCGGACGGGAGCTGCTGGTCGACGGGGTGGGCCGGCCGAGCGGCGACGGTGACGTGCGCATCGCGCCGGTCGATCCGGAGCCGCTGGCGGAGGTGCTGATCCGCCTTCAGGTGGGCAGCGACCATGCGCTGTTCCGCTCCTCGGCCGCGCCCCTCGTGGCCTTTCTCGACCGCACCGACAAGCTGGTGCCGCTGGGGCAGGAGGGCGCGCTCGCCGACTTCGACACCCACCTGGACGAGGCCCTGGACCGCATCCTGGCGGAAGAGCAGAGCGCGGGCTGAACCGTTACGGCAGATCCTGCGGCGGTGGCGTAACGCTTCACCGGGCGCGTCAGCGCTTACGGCGACGGCCCCGCCTGCCACGTGCCGGCGCCGCCGCGTCCGCGCCCGGTGCCGCCCCCACGGCCCGGACCGGCCGGTTGGCCGGCCGGTCCGCCGATACGACCAGGGCGGCGAGGGCCGTGGTGACCGGCACGGACGCCACCAGGCCGATCGAGCCGACCAGTGTCCGCACGATCTCCTCCGCGACCAACTCGCTGTTGGCGACCGTCCCCACACCGCTCTGCGCGATCGAGAACAGCAGCAGCAGGGGCAGTGCGGCGCCCGCGTAGGCGAGGACGAGCGTGTTCACCACCGAGGCGATGTGGTCGCGGCCGATGCGGATGCCCGCGCGGTACAGGCCGCGCCAGCCCATCGTCGGGTCGGCCTCGTGCAGTTCCCAGACCGCCGACGTCTGAGTGACCGTCACGTCGTCGAGCACACCGAGCGAACCGATGATGACCCCGGCGAGGAGCAGACCGCTCATGTCGATCGACGGATACAGACCGTGGATCAGGCCGGTGTTGTCGTCCGTGTTACCGGTGAGCGCGGCCCAGCCGATGAACAGCGATCCGAGAACACCGATCAGCAGCAGCGAGATCAGGGTGCCGAGCACCGCCACGGAGGTGCGGGCCGACAGTCCGTGGCACAGATACAACGCGATCAGCATGATGGCGCTGGACCCGATCACCGCCACGACCAGTGGATTCGAGCCCTGCAGGATCGACGGCAGGATGAAGAAGTTCAGCAGCAGGAAGCTGATGGCCAGCGAGACCAGCGCCATCAGGCCACGCAGTCGTCCGACGGCCACGACGGCAAGCGCGAAGACGCCGGCGAGCAGGGCCAGGGGGAGCCGACGGTTGATGTCGGTCACCGAGTACTGCAGGTCCTTGGGCGCGGAGGGCTCGTAGGCGACCACCACCTTCTGGCCCTCGTGCAACTGCCGTGACTGGTCCGGCTGCACGATCTCGTCGAACGTACGGCCCTTGCCCTCGCCGGTGTCGACGCGGATGGTCGCCCGCTTGCAGTCGCCGGTCGCCTGCCGCACCGCGGAGGAACCCTCGGCGGTGGACGTGTCGCCGGTCGGAGTGCCGCCCGACGCGTTGACGGACTGGCAGCTCAGCTGGACCACCTTGGTGACCGTGGCCTGCTGTGTCTGCCGGTCGAAGCCGACCCCGGTGCGCTCGTGCGGCGGCGCACCGCCCGGCCACAGCACCGCGAGCCCGACCAGCACGGCGGCGGCGAAGGGGATCAGAATGGCGGCGATGACCTTCCGCAGATGACGGGAGACAGGAGCCGCCGGCCCGTGACTGTGTGCGTGCGAATGCCCGTGCCCGCCGCCGGCGTTGTGCCCGCCGTCCGCACCGTGTCCTTCGCCCGCACCGTGTCCGTAGCTCGCGCCGTGAGCGCCGACGGGGGCGTGGCCGGCCGCACGGCCGTCGCCCTCTTCGGCGTTCGGTCCGCGGCGGGGTCCGTGCGGCGGAAACGGGGGATGCTGCGGTGTGGTCACCGCCCGATCATCGCAAGAACGAGGGGGGCCCTCTGTTCACCGCGCCCGAATGGGCGCTAGCGTGGAGGCACCTTTGTACACGCGGGAGCTCGGAGCACCGGGCTGAGAGGGCGCTGACCTCCGTCCCAGCGATGTTTCACGGGAAACGTCACCGAAGTCGAGTGATGTATCCCACGAGGCGTCGTCGGACGGAAGCCGCTGCGTCGACCGCCGAACCTGTTACCGGGTAATGCCGGCGTAGGGAGTAGGTCTCATGACCATCAAGGACGCACGCACGCCTGCCTCCGAGCAGAACTCCGAGCGGGGCTCCGCCCAGGAGGATGCCGCGGAGGCCGCGGAGGCCGGGAAGTCCACCGGCTGGCACAAGGCGTACATCGAGGGCTCACGCTCCGATCTGCGGGTGCCGGTCCGTCAGGTGCACCTCACCAACGGGCAGTCGGTCACGCTGTACGACACCTCGGGCCCGTACACCGATCCACTCGTCGACACCGATGTCCGCAGGGGACTGTCGCCGCTCCGGGAGAACTGGATCATCGCCCGCGGAGACACCGAGGAGTACGCGGGTCGTCCGGTCCGCCCCGAGGACGACGGGATCAAACACACCTCGCCGCGCGGCGGCCTGCGCAACCTCGACGCCGTCTTCCCCGGACGCCCGCGCCAACCGCGCCGGGGCCGGGACGGCAGCGCGGTGACGCAGCTCGCGTACGCACGCCGGGGCGAGATCACCCCGGAGATGGAGTACGTGGCCCTCCGGGAGAACGTTTCGCCCGAAGTGGTCCGCGAGGAGATCGCGGCCGGACGCGCCGTGCTGCCCGCCAACGTCAACCACCCCGAAATCGAACCGATGATCATCGGCAAGCGGTTCCTGGTGAAGGTCAACGCCAACATCGGCAACTCGGCGGTGACGTCCTCCATCGAGGAGGAGGTCGACAAGATGACCTGGGCGACCCGGTGGGGCGCCGACACGGTCATGGACCTCTCCACCGGCCGCAACATCCACACCACTCGCGAGTGGGTCCTGCGCAACTCCCCCGTCCCCATCGGAACCGTGCCGCTCTACCAGGCCCTGGAAAAGGTCGACGGGCGGGCCGAGGAGCTTACGTGGGAGATCTACAAGGACACCGTGATCGAACAGGCCGAGCAGGGTGTGGACTACATGACGGTCCACGCGGGCGTGCGCCTGGCGTACGTACCGCTGACCGCGAACCGCAAGACCGGCATCGTCTCGCGCGGTGGCTCGATCATGGCGGCGTGGTGCCTGGCACACCACAAGGAGTCGTTCCTGTACGAGAACTTCGAGGAACTCTGCGAGATCCTCGCCGCCTACGACGTCACGTACTCCCTCGGCGACGGCCTGCGTCCGGGGTCGATCGCGGACGCCAACGACGAGGCCCAGTTCGCCGAGTTGCGCACCCTCGGGGAACTCAACCGGATCGCCAGGCGTTGCAACGTACAGACCATGATCGAGGGCCCGGGCCATGTCCCGATGCACAAGATCAAGGAGAACATCGACCTTCAGCAGGAGATCTGCGATGAAGCCCCGTTCTATACGCTCGGCCCGCTGACGACGGACGTCGCGCCGGCGTACGACCACATCACCTCCGGTATCGGTGCCGCGATGATCGCCTGGTGGGGCACGGCCATGCTCTGCTACGTCACGCCCAAGGAGCACCTGGGCCTGCCCAACCGTGACGACGTCAAGACCGGCGTCATCACCTACAAGATCGCCGCCCATGCCGCCGACCTCGCCAAGGGGCACCCGGGTGCGCAGGAGTGGGACGACGCACTGTCGGACGCCCGGTTCGAGTTCCGGTGGGAGGACCAGTTCGCCCTGGCTCTCGACCCGGACACGGCGCGGGAGTTCCACGACGAGACACTGCCGGCCGAGCCCGCCAAGACGGCCCACTTCTGCTCCATGTGCGGGCCCAAGTTCTGCTCGATGAAGATCAGCCAAAGCATCACGGAGCGGTTCGGTGGTGCGGCGGCCGAGGGGGCCTCTCCCGAGGAGGTCGCCGAGGGGATGCTCCAGAAGTCGAGGGAGTTCGCCGCGAGCGGCAACCGGGTGTACCTGCCACTGGCGGAGTAGCCCTCACCCGGCGGCACGGCCCGGACCTCAGGAAGGAGGCGCGGGCCGTGCCACTCCGAACGGGTTGTCGATCACGTGACGCCGGAATCCGTCCGGCCCCCGGAGGGTCGCGTCGGACCCTGCGAACGCTGCTGGTCGAGCTGTGCGCGACGTCGCGGAGTGGCCGCGCCTGACCATCCCTCCGATTCCCGGAGCGAGTGATCTTCCGGGAGAACGCACTGATCGGCAGCGTGGTCGAGAGCGGAGAGGGCGGGTCGGCCTCTCCCCGTCCGGGGTCTCTCTCGGCAGACTGGACGTATGACAGCCATCTCCCTGAGCAAGGGTGCCAACGTCGCCGTCGACTCCCCCGCGGTGCGGGTCGAACTCGTGTGGTCCGGCGGGCCGGGCGTACCCGAGGTCGACACCTCCGCGCTGCTGCTCACCTCGGCCGGACGGGTGCGGGACGACGGTGACTTCGTCTTCTACAACCAACCGCGTCACACGTCCGGCGCGGTGCGGCACCTGGGCAGGCGGGGCGGCCCCGGTGCGAGCGCGGGTGTCACGACCGACGCCGTCGAGGTGGACCTGAGTGCGGTGGAGGCGTCCGTCGAACGCATCGTCCTGTGCGCCTCGGCGGACGGCGGCACCTTCGGCCGGGTGCCGGGGCTGTCACTGCGCTTGCTGGACGCCGCGAGCGGCACCGGACTGGCCCGGTTCGACATCACGGCCGGGACGGAGACCGCGCTGGTCGGCGGCGAGTTGTACCGGCGCCAGGGGAAGTGGAAGTTCCGCGCGGTCGGACAGGGGTACGCCTCAGGACTCGCGGGGCTGGCCACCGACTTCGGCATCACCGTGGACGACACTCCCCCCGTGGCTGCCGCCGCCCCCGCGACCGCCCCGCCGACGGCAACGACTCCCCCGACGCCCACGCCCACGCCACCGGCAGCGCCCGTGCCCCCGCAGGCGCCCTCGGTGCCCCCCGTGCCGCCGCCGGCACGGTCGGCCGCCACCGGCCCGCGCCTCACCAAGGGCGAGGACCGTCTGCCCGTGGACATGCGCAAGCGGCTGTCACTGCGCAAGGAGCAGGTCGCGGTCAGCCTCGACAAGCACGGGGCGGCCGGTGTCACCGCTCGCGTCGTCCTCGTGCTGGACGCCTCCGGGTCCATGTCCTTCCTGTACTCCAAGGGCGTGGTCGCGGACGTCGTGGAGCGGATGGCCGCCGTCGCCGCGCAGTTGGACGACGACGGGGAGATGCAGGCATGGACCTTCGCCTCGAATCCGGCTCGTCTGCCCGACCTGCGTCTGGGCGAGCTGCCCGAATGGCTGCGGCTGCACGTACGCGTGGGGGAGATCAGCCTGTTCCGCCGGGGCAGGAAGAAGGGCCTGCACCCCGCACAGGCCGACATGCGGGCGGTCGGAATCCAGAACGAGGAGCAGAAGGTGATCGCCGAGGTGCGCGCCTTCGTCCGGGACAACCCGGCGCCGGCTCCGACCCTGGTGCTGTTCTTCTCCGACGGCGGTGTCTACCGCAACGCCGAGATCGAGCGGGAGCTGCGGGAGGCCGTGGAGGAACCCGTCTTCTGGCAGTTCGTGGGACTGGGGCGCTCCAATTACGGGGTGCTGGAGCGCTTCGACACCCTGCCGGGCCGACGCGTCGACAACGTCGGCTTCTTCGCCGTCGACGACATCGGCACCGTACCGGACCCGGAGCTGTACGACCGCCTGCTGTCCGAGTTCCCGTCCTGGATCACTGCCGCCGGCCGGGCGGGCATCCTCTGAGGCACTGCCCGCCCGTGCCGGTGGCTACTCGGACCGCTGTTCCGGGCCGCCGAAGTCCGGGCTGCTGTAGTCCGGGCTCGAGTACCTCGGACGCGGGCCCGCCTCCGGGCCGCCGTCGGGGCTGGTGAACCCGGGACGGCCGTAACCGAGGTGCGGCATGCGGCTGCCCGGTGACGCCGGTCCCGTGCGGTGCAGTGCCGCCGTGCCCGGGCCGGTGAGCGCCTCCTGGAGGAAGGGCAGGATGCCGCGTTCCAGCAGGGCCTCGTGCCAGGCCTCCCTGGCCCGGGCCACCTCCTCGTCGAGTACGCCGTAGAAGCCGGACTCGGCGGAGGGGCGGTTGCGCAGCGCGGTGAGCAGAAGTCCCACCGCGGCGACGAGCATCGCCACCGCGGTGACGGCACCGAACACCCATCCTGTGGTGAGCATGGTCTGCGCGAAGGCCTGACCCGGGTCGAGCATCTTCAGGGCGTACCCGACGAGCAGGAAGATCGCCGCGGCGATGCCGGCCAGGACCGGCGCCAGGACGGCGACTACGGCGACGGCCCCCGCACCGGTCGCCTCGGCCATCTCGCCCATGGTGGCGGCCAGTCCCGCCCCGCCCGTGCCCTGCTCCTCCGAGCCGGATCCGCGCGTGGTGGACGACGGGCCCGGGGGCGCCGGGTGGCGCAGTTCCTCGCGGACCTTCACGTAGTGCTGATACTCGGTGGTGGCCGCCGCCGTGATGAGGGCGGTGGCGTTGAGTGCCATGGTGCGCAGTTGTTCGGAGTTGAGCCGCTGTCCGACAGCGGCCAGTTCCGGGCGGTGTGGTGCGGAGCGCAGCGCCTCGTCGAGGACCCGCTCGTACTCTTGGCGGTCCTCGTTCGACAGGTGCTGCGGAACGCTGTTCATGTGCATCCCCCGATGCTCCGTAGGGCTTGGGGCTCGCATGCCAACGAGCCGTCGGGCAGAAACGGAGGGGAGCCTGCTACGGATAAGCCGATGGTAGAGCGGTGACGGTGGACGGTGACAGGGGGTTTCCAGAAATTGGGTCCCGGTGTGTAGGTAACCGCCGCCGAGAAACCGGCCCGGTGAACGGTCAGGCGTCGAGTGGAAGTCGCTGGACCAGCAGCTTTCCGGCCATGGTCACGCCGCCGTCCATCGCGACGGCCAGGCCGTCCGCGTAGACGTGAGGTCCCTCGACCGTGGTACGGGTGTCGTCCTCGCCGTCCTCGGAGCCGACTTCGCCCAGCAGGTAGGGGATGGGGCTGTGGCCGTGCACGATCCGGGTGCCGCCGTACGTGTCGAGCAGTGAGCGCACGGCGTCGGCGCCGCCCTCGTCGCGGAAGGAGAAGCGCTTGGTCAACTTGCGGAACAGGTCCCACACCTCCTCCGCGTCGCTGCGCGTGAGCGTCTCGCGGACGGTGTCGTTGACCTCTTCGATGGACCGGCCGTAGTCGAGGTAGGTGGTGGCGTCCGAGTGGACCAGGAGGTGGTCGTCGACCTCTTCCATGGCGTCGAGACGGGCCATCCACTGCAGGTGGTGGTCCTGCAGGCGGTCCATGTCGGTCTTCTGGCCGCCGTTCAGCAGCCAGGCGGCCTGGAAGGTGGCGGTACCCGCGCCGGAGTTGACGGGCGTGTCGCCGAACCGCTTGGCGCCGAGCAGCAGCAGTTCGTGGTTGCCCATCAGCGCCTTGCAGTAACCGCCGGCCGCGGCGGCCTCCGCGGACAGCCGCATCACCAGGTCGATGACGCCGATGCCGTCCGGACCGCGGTCGGTGAAGTCCCCGAGGAACCACAGGCGGGAGGTGCCCGCGCACCACTGGCCGGCTTCGTCGACGATGCCCTTCTCCCGCAGGGCGGCCAGCAGCTCGTCGAGGTAGCCGTGCACGTCGCCGACGACGAACAGGGGGCCGTGCCCCGTGGTCGGCCGCTGCACCACGACCGGCTCGGGGTCGACGGCGACCTGGACCGTGTCACTCCGACGGATGACGGGCAGATCGCGCTGGGTGGGCGTGTAGCCCTCGGGGAGGGCCTCCTCGAGTCCCTCCCCGGAGGGTGGCGCGGTCTCGCCCGCGTGCGGGTCGGCGGCGTACGGAGCGGTCTCGTGGACGTACGCGGGCACCCGGAAGTCGCGCACCGTCGCCGTCCGCTCCACCTCGGGTCCCTGACCGGCCCCCTGAGTCATCGACCCCTCCACCATCGCGCCGCATCTGCACCGCTTCGGACTGCCTGGTCGCAGCGGCCCGCGGTGTGTGGGCCCATCATAGGAATGCGGATCGCGCCGTGTGATGACCCAGGGGTGGTGAATCAGGACAGGACTCCGGTTCACCGTGGCTTTCGCCCCGATTGGGCCTGGCTTCGTCCCCTCGCGACCGCGACCCGGCCGTACCGCGGATGTGCCGGATGTGGTCTCAGCCGACCTTCTTCGCCGACCTTCTCCGCCGACCTTCTTCGCCGTGCTTCCGCGGCTGCCGTTGCGGCCGATGGCGCGCCGCTGCCGGCGGACCCGCCGTCGCCCCGCGGTATCACCGCACCCCGGGGCGCGTCGGCCGCGGAGGCCCTACTCGCCCTCGGGCGACCGCGGCGGGCTGACCGTTGTGCGCGGCGGGCGGCGCTGCGACGACGTGCGCACGATCAGTTCGGTCGGTATGACCTGCCCGACCGGATGGTCGGAGTGCAGGCCCTCGATCGCGTCGATGAGGACCTGGATCACCGCTGTGCCGATGCGGCGGGGCTTCAGCGACAGGGTGGTGATGGGCGGCTCGGTGCTGGCGTACACGGTCGACTCGCTGCAGCAGACCAGCAGCAGGTCCTCGGGGACGCGCAGTCCGTAGCGGCGGGCGGCGGCGAGCAGGTCGGTGCCGTTCGGGTCGAACAGGCCGTATACGGCGTCGGGCCGGTCGGGGCGGGCGAGCAGCCGGTCGGCGGCGACCGCGCCGGCGCACGGGTCGTGTGCGGGGTAGGACTCGTAGACCGGGTCCTGGCCGACACGCTCGCACCAGCGCAGGTAGGCGGTGGTCGACAGATGGGTGTAGGTGTCGGTCGTGGTGCCGGTGAGCAGGCCGATCCTGCGGGCACCGGCGGCGGCGAGGTGGTCGAGGATGCCGAGCACGGCGGCCTCGTGGTCGTTGTCGACCCAGGCGGTGACGGGGAGCGAACCGGCCGGGCGGCCGTCGGACACGACGGGTAGGCCCTGGCGTACCAGTTCGCTGACGACCGGGTCGTGGTCCGAGGGGTCGATGACGACCGTGCCGTCGAGCGCGACGTTTGACCACACGTCGTGACGGGAGGTCGCCGGAAGGATGACGAGGGCGTAGCCACGGGCGAGCGCGGCGGACGTGGCGGCGCGCGCCATCTCGGCGAAGTACGCGAACTCGGTGAAGGTGAAAGGTTCATCCCCGTACGTCGTCACGGTCAGGCCGATGAGTCCGGACTTGCCGGTGCGGAGCGTGCGGGCGGCGGCCGAGGGCCGGTAGCCCAGTCGGTCGGCGACCTCGCGCACATGGCGCCGGGTGGCATCCGGGAGTCGGCCCTTGCCGTTGAGGGCATCGGAGACGGTAGTGATGGATACTCCGGCGGCGGCGGCCACGTCCCTGATACCCGCCCGACCCGGCCTGCTGCCTCGACGTGAGGTTTCCGCGCGGCTCACCTGGTGCTTCCCTGCTGCTGTCATGGCGAGCCGATAGTAGGGCTCATGGGGTGGGGTAGGGCGGACGCATATGCACGCGTTGACAGTCACGTTTCTGCATGATCATTAGCGCTGAACAACCTCAGAAAGCGAACCAGTTGGGCCCACCCGACCCATTACCTGACCTGTCGACCGGTGAGGGCCTGCGAGGTGGCAGATGTTGCGAAGAGGTCTCAACTCACCTGGACGAGGGATGCGCGCCACGGCGTGAGCCACCGGCGCGTAGATATATGTGCGGCGCGCCCCCCGAATCGTGCGCCTTCGTGCCCTGATGCCCCTGATGCGGGTGTGACGGAGGAGGTCCGGCCACACCTATACGCACCGGCGGCGAATCCTCATAAGGTGAGAAGTATTCGATGCCGGTGGTGGTCACGAGGAGGACTGCGGTGAGCGAGAAGAGCCCCAAGCTGCGCGCCGAGCTGGAGGGGATTCCCACCTACAAGCCGGGCAGGCCCGCCGCGACCGACGGTCCGGTGGCCTACAAGCTGTCCTCCAACGAGAACCCCTATCCGCCCCTGCCGGGAGTGATGGAGACGGTGTCGGCCGCCGCCTCCTCTTTCAACCGGTACCCGGACATGGCCTGTACGTCGCTGATGGGCGAGTTGTCGGACCGCTTCGGCGTGCCTCTCTCCCACCTGGCCACCGGGACCGGGTCGGTCGGTGTGGCCCAGCAGCTGATCCAGGCGACCTCGGGCCCCGGTGACGAGGTGGTCTACGCCTGGCGCTCCTTCGAGGCGTATCCGATCATCACGCAGATCAGTGGTGCCACGTCCGTCCAGGTGCCGCTGACACCGGGCGACGTGCACGACCTGGACGCGATGGCGGACGCGATCACCGACCGGACCCGGCTGATCTTCGTCTGCAACCCCAACAACCCGACGAGCACGGTGGTGCGGCGGGCCGAACTGGAGCGGTTCCTGGACCGGGTGCCAAGCGATGTGCTGGTGGTCCTGGACGAGGCCTACCGGGAGTTCATCCGCGACGCCGAGGTGCCGGACGGCGTCGAACTCTACCGTGAGCGGCCCAACGTCTGCGTTCTGCGCACCTTCTCCAAGGCCTACGGTCTGGCCGGCCTGCGGGTCGGGTTCGCGATCGCCCACGAGCCGGTGGCGGCGGCGCTGCGGAAGACGGCGGTGCCCTTCGGGGTCAGCCAGATCGCGCAGGAGGCCGCGATCGCCTCGCTGCGTGCCGAGGACGAGCTGATCGGCCGGGTCGGCTCGCTGGTGTGCGAGCTCACCCGCGTGGTCGACGCGTTGCGCGCGCAGGGCTGGACGGTGCCGGAAACCCAGGCCAACTTCGTCTGGCTGCGGTTGGGGGAGCACACGGTCGCCTTCGCGAACGCCTGTGAGCAGGCCGGCGTGGTCGTCCGGCCCTTCGCGGGCGAGGGGGTGCGGGTGACGGTCGGGGAGAGCGAGGCGAACGACATCTTCCTGAGGGTGTCGGAAGAGTTCCGCAAGGAGCTGTAGGCAGACGTCAGGGCCTAGCTAGACGTAGGCGTCGACGGGTTAAACCCAGTCGATGCGTACCGGGTCGCCCTCGCGCACCGTCGCCAGCAGGCGGGGGTCGCCGTCGAGACGGCCCAGGACGTTGCACGGACTCGCGAGGCGGCACTCGGTGCCTCGCGAGATCGGTGTGGGCCCGTGGGGGAGGGCCAGGGCGTCGCCATCGGTCCAGAAGGCCACCGTGCCCGGGTCGACGACCTCCCGGGCGTCCGTTTCACGTGAAACCGACACCTGTGCCGAAGTGCACCTCCTCGCCCCAGGTGTGGGCGGAGGCGGTGAGCGGCAGGGCCTTGAGCAGCGCTTGCGTGGTCGGGGTGTCGTCGAGGGTCGCGGTGAGGTTCCCCGCGGGCCACGAGATCCGTAGGCGCGCGCCTGTCCGCATGTCTCGGATTCAACAAGGTGTTGAAGTTCCTGCCAAGGGGTTGACGTCACAGGGGACCCCCCTTCCGGTGTCGAAAAGCAGTAGGTCATAATTGCTTGTGAATGTGAACGCGTTCACAAGCGTGTCCCGATTGCGCCCGCGTTGGGTGTGACAAACACGCTCAAAATGCCGCTGACCACGGCGATGTGGCGATGTGAGGAGAGTGACGACGTGGACATGGCTCTGGCGCCGGAGACGCTGGCCCGATGGCAGTTCGGCATCACGACCGTCTACCACTTCCTGTTCGTCCCGCTGACGATCTCGCTGGCCGCTCTCACGGCCGGACTGCAGACCGCCTGGGTCCGCACGGAGAAGGAGAAGTACCTCAGGGCGACCAAGTTCTGGGGCAAGCTGTTCCTGATCAACATCGCGATGGGTGTCGTCACCGGCATCGTGCAGGAGTTCCAGTTCGGCATGAACTGGTCTGACTACTCCCGCTTCGTCGGCGACGTCTTCGGTGCCCCGCTCGCCTTCGAGGCACTGATCGCCTTCTTCTTCGAGTCCACCTTCATCGGCCTGTGGATCTTCGGCTGGGACAAACTGCCCAAGAGGATCCACCTGGCCTGCATCTGGATGGTCTCGATCGGCACCCTGCTGTCGGCGTACTTCATCCTCGCGGCCAACTCCTGGATGCAGCACCCCGTCGGCTACCGGATCAACGAGGAGAAGGGCCGCGCCGAACTCACCGACTTCTGGCAGGTCCTCACCCAGAACACCACCCTCAACCAGGTCTTCCACAGCTTCTCGGCGGCCTTCCTCACGGGCGGCGCCTTCATGGTCGGCATCGCCGCCTTCCATCTGATGCGCAAGAAGCACATCCCGGTGATGCGGACGTCGCTGCGGCTCGGCCTGGTCACCCTCGCGGTCGGTGGTCTGCTCACCGCGGTCAGCGGCGACACCCTCGGCAAAGTCATGTACGAGCAGCAACCGATGAAGATGGCCGCTGCCGAGGCGCTGTGGGACGGCGAGAAGCCGGCGCCGTTCTCCGTGTTCGCCTACGGGGACGTCGACAAGGGGCACAACAAGGTCGCCCTGGAGATCCCCGGACTGCTGTCCTTCCTGGCACACAGCGACTTCGATTCCTACGTCCCGGGCATCAACGACACCAACAAGGCGCTCCAGGAACAGTTCGGGCCGGGCGACTACAAGCCCATCGTCCCCGTCGCCTACTGGGGCTTCCGCTGGATGATCGGCTTCGGCATGGCGTCCTTCTCCCTCGGCCTGCTGGGCCTGTGGCTGACACGGAAGCGGTTTCTGCTGCCGCCCGCCCTGCGCACCGGTGAGGACGAGGTCCCGCGTCTGGTGCTGCTGAGGAAGCCGCTCGGATCGCAGCTCACCCGGATGTACTGGCTGCTGGCGCTGTGGACGATGGCGTTCCCGCTGATCGCCAATTCCTGGGGCTGGATCTTCACCGAGATGGGCCGGCAGCCCTGGGTGGTCTACGGCGTGATGCAGACCCGGGACGCGGTCTCCCCCGGTGTCTCCACGGCCGAGGTCGTCATCTCGATGTCTGTCTTCACCCTGCTGTACGCCGTCCTGGCGGTCATCGAGGTCAGGCTGCTCGCGAAGTACGTCAAGGCGGGCCCGCCCGAGCTGGCCGAGGCCGACCTCAATCCGCCCACGAAGACCGGCGGCGATCTACGTGACGCCGACAAGCCGATGGCCTTCTCGTACTAGGCCGAGGGAGCTGCACAGTCAATGGAACTGCACGACGTCTGGTTCGTTCTGATCGCCGTCCTGTGGACCGGCTACTTCTTCCTGGAGGGCTTCGACTTCGGGGTAGGCGTGCTCACCAAGCTGCTCGCCCGGAACCGGGCCGAGAAGCGGGTGCTGATCAACACCATCGGCCCCGTGTGGGACGGCAACGAGGTGTGGCTGCTCACGGCAGGCGGTGCGACCTTCGCCGCCTTCCCGGAGTGGTACGCCACGCTCTTCTCCGGGTTCTACCTTCCCCTGCTCGTCATCCTGGTCTGCCTGATCGTCCGGGGGGTCGCCTTCGAGTACCGCGTGAAGCGGCCCGAGGAGAAGTGGCAGCGCAACTGGGAGAGCGCGATCTTCTGGACCTCACTGATCCCCGCGTTCCTCTGGGGTGTGGTCTTCGGCAACATCGTTCACGGCGTGGAGATCGACCGGGACCTGGAGTACGTCGGCTCCGTCGGGGACCTGCTCAACCCCTACGCCCTCCTCGGCGGCCTGGTCACGCTGACGCTCTTCACCTTCCACGGGACGGTGTTCACCGCGCTCAAGACCGTCGGTGAGATCCGTGCGCGGGCGCGGACCCTGGCGCTGCGGGTCGGTCTGGTCACGGCTGTGCCGGCCCTGACCTTCCTGCTCAGGACGCAGGCCGACAACGGGGACGCCAAGAGCCTGATCGCCCTCGTGGTGGCCGTGGCCGCCCTGGTCGCCGCCCTGGTGGCGAACCAGGCCGGGCGTGAGGGCTGGTCGTTCGCCCTGTCCGGTGTCACCATCGTGGCCGCCGTGGCGATGCTCTTCCTGACGCTCTTCCCGAACGTGATGCCGTCCACGCTCGACACGGACTGGAGCCTCACCGTCACCAACGCCTCGTCCAGCGCCTACACCCTGAAGATCATGACCTGGCTGGCCGTCATCGCCACGCCGGTCGTTCTGCTCTACCAGGGCTGGACGTACTGGGTGTTCCGCAAGCGCATCGGCACCCAGCACCTCGCCGACGCCGCGCACTGAGTCCAGCGGGTGCGTTTCACGTGAAACGCACCCCGCAGGGCAGGAAGGCCTGTTTCACGTGAAACCCATCGATCCACGTCTTCTGCGGTACGCCCGCGCCACCCGGCTCTTTCTGGCGGCCGTCGTCGCCCTGGGCGCCGTCGGGGCCGGATTGCTCGTCGCCCAGGCGATGCTCATCGCCGAGGTGGTGGTGGGCGCCTTCCAGCACGGCACGACAGCGGCCGGACTCCGTACTCCGCTGCTGCTGTTGGTGGCCGTCGCCTGCGGTCGTGCTCTGGTCGGCTGGCTCACCGAACTGGCCGCGCACCGGGCGAGTGCGGCGGTGAAATCAGAGCTTCGGGGCCGACTGCTGGAGCGGGCCACCGCGCTCGGTCCCGGCTGGCTGAGCGGCCAGCGGACCGGATCGCTGGTCGCCCTGGCCACCCGGGGGGTCGACGCCCTCGACGACTACTTCTCGCGCTATCTGCCGCAACTGGGCCTCGCGGTGGTCGTGCCCGTGGCGGTGCTGGCCCGCATCGTCACCGAGGACTGGGTCTCGGCGGCCATCGTCATCGGCACCCTGCCGCTCATCCCGGTCTTCATGATGCTGATCGGCTGGGCCACCCAGTCCCGGATGGACCGGCAGTGGCGGCTGCTGTCCCGGTTGTCCGGCCACTTCCTGGACGTGGTCGCCGGGCTGCCGACCCTGAAGGTCTTCGGCCGGGCCAAGGCACAGGCCGAGTCGATCAAACGCATCACCGGCGAATACCGCCAGGCGACCATGCGGACCCTGCGGATCGCCTTCCTGTCGTCCTTCGCGCTGGAACTGCTCGCCACGCTGTCCGTCGCCCTCGTCGCCGTCACCGTCGGCATGCGCCTCGTCCACGGTGACATGGCCCTGTACGACGGCCTGGTCGTGCTCGTGCTCGCGCCCGAGGCCTATCTGCCGTTGCGGCAGGTGGGTGCGCAGTACCACGCGGCGGCCGAGGGCCTCGCCGCCGCCGAGGACATCTTCTCTGTGCTTGAGCGTCCCGTACCTGCGCCGGGGACCGGCCCGGTCCCGGTGGACGGTGCCCTGACCTTCGAGGACGTGACGGTCCGCTATCCCGGACGCTCCGCGGACGCCGTCACGGAGCTGAGCTTCACCGTCGGGCCCGGGGAGACGGTCGCGCTCGTCGGCCCGAGCGGGGCGGGCAAGTCGACGCTCCTCCACACCCTGCTCGGCTTCGTGTCCCCGACCGCGGGACGGGTCCGGATCGGGGGAGCCGACCTCGCCTCCCTCGACCGGGCGCAGTGGCACACTCGCGTCGCCTGGGTGCCGCAGCACCCGCACCTGTACGCCGGCACCATCGCGGAGAACGTGCGGCTGGCCCGGCCCGACGCCGACGACATCGCCGTGCGGCGGGCCCTGCGGGACGCGGGCGCCCTGGAGTTCGTGGACGCGCTGCCCGAGGGCACGGCGACCGTGCTCGGCGAGGACGGGACCGGTCTGTCCGCCGGACAGAGGCAGCGGCTCGCGCTGGCCCGGGCGTTTCTCGCGGACCGGCCGGTGCTGCTGCTCGACGAGCCGACGGCCGCCCTGGACGGGGCCACCGAGGCCGGGGTCGTGGAAGCCGTACGCAGGCTGGCGGAGGGGCGGACGGTCCTGCTGGTGGTGCACCGTCCGGCCCTGCTCGAGGTGGCCGACCGCGTGGTGCGGCTGGACGTGTCGGCGACCGCCGCCACGTCCGACGACACCCCCGGAGTGCCGGGCGCGCGGACCGCCGAGGAGCCCCGCCAGGTCTCCGCTCCGGACACCTTCGACGCCCCGGGGCCCGCCCGGCCGGGCACGGATGCCCCAGGCGTGCTCTCCAGGGTCCGTGCCCTGTCCGGCGCCCGGCGCGGGCGGCTCGGCCTCGCGCTGCTGCTCAGCAGCCTGGCGCTCGGCAGCGCCGTCGGCCTGATGGCCACCTCCGGGTACCTCATCGCGCGGGCCTCCCAGCAGCCGCCGGTGCTGTATCTCATGGTGGCCGTGACGGCGACGCGCGCCTTCGGCATCGGGCGGGCCGTGTTCCGTTACGCGGAGCGCCTCGTGTCCCACGACGCAGTGCTGCGGATGCTGGCCGACACACGGGTCGCCGTGTACCGGAGGCTGGAACGCCTGGCCCCCGCCGGGCTGGGCCGCAGCCGTCGGGGCGACCTGCTGTCCCGGCTCGTCGCCGATGTCGATGCCTTGCAGGACCACTGGCTGCGTTGGCTGCTGCCCGCCGGTAGCGCGGTGGTCGTCTCCGCCGCGGCGGTGGGATTCACGGCCTGGCTGCTGCCGGAGGCGGGCGTGGTACTCGCCGTCGGTCTACTGGCGGCCGGTGCCGGTGTTCCGCTGGTCACCGCAGCCGTGGCGCGGCGGGCCGAACGCAGGCTGGCCCCCGCCAGGGGCGTGCTCGCCACCCGGGTGACGGACCTGCTCACCGGCACCGCCGAACTGACCGTCGCAGGTGCTCTGCCCGGGCGTGCCGCCGAGGCACGGCGGGCCGACGGCACGCTCACCCGGATCGCGTCGCGTGCCGCCACCGCCACCGCGCTGGGCGACGGGCTCACCGCGCTCGTCTCCGGCCTGACCGTCGCGGGCGCCGCCCTCGTCGGGGTCCGGGCGGTCGCCGACGGCCGGCTCGCAGGCGTGGCCTTGGCCGTCGTCGTCCTCACCCCGCTGGCCGCCTTCGAAGCGGTACTCGGGCTGCCACTCGCCGCGCAGTACCGGCAGCGCGTACGCAGGAGCGCAGAGCGCGTGTACGAGCTGCTCGACGCCCCGGAGCCGGTGCGGGAACCGGAGGTGCCCCGGCAGGCCCCCGCCGCCCCGTTCCCGGTGGTCCTCAAGGGGCTGGCCGCGCGTCATGCCGGGCAGGACCGGGACGCGCTGGCCGGGCTGGACCTGACACTGGCGGAAGGGCGTCGCATCGCCGTGGTGGGTCCGTCCGGAGCGGGCAAGACCACCCTGGCCCAGGTTCTGCTGCGCTTCCTCGATCCGGACGCGGGCTCTTACACGCTGGCCGGTGTGGACGCCCACGCCCTGGCCGGCGACGACGTACGGCGGCTCGTCGGGTTGTGCGCCCAGGACGCGCACCTCTTCGACAGCTCGCTGCGCGAGAACCTGCTCCTGGCCAGGAAGGATGCCACCGAGGGCGAACTGCGCGACGCGCTGGGACGGGCCCGGCTGCTGGAGTGGGCCGACAGCCTGCCCGACGGTCTGGACACGCTCGTCGGTGAGCACGGGGCCCGGCTGTCCGGCGGTCAGCGCCAGCGGCTGGCCCTGGCCCGGGCGCTGCTCGCCGACTTCCCCGTCCTGGTGCTCGACGAGCCCGCCGAGCACCTCGACCTGCCGACCGCCGACGCGCTCACCGCCGATCTTCTGGCGGCCACGGAGGGCCGTACCACCCTGCTGATCACGCACCGGCTGGCGGGACTGCGGGCCGTGGACGAGGTGATCGTCCTGGACCGGGGCCGGATCGTGCAGCGGGGCACGTACGCGGAGCTGGCGGCCGTGCCGGGGCCGCTGCGGGAGATGGCCGGACGAGAGGCGGCGGCGGACCTGCTGGTGGGAGCGCGGTGACCGGTCGACGGAGCGATGACGACCACCGCGCTCCTCGTCTCGGCGGCTTCCTCGCCGGGCCTCGTCGACCTCCTCGCCGGACCTCGGCAACCTGCGAGCCCCAACCTGGGCAACCGTCACCGCGTGCCCTGGCGACCGCCGCCGCGGACCCTGGTGACCGGCCGGCCCGGCCACGGCTCCGCGAGATTCTCCGGGAATGCGACTATCCAGAACAAATGGGTCTCATTAGGCTCGGGTCATGCCCTCAGCACCGCCTCCCGGCTCGCCGCCCCGTGAGGGGGCCTCGTCCGAACTTCTGGCACGGGTGCCGAAGCTGCTGGACGCGATGCGGTCCGTCGGCAGCGGACTGGAGCTGCACTCCACGCTGCACCGGATCTGCCGAACGGCCGCGGACCTGGCGCACGCCCGGTACGCGGCCATCGGCGTCGTCGACGAGGACGGCGACGGCCTCGCCGACTTCGTGCACCACGGTCTCGACGAGGCGACCGTCCGGCGCATCGGCCACCTCCCGGACGGCCGAAGGGGTCTGCTCGGCGCGCTCATCCGTGATCCGGAGCCGGTCCGGCCGACCGACCTGACCGGGGACCCGCGCTCGTGCGGCCTTCCCGATCACCACCCGCCGATGCGCAGCTTCCTGGGGGTCCCCATCCGTGTGCAGGGTGAGATCTTCGGAAACCTCTACCTGACCGACAAGCACGCGGGCGAGCCCTTCGACGACTATGACGTCGCCATGGTCCGCGTCCTGGCCACGGAGGCCGGTATCGCCATCGGCAACGCGCGACTGCACGAGGCCGCCCAGCAGCGGGAGCGCTGGATCGACGGCTCGGTCGCCGTCACCACCGCGCTGCTCGCCGGCGGCGACACCGACGACGCCCTCCAGACCGTCGCCGAGCAGGCCCGCCGGCTCTCCGGAGCGGCCGCCGGGATCGTGCTGCTGCCGGCCGACGGGGGCGGTCTGGAGGTCGTGGCCGTCGACGCGCCCCACCGCACCGGCGCCCTCGGCGTGGTCATTCCACCGGAGAACGGCATCGTCACCGAACTTCTCGCCGGACGCCCCGTGTTCGTGGACGACGCCGCCACCGACCCGCGTCTGGACGCCGGACCGGCGCGCTCCTACGGTCCGGTCATGCTGTTGCCACTGTGCAGGGACGGGAAGGTCCTCGGGGGTCTCGCCATGCCCCGCGCCCGAGGAGACCGCCCGTTCACACGGACGGAGCGCGCGCTCGGCGACCGGTTCGCCTCGCAGGCGGCGCTGGCGCTGATGATGGCCGACGCCCAACGCGACCGGGAACGGCTCGCCGTGTACGAGGATCGGGACCGTATCGCCCGGGACCTGCACGACCTCGTCATCCAGCGGCTGTTCGCGACGGGGATGATGCTGGAGAGCGCCCAGCGCGGGTCGGCCGCGCCCGAAGTGCGCGACGGGGTCGGTGGGGCCGTCGACGAACTCGACGTCACCATCCAGGAGATCCGATCGGCGATCTTCGCACTCCAGCAGCCCGCCGAGGCACCCGCGGGACTGCGCACCCGCGTACTGCGCGAGATCACCATGGCCGCCGTACCGCTGGGTTTCACGCCCTCGCACCGTTTCGTCGGTCCGGTCGACACCGCGGTCGGTGACCTGACCGGCAAGAACCTCATCGCCGCGCTGCGCGAGACTCTGTCCAACGCCTTCCGGCACGCCCGTGCCTCCCGCATCGAGGTGGTCGTGGACGCGACGGCGGTCCTGCCGGACGGTCGGCCGGGCGTGCGCCTGTCGGTCGCGGACGACGGCGTCGGCATTCCCCAGGCCGGCCGGCGCAGCGGCCTGCACAATCTCGAGCGCCGTGCCGAGTCGGTGGGCGGCGCCAGTCGGTTCGGACCGGGCGTCGGTGCGGACGGCGGTGGCACGACGGTGCTGTGGGAAGCGCCGTACTGAGCGCTGCCGACGCCGTGTTGCCCCGTGTGCAGCAGCCAGACTGAGCCATGTGCAGCAACAGGTCCCCCACTCGTGCGACGTGAACGCGACCGTGGGCCCCGCGCCGGTCCACGATCGCTGCCATGCGCTCATCCCGCCGACACCCGCTGCTCGTTCCGGCGTTGCTGTGCGCACTCGCCCTGCCGGCGGCCCGCCCCGCCGACGGCATGGACGGGGACGGAGGGTCCGGTACCGCCCTCGGCCCGCAGGTCGCGCGGCTGTACGAGGACGCGGCGAAGGCCACCCGCCAGTACGAGGACGGCCGGCTAGAGGCCGAGGTGCAACGGTCGAAGGCCCTGGAGTACGAGCGGCAGCTCGACGGGCAGCGGCAGGAGATCGACGCCGTGCACGAGGACCTGGGCCGCATCGCCCGCGCCCAGTACCGCAGCGGCGGCGGTCTCCCGCTCACCGCGCGGATGCTGCTCGCCGACGACCCCGACGGGCTGATGCGCGGCCAGCGGGCCTTCGCGCGTGCCGACCTGGCCGTCAACAGGGCCATCGGCAAGAGCCTGCGGGCCGAGGCCCGGCTCGCCGCCGACGAGGCCAAGGCGCGGACGGCCTGGCAGGCGCTGGAGAAACGCAACGCCGACCTGGTGAGGCTGAAGAGGAAGATCGAGGGCAAGCTGGAGGCGGCGCGTTCACGGCTGGAGGGACAGGCGGACGCCTCCGTCGCGGCCGGCGCGTGCCCCGGCGCGGTCCGCCTCGACCAGCGGGACGTGCCCGTCGGCCCGTCCTGGGTGGCACCGGTCGAGACCTACGAGCTGTCGGCGTCCTTCGGCAGTGGCGGGTCGCGGTGGGCGAAGCGGCACACCGGCCAGGACTTCGCGGTACCGGTCGGGACACCGGTGCGCGCGGTCGGCACGGGCCGTGTCGTGAAGGTGACCTGCGGCGGGGCCTTCGGCATCCAGGTCGTCGTCCAGCACGCGGACGGCTATCACACGCAGTACGCCCATCTCTCCGCCGTCGCCGTCGACCAGGGCGAACGGGTCGGCCCCGGGCAGTGGATCGGTCAGTCCGGCAGCACCGGCAACTCCACCGGGCCCCACCTGCACTTCGAGGTACGGGTCACCCCGGAGACGGGCTCGGCGCTGGACCCGGTGCCGTGGCTGTCACAGCGCGGGGTGCCGCTGTGACGGTTCCGGGCGTGCCCGCGTGACCGGGCGTGCTGCGTCACCGGGGGTCAGGGCAGGTCCGCCAGCATCCGCTCGATCACGACCGCCACCCCGTCGTCGTTGTTGGCGACGGTCTGCCCCGAGGCGGCGGTGACCACGTCCGGGTGGGCGTTGCCCATCGCGTACGACTGTCCCGCCCAGGTGAGCATCTCGACGTCGTTGGGCATGTCACCGAAGGCGACGACCTCCTCGTGCGAGATGCCGCGCTCGGCGCAGCACAGGGCGAGTGTGCTGGCCTTGGAGACGTCCGGACCGCTGATCTCCAGCAGGGCGCTGGGGCTGGACCGGGTGACGTTGGCACGGTCGCCGATGGCGAGGCGGGCCAGCGTGAGGAAGCCGTCGGGCTCCAGTTCCGGATGGAAGGCCAGGATCTTGAGGACCGGTTCGGCTGCGGCGCGACCACCCGGCGCGAGGATCTCCTCGGCGGGCAGGAGGGCGTCGGGGTCCTCCAGGTGGATTTTCGGGTAGGTCGGCTCCTGGTGGAAGCCGTAGGTCTGCTCGACCGCGTACACCGTGCCGGGTGCCGCCTCACGCAGCAGCCGTACGGCGTCCAGCGCGTTCTCCGGGGGCAGCTCACGGACCTTGACGAACCGGTGCGAGCCGGGACCGCCGTGCAGGTCGACCACGGCGGCCCCGTTGCCGCAGATGGCGAGGCCGTGACCGTGGACGTGGGTGCTGACGACGTCCATCCAGCGGGCGGGGCGGCCGGTGACGAAGAAGACCTCGATGCCCGCCTTCTCCGCGGCGGCCAGCGCGGCGACCGTGCGCGGGGAGACCGACTTGTCGTCGCGCAGCAGGGTGCCGTCGAGGTCGGTGGCGATGAGCCGCGGGCGAGTGGCGGCGGCCGGGGGCTCGGGCTGGCGGGTCGCTGAAGTCACCCGGTCATTGTCACGCATCTGTGTGCACGCCCGTGCGAGGGTCCGCACATTTGTGAGCTACGGCTCTCACCCCTCCTACCCGGTTGTCGTTCGCCCGCTCGAAGCCGCGCACTCAGTCCTCCAACTGCGCCGGCGCCTCCATGGCGATCCGCTCGAAGACCTTCTCGTCCGCGGTGAAGTCCGAGTCGGCGATCGGCCAGTGGACGACCAGCTCGGTGAAGCCCAGGTCCCGGTGCCGGCCGGCGAAGTCCACGAACGCGTCCACGGACGCCAGCGGGCGGCTGCGCTCCGGTGTGAAGCCGGTGAGCAGAACCCTGTCCAGCTCACCCACCTCGCGGCCGATCGCGGCGCAGGCGTCGGCCAGCCTGTCGCCCTGCTCCCGCAACGCCCGGTCCGACTGCTCGGGGGTTCCGTTCTCGAACAGCTTCGGGTCGCCGGTGGTCACCCACGCCTGCCCGTGCCGTGCGGCGAGCCGCAGTCCCCGCGGACCGGTCGCGGCCACCGCGAAGGGCAGCCGCGGCCGCTGTACGCAGCCCGGGATGTTGCGTGCCTCGTGTGCCGAGTAGTAGTCCCCCTCGTACGACACGGCGTCCTCGGTCAGCAGTCGGTCGAGCAGCGGCAGGAACTCGCCGAAGCGGTCCGCCCGCTCACGCGGCGTCCACGGTTCCTGGCCCAGCACCGTGGCGTCGAAACCGGTACCGCCCGCTCCTATGCCGAGCGTGACCCGGCCATGGGAGATGTCGTCGAGGGAGATCAGCTCCTTGGCGAGCGTCACCGGATGCCGGAAGTTCGGCGAGGTGACGAGGGTACCCAAACGCATACTCCGCGTAGCCGTCGCCGCTGCGGTCAACGTGGGTACTGCCCCGAACCACGGTCCGTCCCGGAAGGTGCGCCAGGAGAGGTGGTCGTAGGTGTAGGAGGCGTGAAAGCCGAGGTCTTCGGCGCGTTGCCAGACCTTCTGTCCCTCGCCCCAGCTGTGGATGGGAAGGATTACGGTGCTCAGTCGCATGCCTACGACCCTATGCTCCGGTGACAGGGAGCAACGGCAGCGCCGGACAATCCCGGCTGGGGCCGCCTCAGCCCTCGCGGTAGCGTGCGAAGACGCGGGCGCGCTCCTGCTCCCGGGTCCAGTCCGCGGCCGTCCGGTGGCATGGAGCCCCTTTTGCCAGCTCGAAGAACTGGCCGGCCGTCTGCCAGTCGCCTTGAGGATCACGATGGCGGAGAGCATGGGCTCGGTCCCCTCGCTGTCACGGCGGCAGGCGTCACCGAGCAGCTGGCTGATGATCGGGCCGCGGTAGTGGACGTTGTGTGCCTTTGCTCTCAGCTCTTCGCAGGCGGTTTCCCGGCCTGGACCTACCGTTCTTCGAACTGCCGCAAGAACTGACGGACTCGGACAGCATCGGTGTCATCTACGACGAGGTCGACGGGCTCAACTTCTATGCGGACTACGGAATGCTGAGGGAGCTCTTCGCGGACCCGGCTCTCGCGGGCCGCAGGCGGTACCAGGACCTGTTGCGCACGTACCTGCGCGAGGAGTCGATCGCGCCACTGCCGATCCGCCGACTGGCTGCCGCTCATCCGGAGACAGCCGACGCGGTGTTCCGGAAGTTGTTGCGGAAGCCCGGATTCACCTGGAGCGAGCACGGCGAGGCGCTGCTGCGCCGACGCAAGCCCTGGTACTACGCGAACGAACCCCGCCCCGGCGTCTCCGTGATCGGCGACAGACTCAGCGCGCTTGCCGTCGGCCGCTGACAGTCACCGATTCCCGTTGAGGCCCCGGGCCGCCGTCGGCTGCGGCCCATCGGAGCGGAGGAACCGCAGGCCGGAATCGCCCGAGGGTGTGCATACCGCAGTATGCTCGGAGCATGGCGGACACGACACGCATCACGGTGACACTGCCGACCGACCAGGTTCTCGAACTGCGGAAGCTCACCGACAATGTCTCCGGATATGTCGCCGAGGCGGTGGCACGTCAGCTACGGCACCAGTTGCTCGGCGCCGACCTGCGGCGTCACCAGGAAGAGCACGGGGCGTTCACCGAGGAAGAACTGGCCGAGGCCCGCTCCAGGATCTTCGGCACGGCGGACGCCGACGGATCGGCGAGCGCGGCGTGATCAAGCACGTCGAGACCGTCGTCCTGGACTCCGAGGGGCTCTCCGCCTGGATCGCTCAGGACCGCAGGATCCTCGCGATGTTCCAGGTCTTCCACGCCATGGGCGCCGATTTCGTCATCGGCGCCAACACCATCGTGGAAGTCAGCCATGCGCGGTTGAACATGCCTCGACTCCAGTGGGCGCTCTCTCGCGTCAAGGTTGAGCCGGTGACCGAGAGCGCCGCGAAAGCATCCGCGGAACTGCTCAAGGCCGCAGGGCTGCACGGCCACAAGTACGCGATCGACGCGACCGTGGCTGAGGTGGCACTGCGCCAGCCGGGTCCGGTGGCCATGCTGACGTCCGATGTCGACGACATGGCCCGATTGTGCGGCGACCGCGTCCGGCTCATCGGCATCCGAGCGGGCAACTGCACTCGCCGACCGAAGGGAATCTTCGCAGGTCAGGCTGCGATAGGTGAAAAAGCCTTGACCGAAGTCACGAGGGTGCCCAAACGCACACGCTGCGTCACCGTCGCTGCCGCCGCCAGTGTCGGGATCGCGCCGAACCACGGCCCGTCGCGGAAGCTCCGCCAGGAGAGATGGTCGTAGGTGTACGCGACGTGGAAGCCGAGGTCTTCGGCCTGCCGCCAGATCTTCTGTCCTTCGGCCCATCGGTGGATGGGAAGGATCACCGTGCTCAGACGCATGACTCCGACGTTACGCGGGCTCCCTGCCGCCACCGAGTGCCGACTGACAACGCGGATTCGGGAAACCACGCCGGCGTCGCGGCGGGGGTCGCTACCGTGGCGTCATGAGTACGCTGGGTAGAGCCGAACTCGAGGCCTTGATCGAAGAGGCGACGGTGGACGCCTACGGCGAGGACGAGCAGCGGACCGGCCTGTTCACCATGCTTGAGGAGCATCTCGATGTGCCCTTCACCACCGCGGTTCTCGGTGCAGAGGTGATGGTGCGCGGCGTCGACCTCACGCCCGACGGCAGGATCGTCGCCCTGTGCTCGCGTGGCCGTGTCCGCCAGCCGATCGGCATCCTGGACCTGCCGCTGCCCGCCCCCGCGCCCGAAGGTGCGGAGTGGATCGAGGCGTACCGCCACTGGGCCGGTTGAGGCCGGGCACCCCTCACTTCACACGGAACTGGCTTGCACGAGAGGGCTGAACGTGGCTGACGCAGCACAGGGCGCGGGTGGACCCTCGCTGTCCGACCTCATTGAGCGCAGCGCCGAGTTGAAGGGGGAACTGGTCGCTTTCGCTCAGAGTGCTCGCTTCGACCGGTGGTTGACGCCGCTTCTGCTGGAGGCCGCTGGGCCTGCGCGGCAGCTGGACGAGGGTGAGGCGATCCGGATCACCGACCACTTCATCCTGCGGTACCGGCTGCCGGACGGGTCGACCGTGGTGGACCGGTTCGTCGCCGGGCGGAAGGATCTGGCCGTGGCCGACCGGGAGATGCTGCTCGGCTGGCGTGACCCGGTCGAGGGCATCTTCGAGATCCAGCGCGATGACGGGGACGCCGTCGTCCTGCTCGACCTGGTCAGCGACCTGGCGTACCGCACCTACTCGAATATCGGGCGGGCGGCGTTCCGCGGAGTGTCCAAGGGGGGATTCCTCCACACCTGCCTGGTGCCCGTACAGCCGGCCCGCGGGGCGTGGCTGGTGTCCGGGGCGATGGCGTACTACCCCAGGTCCAGTGCCACCGACGTCGCACAGGCGGCGCTCGCACTGGCCACCAGCCAACCCGAGCTGGTCTTCCGCAACCCCCGGAAGATCGAGCAGGGATGGCAGCGGATGCGGGAGGATCGCGCCGCGTTCGTCGAGTTCTGCGGCGGCGACGAGCTGGTCCTTCCGCCTGCCGAAGCCGAGGGCCTCCTCAACGACTACTACCGCCACCGCCAGGAGGCCACCGTCGCCGCACAGCCCGGCCGTGCCCGGCGTCGGCGGTTCCCTGGACTGGACCTGCCCTTCTTCACGTTCCCGAGGGAACTGGCGGACTCGGACACCATCGGTGTCATCTACGACCAGGTCGACGGGCTCAATTTCTACGCCGACTACGGGATGTTGCGGGACCTCTTCGCGGACCCCGCCCGCACGGGCCGCCGGCGGCACCAGGATCTGCTGCGCACGTATCTGCGCGAGGAGTCGATCGCGCCATTGCCGATCCGACGTCTGGCCGCCGCCCACCCGGAGAGGGCTGACGAGGTGTTCCGGAAGCTGCTGCGGAAACCCGGATTCATCTGGAGCGAGCACGGTGAAGCGCTGCTGCGCCGACGCAAGCCCTGGTACTACGAGAGCGAGCCCCGTCCGGGCGTCTCGGTCGTCGGCGACCGCCTCAGCAGGCTCGCCGCCGGCTGCCGGTAGGCACGCGACCCGAAGGTGCCGCAGGCGGCGTTCGACCATGCCGTTTCCCTGGCCAAGGTGCGCCCCGTCACGGAGGAGAGATCGCACGTGCGGCGAGCAGACTGCTCGCCGCGGAAAGTCCGCACGGTCACCAGTACGCCATCGATGCGATGCTCGCCGCCACGGCTCACATGGAGCACGGCGACGTCACCGTCATCACGAGCGACACGGGCGACCTGCGCCGGCTGTGCCTTCCTCGCAATGCCGTCGAGTCGATCTGAGCACCCACGTCGCTCTGCCCCGAGCCCCTGCCGTGGTTCCGCAGGTCAGCGCGTGATGGGTGACCGAGGGTTGACTGAGATCACCAGGGTGCTCAGACGCAATCGCTCGGTGACGGCCGAGGCGGCGGTGAGCGTCGGCACGGCACCGAACCACGGGCCGTCCCGGAAGCTCCGCCAGGAGAGGTGGTCGTAGGTGTACGCAGTGTGGAAACCGAGCTGCTCGGCACGGGTCCAGGTCGAACGACCGCCCTCGTGGCAGCGGCGGTACGGAAAGGTCACGGTGCTCAGGCGCGGACTCGTGCTTCCGAGCCTGTGCGCCTGTCCCGGTTTCACGTGAAACAGCCTTCGCCGTCACCGTACGCGACTGCTCAGCCACGGGTTGAGGAAGACCATCGGCACGTACTCCTTGTGGGTGCGGTCACCGGGGAGGGGCACGATCAGGTGGTAGCCGGGTGGGAAACGGCGCCCCTTGACGAAGGCGCGGTCGCCGAAGACGGAGCGCAGGAAGGCGGGGACCTCGTCGCGCGGGATGTCGGGGCACTCCACGTTCTCGACGGTGATGACGGCGTCGTCCTCGGGAAAAAGCCGGACGCTCACCCGGGGGACGCCGCCGAACTCGACGAACGCCTCATGCGGGAGGGAACCGTCGGCGTCGGTGGTCACGCCCACGCCCGCGGCGCTGCGGCGTGAGGTCTGGTCGGCGCCGATGTCGTCGGTGACCTCGATCTCCAACGCGTACTCCTCGGCGATGGCGCGGAGGGCGGTGACGGCGGCCTGGGTGGTGGGCAGGTGATTCATGCCTTCGATCATGCTGGGTCAGCGCGAGGCGGGAAAGCGGAGATCGCGGGGCGGCACGCTCTTCGTCTCAGCCAGACCCCGTTCGCGCTGACGTGGAAGACGTGCCCGTCGCGGTGCATGGCGCCGGCGTCCACCGAGACCACCACCGGCCGGCCGCGGCGTGCCCCGACCCGGGTCGCGGTCTCACGGTCCGGCGAGAGGTGCACTTCGTGCCGGTTCATCGGCCGCAGTCCCTCCGCCCGGATCGCGTCCAGATGCGGGCGACGGTCCCGTGGTAAAGGTACGGCGGCGGGGTCGCCGTGGGCAGTCCGAGATCCACGTTGATGCTGTGGCCCTGATTGGCGCGGATACGAGTGCCCTCGGCGGCGAAGCGCCGCTTGTCGTTGGTGGCGACCACGTGGTCGAGCTCTTAGCGGGTGAAGTGGAAGCCGTGCGCGGCGCCGACGGCGATCAGTGTGCCGATCTCGGCCCGGCCGCCCTCGTCGAGGGTGAGCCCGAGTCTCTCCGGCTGGTGGCGCAGGTGCTTCGACGGATACTTGTACCCCTTCACCGAGCGCCGGTCACCGCGCCTGCCGTCGCCTCCGCCGTCCGTGGGTTCCTGTTGCATGGCACCAGCCTGCCCAGTGAGACGTGCGTCACGCGATCGGTTGTGTGGCCGAGGTTTGATCCACAGTCAAGTCGAGTTATCCACAGGCCCGTTGGGGGTTTCTGTGGAAACTACACGGGCGGCTTCATCCGGGCGAGTCGCCTCAGCAGCCCGGGTGCGTAACGGGACATGAGGTGAGCGCCTCGCGCCTCCGGCGTCACCGGGACCACCGCTCTGTTGTGGACGACCGCCTCGAGGACGGCGTCGGCCACCTTCTCCGGCGGGTAGTTGCGCATCCCGTACAGCCGGGCGGCGCGCTGCCGCCTGCGCTTCTCCTCGTCCGCGTCGACACCCGCGAAGTGCGCCGTGGAAGTGATGTCGGTGTTGACGATGCCGGGGCAGATCGCCGTGACCCCGATCCCCTGACCGGCCAGTTCGGCGCGCAGGCACTCGCTCAGCATCAGCACGGCCGCCTTGGAGGTGCCGTAGGCCGGCAACGCCCTGGAGGGCTGGAAGGCCGCCGCCGACGCGGTGTTGACGATGTGACCGCCCTGCCCGCGCTCCGCCATCTGCCGCCCGAACAGACGGCAGCCGTGGATCACGCCCCACAGGTTGACGTCGAGGATCTTCCTCCAGTCCGCCGCGGTGGTGTCGAAGAAGGAGCCCGACAGACCGATCCCCGCGTTGTTCACGAGCACGTCCACCACGCCGTACTCGGCGGCGACCCTGGCCGCCAGCTTCTCCATGGCCTGCTCGTCGGAGACGTCGACGGTCTCCGCCCAGGCGGCCGGCGCACCGATCAGCCGGGACAGCTCCGCGGTACGGGCGGCGGCCTCGGCGTCCCGGTCGACGGCCACCACGCGCGCACCGGCCTCGGCGAACGCGACCGCCGTCGCCCTCCCGATGCCGTTGCCAGCGCCGGTGACCAGGACCAACTGCCCGCCGAAGCGGTCGGCGTACTTCCCGCTCGGCGCGCTCTCCGGTCGTCCGTCCTCGGTGGCGGTGACGAACTGCGTGATCCAGTCCGCCAGCCGGTCCGGCCGGGTGCGCGGCACCCAGTGCTTGGCGGGCAGCACGCGCCGTGTCAGCCGCGGCGCCCACAGCTCCAGCCCGTCGTAGAGCCGCTCCGACAGGAAGGCGTCGCCGAGGGGCGTGATGAGCTGCACGGGCGCGTGTGCGTAGGCGTCCTCGCGCGGACGGCGCAGCCGGGGCCGGACGTTGTCCCGGTACAGCCACGCCCCGTGCGCCGCGTCCGAGGGCAGCGACGCGGTCGGGTAGTCGCCGCCGGGCACCTTCTCGACGCGCTCCAGGATGCCCGGCCAGCGCTTGCCGAGGGGACCGCGCCAGGCCAGTTCGGGCAGGACGGGGGTGTGGAGCAGACAGACGTACCAGGACTTGGCGCCCTGGGCGAGGAGCTGTCCGACCCGGCGCGGGGTGGGGCGCCTGAGGCGCTCGTCGATCCAGTGCCCGAAGTGGTCGAGGGAGGGCCCGGACATGGAGGTGAAGGACGCGACGCGGCCTTCGGTGCGCTTGACCGTCACGAACTCCCAGGACTGCACCGAGCCCCAGTCGTGGCCCACCAGGTGCACCGGGCGGTCCGGGCTGACCGCGTCGGCCACGGCGAGGAAGTCGTCCGTCAGCTTCTCCAGGGTGAACCCGCCGCGCAGCGGGCTCGGCGCGGTGGACCGGCCGTGGCCGCGGACGTCGTAAAGGACCACGTGGAAGCGCCCGGCGAGGCGGGCGGCCACCTCGGACCAGACCTCCTTGCTGTCCGGGTAGCCGTGCACCAGGACGACCGTGGGCTGCCACGGGTCGCCCAGCTCGGCCACGCACAGCTCGACCCCGCCCGTGCGCACCCAGCGTTCCCGCGCGCCGTCCAGCACCGTCATCTCTCCTCCGCCCAGCGCCGCACGTGCGGCAGGTCGTCGTCCGGCCAGAAGGCGCTCTCCTCGGGATCCGCGGAGTCGGTGACGACCAGGATCTCCCCGGACTTCGCGCCGGTACCCCGGAAACCGAGGTGGTGTTCGACCGCCCGCAGCCGCACACCTCGCTCCCGCAGCCACTCGCGCCGCGTCCGGGCCGCCTCCCGCTCGGTCCCTCCGGGCGTCGGCCGGGCCGCCACGGCCTCGGCGCACTCGTAGGCGAGCCGCTGTACCTCCCGGAAACCCCGCAGATCCGTGCGGAGTCCGGACGCCGTCGTCGTCATGCCACCCCCGTTCCACCGTCCCGGCGCGGTCCGCAATCCACCGTCCCGGCGCGGTCCGCGTCGACCGTGCTACTCGCCCGTAACGTGACGCCGCCGAATCTCCCAGTTGTTAGACCCGACGTCAATAGCACGGTGGCTGCGATCTCGGAGCGCCGTACCGTGGCTCTCGGGTACGGCATCCCCTACGGGCCCGTACTACTCGAGTCTGACGCCAAGACGGCTCTCCGGTCTGACGACCGCAGTGGCGGGCGTCACTACTGTCGTTGCTGTGACTGTGATCGCGACCGAAAGCCTGAGCAAGCGGTACCCCCGGGTGACCGCGCTCGACCGGCTCTCCGTGGACGTCGGACCCGGTGTGACCGGACTCGTCGGCTCCAACGGCGCCGGCAAGTCCACTCTGATCAAGATCCTGCTGGGTCTGTCTCCCGCCACCGAGGGCCGGGCCGAAGTGCTCGGACTCGATGTCGCCACCAAGGGCGCCGACATCCGCGAGCGGGTCGGCTACATGCCGGAACACGACTGCCTGCCACCCGACGTCTCGGCCACCGAGTTCGTCGTCCACATGGCACGCATGTCCGGCCTGCCGCCCACCGCCGCCCGCGAGCGCACGGCCGACACCCTGCGCCACGTCGGCCTGTACGAGGAGCGCTACCGGCCCATCGGTGGCTACTCGACCGGTATGAAACAGCGCGTGAAGCTCGCGCAGGCCCTGGTCCACGACCCCCGGCTGGTCTTCCTCGACGAGCCGACCAACGGCCTCGACCCGGTCGGCCGCGACGAGATGCTCGGCCTCATCCGCCGCATCCACACCGACTTCGGCATCTCCGTCCTGGTCACCTCACACCTGCTGGGCGAACTGGAACGCACCTGCGACCACGTCGTCGTCGTGGACGGCGGCAAGCTGTTGCGGTCCAGCTCCACCACGGACTTCACCCAGACCACCACGACCCTCGCGATCGAGGTCACCGACACCGACGAACACCCCGACGGCACCCGCGCGGTGCGCGACGCGCTCGACGCCCTCGGGGTGAGCGCCCAGGACGGCAGCGGCCTGCCCGGCGCCGGCCACGTCCTGCTGCTCACCTCGGCGGGCGAGGAGACCTACGACCTGGTCCGGGACGTCATCGCCGACCTCGGCCTCGGCCTGGTGCGCATGGAGCAGCGCCGGCACCACATCTCGGAGGTCTTCACCGACAGCGACGCAGAACGGAAGGAGGCGGTCGGCCATGGCAGCTGAACAGCCCACAGCCACGGTGCCGGGTGACCAGACCCGCATCCACAACATCGGCTACCGCAACTACGACGGCCCCCGCCTCGGCCGCGCCTACGCCCGCCGCTCGCTGTACTCGCAGTCCCTGCGCGGCGCCTACGGCCTCGGGCGCTCGGCCAAGGCCAAGGTCCTGCCGATGCTGCTGTTCGTGGTGATGTGCCTGCCGGCGGCCATCATGGTCGCCGTGGCCGTCGCCACCAAGGCCAACGACCTGCCCCTCGACTACACGCGTTACGCGATCGTCCTGCAGGCCGTCATCAGCCTCTACGTCGCGGCCCAGGCACCCCAGTCGGTCTCGCGGGACCTGCGCTTCAAGACCGTGCCGCTGTACTTCTCCCGGCCGATCGAGACCTCGGACTACGTCCGCGCCAAGTACGCGTCGCTGGCCTCGGCCCTGTTCATCCTCACCGCCGCGCCCCTGCTGGTGCTCTACGTGGGCGCGCTGCTGGCCAAGCTCGACTTCGCGGACCAGACCAAGGGGTTCGCACAGGGACTCGTCTCCGTGGCACTGCTCTCGCTGCTCTTCGCCGGTCTCGGCCTGGTCGTCGCCTCGGTCACCCCGCGCCGCGGCTTCGGCATCGCGGCCGTCATCGCCGTCCTGACCATCACCTACGGCGCGGTCTCCACGCTCCAGGCCATCGCGGACGTCCAGGGCAGCTCGGGAGCCGTGGCCTGGATCGGCCTGTTCTCGCCGATCACGCTCATCGACGGAGTGCAGTCCGCCTTCCTGGGCGCCACCTCGGCCTTCCCCGGCGGGGTCGGCCCGAGCAACGGCGAGGGCGCGGTCTACGTCCTCGTCACCCTGGGTCTGATCGCCGGCGCCTACGGCCTGCTGATGCGCCGCTACACGAAGGTGGGACTGTGACCACGCTGAACATCGACCACGTCTCCCGCTGGTTCGGCAACGTGGTCGCCGTCAACGACATCACCATGACGGTCGGACCGGGCGTCACCGGTCTGCTCGGCCCCAACGGCGCGGGTAAGTCCACCCTCATCAACATGATGGGCGGCTTTCTCGCCCCCTCCACCGGCAGCGTCACTCTCGACGGCCAGCACGTCTGGCGCAACGAGGCCATCTACAAGCACATCGGCATCGTCCCCGAGCGGGAGGCGATGTACGACTTCCTCACCGGCCGCGAGTTCGTCCTCGCCAACGCCGAACTGCACGGCCTGGGCGCCAAGGCGGCCGACGAGGCGCTCGCCACCGTGGAGATGGCCCACGCGCAGGACCGGAAGATCGCCACATACTCCAAGGGCATGCGCCAGCGCGTGAAGATGGCCTCCGCCCTCGTCCACCAGCCCTCGCTGCTCCTGCTCGACGAGCCGTTCAACGGCATGGACCCGCGCCAGCGCATGCAGTTGATGGACCTGCTGCGGCGCATGGGCGACGAGGGCCGCACCGTGCTGTTCTCCTCGCACATCCTCGAAGAGGTCGAACAGCTCGCGCGGCACATCGAGGTCATCGTCGCCGGACGTCACGCGGCCAGCGGCGACTTCCGCAAGATCCGCCGCCTGATGACGGACCGGCCGCACCGTTACCTGGTGCGTTCCAGCGACGACCGGGCCCTCGCGGCAGCGCTGATCGCCGACCCGTCGACCTCCGGCATCGAGGTCGACCTCGCCGAGGGCGCCCTGCGCATCCAGGCCGTCGACTTCGGCCGGTTCACGGCCCTGCTGCCGAAGGTCGCCCGCGACCACGGCATCCGGCTGCTCACGGTCTCGCCGTCCGACGAGTCCCTCGAGTCCGTCTTCTCGTATCTCGTCGCGGCGTAGGAGGCCGAAAGAAATGTACGACCCCACAGTCGCCCGACTCACCTACCGGGCCCTGCTCGGCCGCCGCCGGGCCCTCATCCTGGGCGCGCTCCCCCTGCTGCTGCTCGTCATCGCCGTCGCCGTGCGCGCGCTCGCCGGAGCCGACGACCAGACCGCTGCGGACGTGCTCGGCGGGTTCGCCCTCGCCACCATGGTGCCGATCATCGGCGTCATCGCCGGCACCGGCGCCATCGGCCCCGAGATCGACGACGGATCGGTGGTGTACCTGCTGTCCAAGCCGATCAAGCGGCCGACGATCATCTTCACCAAGCTGATCGTCGCCGTCGCCGTGACGATGGTCTTCTCCGCCGTGCCCACCCTGCTCGCCGGCCTGATCCTCAACGGCAACGGCCAGCAGGTCGCCGTCGCCTACACGATCGCCGCGCTGGTCGCCTCCATCGCCTACGCCGCGCTGTTCCTGCTGCTGGGCACGGTGTCCCGGCACGCGGTGGTCTTCGGGCTCGTCTACGCCCTCGTCTGGGAGGCCCTGTTCGGCTCCCTGGTGCCGGGCGCCCGCACGCTGAGCGTCCAGCAGTGGTCGCTGGCGGTGGCCCAGAAGGTCGCCGACGGCAACCTGGTCACCTCCGACGTCGGCCTGCCGACCGCGACGGTGCTGCTCGCCGGGGTGACCGTGCTCGCGACCTGGTACGCCGGCCAGAAGCTGCGGTCGCTGACACTCGCCGGAGAGGAGTGACCGGGCCCCGGCCCTGACGGGGACTTCACCCGGGCCCGGGCGCACCCGGCCCAGGAGAGGCACGGACACGGACGTACGAAGCCTGCGGAAACGCACGGCGACGTACGGAGCCTGCGGAAACGCACGGCTGGGGGAGAACCGGACGGGGCCGCGCACCTCGGCGGGACGGGTGCGAGCACCCGGAAGACCGCCCCGATGACGCGCCGTCCGGGACGGCCCCGCCCTGGACGAGGAGTTCAGACGCGAGGCCGGGATTTCCGAGCCGTCGGCCCGGGCCCGGTGGCTGTCGCCCCCGTCGGCGCCGCGAGCAGCCGGAGCCGCAGCCGCGGTGCTCCGGCGAGCCGCCCGCGGGCTTGGTTCCTCAGCGGGGTCCGCCGACGGCGCGAGTGGCGCCGGGGCTGACGCGACGTTTGTCCGGGGCCGCCTCGCGGGTCCGGGCTGTACGTCCGCTTTTAATCGGTGGCGCCCGGCTTGCCGCGGCGTCACTGTGGGGGATGCACGAGGCCGGACGGCGCCGGTGCAACGGGAGGCCGCTTCGAGCACGCGGGACACCTCGCGTGGGCCGACCCGACGGGGACGTCGGCGCCGTCCGGACCGTGCGTCAGAGCCGCGGGCGAGGAGCCCCGGGCCGGCATCGGGCGGACAGCGCCGGAGCCGGGGCAACGGGGCCGGAGCCGGCCGACCGGGCCGCTGGAGCCGTCAGGCCGACAGCCGCTCCAGTACCACCGCGATGCCGTCCTCGTCGTTGGAGGACGTCACCTCGTCGGCCACCGCCTTCAGCTCCGGATGGGCGTTGGCCATCGCCACGCCACGGGCGGCCCAGCCGAACATCGGGACGTCGTTGGGCATGTCGCCGAACGCGATCGTGTCCGCGGCCCTCAGACCGAGCCGGCGTGCCGCCAGCGACAGACCGGTCGCCTTGGACAGGCCGAGGGGGAGCAGCTCGACGATGCCCGCACCGGCCATGGTCACCGTGACGAAGCCACCCGCGATGCGCCGGGCCGCCTCGGCCAGCTCGTCGTCCGAGAGGGCCGGGTGCTGGATGTAGATCTTGTTCAGCGGAGCCGACCACAGGTCCGATGCGTCGGTGAACGGCACCGCGGGGAGGTCGCCCCCGACCTCGTAGCCCGGGCCGACCAGTACGTCGCCGTCCAGACCGTCGCGGCTCGCCGCCAGATACAGCGGGCCGGTCTCCGCCTCGATCTTGGCCAGCGCCACCCCGGCCAGCTGCCGGTCCAGCGTCACGGAGGTCAGCAGCCGGTGCTCCCCGGCGTGGTAGACCTGCGCACCCTGTCCGCAGACGGCCAGCCCGTCGTAACCGAGGTCGTCGAGGATGTGCCGGGTCCACGGAACCGCCCGCCCGGTGACCACGATGTGGGCCGCGCCCGCCGCGGTGGCCGCGGTGAGCGCGTCACGGGTGCGCTGCGAGATCGTGTCGTCGCCGCGCAGCAGCGTGCCGTCGAGGTCGGTGGCGATCAGCCGGTACGGGAAGCTCCCGGCGGAGCCGGCGTCGGGGGCCGTGGCGGTGCCGGTGTCGGTCACTTGGTCACCGGCTCCAGGACCTCCCGGCCGCCCAGGTACGGACGCAGCACCTCGGGCACGCGGACCGAACCGTCGGCCTGCTGGTGGTTCTCCAGGATCGCCACGATCGTGCGCGGAACGGCGCACAGCGTGCCGTTGAGGGTGGCCAGCGGACGCACCTTCTTGTCCTCGCGGACCCGGATCGACAGCCGGCGGGACTGGAACTCGGTGCAGTCCGAGGTCGAGGTCAGCTCGCGGTACTTGCCCTGGGTCGGGATCCAGGCCTCGCAGTCGTACTTGCGTGCGGCCGAGGAGCCCAGGTCGGCGGAGGCCACGTCGATCACCCGGAACGGCAGCTCCAGCGACGTCAGCCACTGCTTCTCCCACTCCAGCAGGCGCTGGTGCTCGGCCTGCGAGTCCTCCGGGAGGACGTAGGAGAACATCTCGACCTTGTCGAACTGGTGCACGCGGAAGATGCCCCGGGTGTCCTTGCCGTGCGAGCCAGCCTCGCGGCGGAAGCAGGGCGAGAAACCGGCGTAGCGCAGCGGCAGGTGGTCCGCGTCCAGGATCTCGTCCATGTGGTACGCGGCGAGCGGCACCTCGGACGTGCCGACCAGGTACAGGTCGTCCTTGTCGAGGTGGTAGACGTCCTGCGCGGCCTGGCCGAGGAAGCCGGTGCCGGCCATCGACTGCGGGCGCACCAGCGCAGGGGTCAGCATCGGGGTGAAGCCGGCCGCCGTGGCCTGTGCGATCGCCGCGTTGACCAGGGCGAGCTCCAGGAGCGCGCCCACGCCGGTCAGGAAGTAGAAGCGCGAGCCGGAGACCTTGGCGCCGCGCTCGACGTCGATGGCGCCCAGGAGCTGGCCCAGCTCCAGGTGGTCGCGGGGCTCGAAGCCCTCCGCCGTGAAGTCGCGGTGGGTGCCGTGCGTCTCCAGCGTGACGAAGTCCTCCTCACCGCCCACGGGTACGTCGGGGTGAACGAGGTTGCCGAGACGCTGGAGCAGCTCCTGGGTCTCGGTGTCGGCCGCGTCGCGCTCGACGCCGGCGGCCTTGACGTCGGTCTTGAGCTGCTCGGCTCGCTTGAGCAGCTCGGCCTTCTCGTCTCCGGAGGCCTTGCCGATCAGTTTGCCCAGGCCTTTCTGCTCGGCGCGCAGCTCGTCGAAGCGGACGCCGGACGACCTGCGCCGTTCGTCGGCGGACAGGAGGGAGTCGACGAGCGCGACGTCCTCTCCACGGGCGCGCTGCGACGCGCGCACACGGTCGGGGTCCTCACGGAGCAGGCGAAGGTCAATCACGCGGTCAAGGCTACCGGTGTGCGGTGACGCGTCTCGACTCGCTATTGCCGCACACGGATCTCGCGCTCCGTTATATGGGGATTGTTCCCTTCTGTGCCTTGGGCGTTCCGCATGGCTCGGCATGACTCGGCATGGCTTCTTTCGTCAATGAAAGGAGCCCGAACCGCTGGAACGAGGCAGGATGCGGACGGTGGGTTGACCGGATCCCCTTGTGGAGAACGGAACTTGAGGGACTCACCGTCCACAGGAATCCACGTTCCGGGAACGTCTCAGGAAAGTTATCCACAGGCTGTGTGAAAGATCTGTGGATCGATGGAAGTGATCATTCCTAATTCTTGGAGGCGGCTCTCCCAAACCCCCCACGCTCCCACTTTCGAGTGGAAACGGGGCACCCGGTGTCACTCTGGAGTGTGGCGGGCAAAAGACAGGTGGACGAAGGGTGACCTGCGAGTCTGTGGAGGAAGTGGGCGGCTGTAGGGGGATTTGTCGACCGAATGCCGCTTCGTTGTCGACTTGTCCCCAGGTCGAGAAGCAGACCTGTGGATAACTCCTGTGGACAACGAAAATCGGTAGGTACGACTGGCCGGTTCCCGGCGGTCAGAACCGGCCGTCCTGGCAACGCGCCACCCAGTCCGCCGCCGCCACGAACGCCTCGTCCGAGGTGCCCGGCCGCAGCGTGTCCACGTCCGCCGCCTCGACCTCCGCCCGCGGATACGACCCGAGGTAGCGCACTTGCAGGCAGGTCCGCTTCAGGCCCATCAGCGCGTCGGCCACCCGGCGGTCGGAGATGTGCCCCTCGGCGTCGATGCAGAAGCAGTAGTTCCCGATGCCGGCACCGGTGGGGCGGGACTGCAGCAGCATCAGGTTGATGCCCCGGGTGGCGAACTCGCCCAGCAGATCGCGCAGCCCGCCGGGGTGGTCGTCGCGCTGCCAGAGCACGACCGACGTCTTGTCCGCGCCGGTCGGCGCGGCGGGCCGGGCCGGCCGGCCCACCAGCACGAAGCGCGTCTGGGCGTTCTCCGCGTCGTGGATGTCGGCCTCCAGGACCTCCAGGCCGTAGCGCTCCGCGGCGAACTCACCGGCGAAGGCGGCGTCATACCGCCCCTCCTGGACCAGGCGGGCGCCGTCCGCGTTGGAGGCGGCGGACTCCCAGACGACGGCCGGGAGGTGGGCCTTGAGCCAGTTGCGGACCTGGGGCTGGGCCGCCGGGTGGGCGGTGACCGTCTTGATGTCCGACAGCTTGGTGCCGGGGCGGGCCAGCAGCGCGAAGGTGATGGACAGCAGTACCTCGCGGTAGATCATCAGCGGCTGGCCGGCGACCAGCTCGTCGAGGGTGGTGGTGATGCCGCCCTCGACGGAGTTCTCGATCGGCACGAACGCGGCTTCGGCCTCGCCGGTGCGCACCGCGTCGAGCGCGGACTGGACGGAGACGTACGGGACCAGCTCCCGGGTCGCCGTCTCCGGAAGCGTGCGCAGGGCGACTTCGGTGAAGGTGCCTTCAGGGCCGAGATACGCGTAACTGGCTGGCATGTCCTCACCCTAATGGGCCCGGGGAGGCCCGACTCCCGTGTCTGGTGCGAGCCCCTCCCAGGGGTGGTTGCCGGCCGGTATCACCCCTCCAGCAGCCGCTGCCCCACGTACTCTCCCTCCGCGGCACCGCCCGGCACCGCGAACAGTCCGCTCGCCTCGTGCCGGATGAAGCGCGACAGCGCGTCGCCCCGGTCCAGCTTGCGCTGCACGGGGACGAAGCCCCGCAGCGGATCTGCCTGCCAGCAGATGAAGAGCAGGCCGGCGTCCGGGACGCCGTCGGCGTCGAAGCCGTCGTGGTACGAGAAGGGCCGGCGGACCATGGCCGCGCCGCCGTTCTGGTCGGGGCGGGTGATGCGGGCGTGGGCATTGATCGGAACGACGAGTTCGCCGGCCCCGTCCGTCTTCTCCAGGTCCATCTCGGTCGTCTCGGTCCCTCCGGACAACGGCGCCCCGTCGGACTTGCGGCGGCCGATGACGTCCTCCTGCGCCTTGGCCGAGAGCTTCTCCCAGTCGTCGAGGAGCATGCGGATGCGGCGCACGACGACGTAGGAACCGTTCGCCATCCAGGCCTGCCCGTCCTTCCCGGGCTCCTCGGGAACGAAGATCCGCTTGTCGAAGTCCGGCTCGGCGGGCTTGGGATTGCGGGTGCCGTCGACCTGGCCCATGAGGTTCCGGGCCGTCATGGGGTGGGTGGTGGCGCCCGGCGAACGGTTGAAGCCGTTCATCTGCCAGCGGACGCGGGCGGCGGTCCCGGCGTCCTGCTGGATCGCGCGCAGGGCGTGGAAGGCCACCAGTGCGTCGTCGGCGCCGATCTGCACCCAGAGGTCGCCGTTGCTGCGGTTCCTGTCGAGGTGGTCGGAGGAGAAGTCGGGAAGTGGGTCGAGGGCGGCCGGGCGCTGCTCTTCCAGGCCGGTCCGGCCGAAGAAGGTGTGCCCGAATCCGAAGGTGACGGTCAGCGAGGAGGGGCCGGCGTCCCGGGCCACGCCCGTGTCACGGGCTCCGGCCGGCTCGCCCGCCATCAGCCGCCGGGCGGTGTCGGACCAGCGGCGCAGCAGCGCGGTGGCCTCCTTGCGGCCGGCGCCCGCCGCGAGGTCGAAGGCGACGAGGTGGCCGCAGGCCTGCATGGCGGTGGTGATGCCGGGCTGATGTTTCCCGTGAAACATCGCCCGCTCGCTGCCGAGCGAGGTGAGGGGGGTGGCGGCGGAGGAGGGCGCGGCGGCGTAACCGGCGGCGGCGCCCGCCGCGCCGAGGACGAGCCCGGTGGCACCGGCCGTGCCGAGCAGTCGCCGTCGCGAGATGCCGTCGGGGGCGGTGGTGTTCGGGCTGTCGAGCGGTCCGGGACCGCCGGGCGTCCCGTGGGTCGCCTCGGGGTTCCGGGCCTCGGGGATGGACTGTTCAGCCATGGTGCGGTTCAGCCGATCTGCGCGTTCTTGGTGAGGGTGACCTGGTCGATGTCGGAGGTCCGTACGGTGACGGCGACTTCCCAGTCACCGGCCGTCGGGATCTGTACTCCGCTCGCCGACCAGTGGCCGGTGGTGATGTGGTCGGGGACGACGGGCAGGGGGCCGATGTCCTTGGCCTTCTGGGTGAGGGCCACCTTCACCTCGGGGATGTCGAAGGCGGTTCCGTCCGGGCGCTCGACGTAGAGGTGCATGTCGTTGGCGCCGACCAGGGCGGGGTCGAGTTCGACCCGTACGACGCCCTTGCCGTTCTGGCTGCCGGTGTCGAAGGGCATGTCCAGCGTCACCGCTCCCGTGGAGGCGGCGGAGGCGGCGGAGGAGGTCGGGCCGGTGGCCCTGGTCTCCTCCTCGGTGCGGCCCGGCTCGGTCTGGGTCAGGACGGTGGTGACGGCGAGCAGGACGACGGCGACGCCCGCCTCGGCGAGCACGGAGCGGCGCAGTCCGAAGCGGTGGGGGTCGGCGTCCCGTTGCCGTTTCCGCCGGGCGGCGTCCACGGCGGCGCGCTGCCGGGCAAGCTGTGCGGCGCGCTCGGAGCCGGAGCCTCTCGCCGTGCCGGAGCCCTTCGCCGCGCCGGATGCCTTCTCGTCGACCTTCGAGTTCCCGGAAGTCTTCGCGGGCGTCTTCCCGGGCGTCTTCCCGGCGCCCGGCGAAGTCTCGGCGGCCGCCGTTCTCCCCGGAACCCCGGTCGTCTTCTCGGCGGCCGGCGTGCTCCCCGAGGCCGTGGTCCCCTCCGAGGCCGTGGTCCTCCCCGCCGCCCCGCTACTCTCCGCGGTCTTCGCCCTGTCGTTCTGACGGCCGCCGGACGTGCCCACCCGTTCCTTCCCCCGCTGCCGGGCGATGGCGGGCACGGCCTCCGCCAGCTGTGCCGTCCACCGTCGTGAGAAGTAGGCGACGCCGACGAGTACGGCCACGAGCCCGATCTTGACGAGGAGCAGCTGTCCGTACCGGGTGCCGGTGAAGGCCGTCCAGGAGCCGAGCTGGCGCCAGGACTGGTAGGTGCCGGTGGCCACCAGCGCGATCACGCTGCCGAAGGCGATGCGCGAGAACCGGTGTACGGCGAGGGCGGGGACCGGTGTGTCCGCGGGGCCGCGGTACAGGGCGACGAGCAGGGCGGTGAGCCCGCCGAGCCAGGTGGCGACGGCGATCAGGTGGACGACGTCGACCGGCATGGCGAGGCCGGCCTGAAGGCCGACGGAGGCGTGCTCGGACATCGCCCAGGTCGCCGCGAGGCCCACCGCCACGACGCTCCCGCCGACCGCGAGCCCGAAGGTGAGGTCCCGCTTCTCCTCGTCCTCCCGTTTGTCGTACGCGCCGAAGAGCACGGCGATGAACAGCGCGGCCGCCGCGAGCAGCAGCAGCCGGGAGACCAGCGCGGCGCCGGCCTTGGTCTGCAGCACCTCGCCGAGCAGGCTCAGGTCGAAGACGTCGGCGGCCTTCCCCGAGCCGGTGTAGGAGCCGCGCAGCAGGAGCAGCAGGAGGGTGGCGGCGGTCAGCGCGAGCCATCCGGAGACGACGAAGCGCTGTACGACGCGCACTCCGGAGCCGCGCGGCCAGCAGGCGAGCACGAAGGCGGCGCCGCCCACCAGGACGGCGAACCCGGCGTACGAGACGTACCGTCCGACCCCGTAGAGCCCGCCGATGAGCCCGCCGCCCGCCGCCCGCCCGGAGACGGAGACCGAGGTCGCGGACGGGGCGCCGACGGAGAAGGCGTAGGCGCCGGCGACCGGGTGGCTGTCGGCGGAGACGACCTGGTAGGTCACCGTGTACGTGCCGTCGGGCAGTCCGGTGTGCAGTTTCACGGAGTACGTCGTGCCGCCCGTGCCGGCCGGTCTGCCGTCGTCGACCCGCTTGCCCTTGGGGTCGAGGACGCGCAGCGAGTCGTCGTCCATGGAGACGGACTCGGAGAAGGTGAGCGACACCTGGGCCGGAGCCTTGTCGACCACCGCCCCCTGCCGGGGATCGCTGCCGGTGAGCGCGGCGTGCGCGGAGGCCGGCCCGGCGCCGGCCAGCAGCGCGCAGGCCGCGGCCAGGAGCAGCAGCACCAGGGTCCGGACGCGCGGGGCGATGGTCTGCGTCAAGGTGGTCCCTCCCTCAGTGTCCGGAGTCTTCGGAGCGTCCGGCGTGTCCGTCGGCGGGCTGGTAGGTGGCCGCCTTCACGGGCAGCTCGACCGTGACGGGGTCGGCGTGGGCGAAGTGCAGCTCGACGGCGACGGACTGGCCCTGCTTCGGCCGGTGCTTCAGCTTCTCGAACATCAGGTGGTTTCCACCGCTCTTGAACACGAGTCGGCCGTGGGCGGGGACCTTGAGGCGGTCGACCCGCTTCATGGTCCCGCCGACGGTTTCGTGCACCGTGACCTCGCCGGCCCCGCTGGTGACGGAGGTCAGTTCGTCGGCCGCGTCGCCCTCGTTGGTGATGGTGAGGAAACCGGCCGCCATCGAGTCGGAGACGGGCTGCGGTATGTAGGCGGCGTCGACCGAGAGTCCGGCGCCGGCGGCCGGGGAGCCGGACTCCGAGCCGCCGCAGCCCGCGAGGGCCAGGGCGCAGGCCAGTGTCACGGCGGCCAGGGCGGTACGGCCTCCCGGGCGGCCCCTCACGGGCTCTCCCCCTTGATGAGCTTGGGGAGGTCCTTGGTGTAGTCGTCGACCGTGGCGTCCTCGCCGTAGAGGACGTAGCCCGCGTCGGACTTCGGGGAGAAGGCGACGACCTGTGTGCCGTGGGCCGATACGGTCTTGCCGTCCTTGTCCTTGGTCGGCGGATCGATCGAGATGCCGAGGGTGCGGGCGCCGGCCTGGATGGTGTCGAAGTCGCCGGTCAGGCCGATGATCTGCGGGTCGATGCCCTTCAGCCACTCGCCGAGCGCGGCCGGGGTGTCGCGCTCCGGGTCGGTGCTGACGAACACGACGCGCAGCTTGTCCTGCTCCGCCCGGGGGAGCTGCTTCTTGGCCACGGCGATGTTGTTCATGGTCAGGGGGCAGACGTCGGGGCAGTGGGTGTAGCCGAAGTAGACCAGGGTGGGCTTGCCGGCGGTCTGCTCGCGGAGGTCGTACTTCTTGCCCTGGGTGTCGGTGAGGACCAGGTCGGGCTTCTCGAAGGGCTTGTCGAGGACGGTGGCTGCCTGGCGGCTGTTGTCCTCGGAGACCACGGTCACGGGCTTGTCGCCGGCGGCGTCGCTGCCGCAGGCGGACAGTGTCAGGGAGGCGGCGGCGAGCAGGGCGGCCGCGGCGAAGGTCTTCTTGCGCATAGGAAAATGTCCCAGATGTGAGGTGCTCCGGTGCGCGCCGGTGTCCGTCGGGCCGCCGGACGGGCGGTCCGACGGACGGTGTCCGGCGCGCACCGGACGAGAGGATGCGTCGGCGGGGTCGCGCCGACGCACCGGCGCGGGCGTTGTTACGCCGACGCGCCGGAGTTGCGCCGCCTGCCGGCCAGCACGCCGTACGCGACGCCCGCGGCACCGACGACGATGCCGACGATGCCGAGGACCCGGGCGGTGGTGTCGCTGCCGTCGCCGGAACCGGAGTCCGAGGAGGCGTCGGCGGCGGTGTTCCGCGCGGCCGCCCCGGTGGCGTCGTCCTCGGCGTCCGAGGAGCCCGACGCGCCGTGGGCGTCGTCCTCGGCGGCGGACAGCTTGAGCACCGGCGCCGGGGTGTCGGGCTCCTCCTGGCCCTCCTGGGGCACCTCGATCCAGCGCACGACCTCCTTGTTGGAGTACGTCTGGATCGTCTTGAACACGAGCTGGTCGGCGTCCTCGGGCAGCGCGCCGACGGAGACCGGGAACTTCTGGAAGTAGCCGGGCTCGACGCCCTTGCCGTCGGCGGTCCAGGTCACCTTGGTGACGACCTCGGTGAGCTTCTCACCGTGCGACTCCAGCGGCTTGGCCGGCTTGGACTTGGTGACCACTGCCTTCCAGCCGGGGACCGGCTCCGGCATCACGGACGCCAGCGGGTGGTCGGTGGGGAAGTTGACCTCCAGCTTGGTGGTGGAGGCGTTGTCGCGCTCGTTGGGCACCTTGAAGTCGACGACCGCGTAGCCGCCCTTGGCGGCCGTGCCCTCCGGCTGCACGCTGACGTGCGCGAAGGCGGGGGCGGACAGGGCGAGGACGGCGATGCCGGCAGTAACGCCGGCGGCGGCGATACGGGAAGCCTTCATGGACGGAGTACTCCGCTTCGGTGGGCACCGGCGCTGAGCCGGTGACGAGTGACGGGAGGATGCGCGCACGCGCGCGTGCCGCACGACGGTGGCCCCTCCGGAAGCGGAATGGCGGTCGCGTCGTGTCAGGCGGCGAGGGTGAACGTGTCACTCGGCGGGCCACGCCTGACGACCGTGTGCTGGAGTGCGGTGGTACGGGGCCGCGGCGGCGCCCATAGGGCGGTGTGCGGCGGACGCGGGCCCGTACCGGGGGCGCCGGCGAGCCCGGCGTGCAGAGCGCGCACCAGGGAGAGCGCCGCGCGCAGGGCGCGTACGAACGCCGCTTCGGCCATCGAGTGGGCCGAGTGCGCCGACAGTTCGACGAGCCGGGCCAGCGCCAGGTCCCCGCGCCGCAGCAGCCAGCCGGCGGCCAGGGCCGCGAGGACGTGCCCGAGCAGCATCGGCAGGGACGGCAGCAGCGAGGTGGAGCCACCGGCGGTGGCCAGGGCGTCGGCCGGGTGGTGCGTCGCACCCGCGTGGACGTCCGGGGCGATTCGCGCGTCGGTGAGGATCCGCTGGGCCTGGGCGGGGCTGATGGCCGCCGCGGTGGTCCCGCAGACCAGCCGTGCGGCCTGCTGGACCAGTGAGGCGTCGGACAGTGTGCCCGGTCCGCCGCCGGAGGCGACGGCCGTGCCGGACGCCGTGACCGCGGTGGTGCCGTGCTGGCCCAGTCCGAACAGGGTGTGCAGCGCCGTCTGTCCGACCGCGAGCAGCATCACGATGCCGGGCAGTGAGCGCCGGCGTCCGGCGAGGGGCACGGCGACCAGGACCGCCCCGAGGAACCCCGCGCCCAGCGACCACAACGGAACGGTGGCACAGGAGGCCAAGGTGTGCCCCGCCGCGGCCAGCACGACGCAGACCGCGGCGAACACCGCGGCCCGCAGGATCCGGAGATCGTTCCCGGAGCGCGCCGTTGGCGGGTGGGGGGCAGTCATGGCGGCCTCATCATCGCACTGACGCCCCGCGCGCCGTACGGCAGGTCCGCAAGATGCCGTACGGCCGGTATGCGGTGAACGGGATGGAAGATCACCTTCCGGCGCGAGTCGCCCCGCATACACCGATCGGCGGCGGGCACGCATCGGCCAGATGAGCGGAGTCACGGGCGGAGCGCGCTTACTCCCGGGTGTGAGGGGCAATACGTAACGGTATGTCGAGCCGCGGCCGGGAGGCTGGAGCATGAGCATCTGGTGGTCACTCCATTTGCGGCGCGAGGCTGCGAGCGTTTCCCTGGCGCGCCGCCTGCTGATCGGCACCATGGAGACCGCGGGCGTCGACCCCGACATCTCCTTCGACCTCTCCGTCGCGCTGAGCGAGGCCTGCGCGAACGCCGTCGAGCACGGCGGGGACGACGGCTCCGGCGGCCCCGGCGAGGCGTACCGCGTCACGGCCTACCTGGACGGCGAACGGTGCCGCATCGAGGTCGCCGACACGGGCCCCGGATTTCCCGCCCCCGTTCCGGACCGGCCGGGGTGCGTGGCCCGCCCGGTTTCCCCGGAGGCGGAGAGCGGTCGCGGACTGTGTCTCATCCGGGAGCTCGCCGACCATGTCCACATCGGCAGTACGCCGGGGCGGGCCGGTGCCGTGGTGAGCTTCGACAAGATCCTCAAGTGGCGGGAGAACGCCCCGCTGGTGGCGGTGTGACGGGCGCGCTCCGCCGAGCACGCCGAGGGCCGGGCACCCGTGAGTCCGTGTGGTGCCCGGCCCACGAAGGGCGGATCAGCGCGTGAGCGGTCGGCGCGCCGGCATCTCAGCGCTTCGGCCCGCACCGCTTCGGCGTGCACCGCACCGGCCCGCACCGCTTCGGCGCGCACCGCTTCGGCGCGCACCGCACCGGCCCGCACCGCACCGGCGTGCACTGCTTCGGCCCGCACCGCTTCGGTGCGCACCGCTTCACGGCTTCAGCGCGGCCATCCACTCCTCGACCTCGTCCGACCGGCGCGGCAGACCGGCGGACAGGTTCCGGTTGCCGTCGGCGGTGACGACGATGTCGTCCTCGATGCGCACGCCGATGCCCCGGTACTCCTCGGGCACGGTCAGGTCGTCGGCCTGGAAGTACAGGCCCGGCTCGACGGTGAGCACCATGCCGGGCTCCAACGTGCCGTCGACGTACGACTCCACGCGCGCGGCGGCGCAGTCGTGGACGTCCAGGCCGAGCATGTGGCCGGTGCCGTGCAGCGTCCAGCGGCGCTGCAGGCCGAGTTCGAGCACCCGCTCGACGGGGCCCTCGACCAGACCCCACTCGACGAGCCGCTCGGCCAGCACGCGCTGGGACGCGTCGTGGAAGCCGCGGTACTTGGCGCCGGGCTTCACCGCCGCGATGCCGGCCTCCTGGGCGTCGTACACCGCGTCGTAGATCTTCTTCTGCAGCTCGCTGTAGCGGCCGTTGAGCGGCAGCGTGCGCGTGACGTCGGCGGTGTAGTACGTGTGCGTCTCCACGCCCGCGTCGAGCAGCAGCAGGTCGCCGGAGCGGACCGGGCCGTCGTTGCGGACCCAGTGCAGGGTGCAGGCGTGCGGTCCCGCCGCGCAGATGGAGCCGTAGCCGACGTCGTTGCCCTCCACGCGCGCGCGGAGGAAGAAGGTGCCCTCGATGTAGCGCTCGCTGGTCGCCTCGGCCTTGTCGAGGACCTTCACGACGTCCTCGAAGCCGCGCACGGTGGAGTCGACGGCCTTCTGCAGCTCGCCGATCTCGAAGTCGTCCTTGACCAGGCGGGCCTCGGACAGGAAGACGCGCAGCTCCTCGTCGCGTTCGGCGGTGACCTTGTCGGCCAGGGCCGCCTCGATGCCGGCGTCGTAGCCGCGCACGACGCGCACCGGACCGGTGGCCTCGCGCAGGCTGTCGGCGAGTTCGCGGACGTCGGAGGCGGGGATGCCGTACAGCTTTCCGGCCTCGGTGAGGGAGTGCCGGCGGCCGACCCACAGCTCGCCCTGCCCGTTCAGCCAGAACTCGCCGTTCTCACGGTCCGAGCGCGGCAGCAGGTAGATCGTCGCGGTGTGGCCGTCGCCCTTGGGCTCCAGGACCAGCACGCCGTCCTCGGTCTGGTTGCCGGTGAGGTACGCGTACTCGACCGAGGCGCGGAAGGAGTACTCCGTGTCGTTCGAGCGGGTCTTCAGGTTGCCCGCGGGGATCACCAGGCGCTCGCCCGGGAAGCGGGCGGACAGGGCGGCCCGGCGGGCGGCGGTCTCGGCGGCCTGGGCGATCGGCTCCAGGTCACGCAGCTCCGTGTCGGCCCAGCCGGACTTCATGTTCTCGGCCAGCTCGTCGGACACGCCCGGGTACAGGCCGTTCTTGCGCTGCTTTGTGGGTTCCTCGGACTCGGTCTCCGGGCCCGCTGCGTCAGCAGCAAGATCAGATACTGCCGGGGTGAGCTCCTCCGCCACGGTCATCCTCCTCGATACGGCACTGGATCACCCCCATCGTACGGTCGTACGGAAGGGGGCCCAGGGTCGAAGGGCCTGTTACACGGAGGCGCTGCCGTCCGCTATGCGTGACGTCCGGGGCGCCGGCGCCCTGTCGGCGCCCGTTATCCGAACCGGACCGCCAGCAGAACGACGTCCTCCTCGGAGGCCGCGTCCGCCTTCCCGTCCGGCAGCACGGTGCGCAGAACGTGCTCGGCGACGGCGTCCGGGTCGTGCCGTGCGGCCCGGGGTACGCCGGCGGCCGCCGCGTGCAGCCGGGCGAAGGCGCGGTCGGCCGGCTCGCCGGTGCGGTGCAGCAGCCCGTCGGTGTAGAGCAGAACCGTCTCTCCGGGATCGGCCTGGAGCTCCACACTGGGCGCCTCCCAGCAGGCGAGCATGCCGAGCGGCGCGGAGACGGAGGTCTCGACGAACTCCGTGTGCCGCTCTCCGATCAGCAGGGGCGGACTGTGCCCGGCACCGGCCAGGGTGATCCGGCACAGCGCGGGCTCGCAGTAGCCGAACAGCGCGGTGGCCGAGCGGGCGGGCTCGGTGAGCCGCAGCAGCAGCTCCAGGTCGGACAGGACGGCGACCGGGTCCTCGCCCTCCATCACGGCGTACGCCCGCAGCGAGGCGCGCAGTCGCCCCATGGCCGCGACCGCGCTGGGACCCGAACCGGTGACGGACCCGACGGCGAGGCCGAGGGCGGCGTCCGGCAGAGGCAGCGCGTCGTACCAGTCGCCCCCGCCGAGCGGACCGGTGCGGTGCCGGGCGGCGAGCTGTACGCCGGGCACCCGGGGGAGCCGGGAGGGCAGCAGTTCCTCGGCCATCGTCGCCATGGACGCGCGGGTGCGCTCGACCTCCAGGAGGCGGGTCAGGTGCTGTGCGGCGTACCGGACGTACAGGCCGGCGAGGTGGCGCTGCCGCTCGCCCGGTTCGGCGGGCTCGTCGTAGAGCCACACGGCGGCGCCCAGGAGCCCGGTGCCTTCGGCGCACAGGGGGAGCGCGTAGCTGGCGGCGTAGCCGAGGCGGGCGGCGACCTCGCGGTGGCGGGGGTCGAGGCTCTTCTCGGCGAGCAGGTCGGGGGCGGCGATCCCGCCTTCGCCGACCGGCAGCCCGTCCAGAATCCGCCCGTAGGACAGGGAACTCCGGGGCACGGTCTCGATGTGGCCCAGGTCGGCGCGGGCGAGTCCGAGGCCGATGGTGGTGTCGGGGCCCAGTCCGTCGGCCGGTTCCAGCACGACCAGCCCGCGCCGGGCGCCGACCAGGGCGGCTCCGGCGCGCAGTAGCTCCTGGACGCCGTCGCAGAGGGTGTCCGTCCGGACCAGGCGCTCGGTCAGTTCGTGCAGGGTCGTGAGGTCCGAGACCCAGCCGGCGAGACGGTCCTGGAGCAGGGCGCCGGGGGCACAGTGGGTGCCCGAGGCGTCCGCGGCGGCTGCGGCATCCGTGGGATTCGGTGAGATCGCCGGTGCGGTGCCCGTGGCGGCGGACGCGACAGTGTGGGCGGGGGACGGAACCGTTGAATCGATTCCGGCCACTTTCGCAGGGTGCGGGGCGTTCATGGCGTCCGGCCTTCCGACCGGCGCCTACTGCTCAAAAGCATCGCGAACCCCCATGTCATTCTGCGCCGCTAGCAGTGTCTCCACATGTACACGCACTCGTAAGGGGATGTCCAGCATTGTCCTGCCGGGATTCCCGGTGTCCGCGGGGTGCGAGCGACCTCCTTCTCGACCCCTTGCGGAAAAGCGAAATTGGCTTGAAACTGCCCCAGAGGACGTCTTGTTGCGGTCGACTGGGGGTGCTTCACGGAGCGTCACAGCGGTCGTGATGGGTACGTACTCGGAGAAGGCCAGGGGTGGTTGGGGGCCACCTGGAACCTGGCGGCGGACCCGGGCGTCCTATCCACCGACGACCGTGCCCCATCCTCCCGTGGCGGAGGCGGAGAGAAATACGCGCGACGGCAAACGCCAGACTTCGCCACCCCCGCGCCACGCCCATGCTTGTGTCGGACGCAGTGTGGTCGGACCGTCACGGATGCAGTCAGTGCTCGACCCGCAGGGGTTTTCCTTGCCCTTGGCGGAGGCGTTCCCCGTGGGGGCGTCCCTCGGCAGGGGTGTGATGCGCCACCAGCAACGCACAGCGAAGTGATCGACACATGGTGTGAAGAGACCACGGTGTTGCCAGGCGTGCAACGGAAAGGAACGAGCGCTCATGCGCGAGATCCTCGGAAGGCGACACAGGCTCCTGTCCCAGCAGGACGACGGGCAGCCTGAGCTGATCGGCGCGGCCCTGACCTGCGCGACACAATGGCAGTGGCCCGTACTCCCGGGCGCGGCGGCGGACTCGCGGGCGCGGTCACGCTGCGGCTGCCCCGACCCCGAGTGCACGGTGCCTGGCGCGCATCCCTTCGACCCCGGACTTCTCGCGGCGACCACCGACGCGCGCATGGTGCGCTGGTGGTGGACCAACCGGCCGACCGCGCCGATCGTCCTGGCCACCGGAGGCAGCGCCCCGTGCGCCGTCTCCCTGCCCGCTCTGCCGGCCGCCCACGCCCTGGCCGCGCTCGACCGTGCCGGGCTGCGGCTCGGCCCGGTCGTCGCCTCGCCCACCCGCTGGTCGCTGCTGGTCAGGCCGTACTCCATGGAGCAGCTGGGCGAGCTGCTCTACGCCAAGGACTTCGTCCCCGGCTCGCTGCGCTTCCACGGCGAGGGCGGTTACCTCGCACTGCCCCCGTCCGAGACCGGCGCGGGTGCCGTCCGCTGGGAGCGCGCACCGCTGCCGGGCTCCGCCTCGCCCTGGGTGCCCGATGTGGAGGCCGTGGTGGACGCGGTGGTCGACGCCCTCACTCGTACGGGTGTGAGCGCGCCCGAGTTGTAGGAGTGTCCGGCGCGCGCCGGAGCCCGCGCCCGCCTCGGTCGTTATCGTCCGCCCCATGCCGCTGCACGCAGGACAGCACCGCGCCGTCGGGCCGTACCGCACCGGGTCACGCCGTGGCGGGCCGGACCATCGGCTGTGGCGTCTGTACGGGCTCGCCGGTGTCGTGGTGTGCGCGGTCGTGCTGCCGTTCGCCGTGGCGTCCGCGGGGCCTTCGGGCGGCGGGGGCGAGGAGGCGGCCGTGGCCGTCCCGCTCCTCACGCGGGGCGGTGACGGCAAGGCGTCCGGGGCCGCGTCCGGACCCGGGTCCGGGACGGGGGGAGGCGACCGCGCTCCGGCAGAGGCCGCGCCCGCCCGTTCCCCGCTGCCGCCCGGCCCGGCGCTGGCCGCGCGCTGCGGCCCCGAACTCACCTCACCCGCGGGCGTCGAGGCGCAGACCTGTGTCCTGGCCCGGGGTGCGGAGACCTGGGCCAGGACCTACTACCGCAACGCCACCGGTGGCCCGCTCGAGTCCGTACTGAGTCTCATCGGGCCCGGCGGGCGGAGCATGCGGACGCGCTGTGCGGTGAGCGCCGAGGACGCGCCGGGCACCTGCGAGACGCCGCCGGAAGGCACCCGGGGCGGTTTGGCGGGGTACACCGCGGTCGCCGAGTTCGCGAGCCGGGCCGGGTACGGGCCGCTGCTGCTGCGCAGCGGGAGCAACGGGGACACCGGGAGTGACGGGGGCGACGGGAGTACCGAAGCCGACGGGAGCGGCGGGAGTACCGAAGCCGACGGGAGCGGCGGGAACACCGAAGCCGACGGGAGTGGCGGGAGTACCGGGAGCGGCGTGAACGCAGAGGACAGCGGAGGAGACACCGGTGACATCAACTTCGTTGTGGAAACGGCGAGTTGACGAAGGGCTGCGGCCGGTGCACGGCCGGGTGCATGGGAAGACCCGGTTGCTGGCGACGGGGGATGCACCAGCAACCGGGCTACTCGAACGGTAACAAGAGATCGGCGGTTGGCAAATTCGATCTCCTGCTTTCCGGTCACCGACTGGCTTGTCCTCACCGGGAGTTGTGACCGCAGTCATCCGTCCACGGGCCATCGGTCCGGCTGACCGGTCGGTCAGCCGGACCGGCCTCCGCGGCCGTGCGTCAGCTGAGGGTGACCTGTCGGTTGGTCAGGCCGCCGCGCGCCCGGCGCTCGTCGTGCGTGAGCGCAGCGTCCGTGGCCAGGGCCCCCGCGAGCCGCTCGGCGAACTCGGCGGCCGGCTTCTCGGTGTCCTGCGCGGTGATCTCGCTCGGCAGGTCCCACACCGGCACGGTGAGCCCGTGAGCGCGGAAGGAGCCGACGAGGCGGGTGCCCTCGCCGAGGGACGACCGGCCCGCGGCGTGCAGCCGGGCGAGAGCGTCCAGAAGCCGCTCCTCCTCGTGCGGCATGACCCAGCGCAAATGGTTCTTGTCCGGCGTCTCGCACCAGTAGGCGGCGTCCACGCTCTGCAGCCGGACGGTCGGGATGGCCGCGGCGTTGGCCCGCTCCAGGGAGGCGGTCACGTCCGGGGTGGCGTTGTCCGGGTCCGGGACCCAGAACTCGAAGCCCGAGTGCACCTCCGGCTCGAAGGCCCCCTCGGGCGCGAGCAGGTCCTGCAGCCGCGGACCGTCGGCCGGCGCGCGGCGGCCCTGCACCGGGGTGCCCGGCTCCGCGGTCAGCGCCCGCGCGAGGGTGTCGGCGAGGTCGCGGCTGATGTCGCCCGACGCCGTGTCGTTCTGCAGGCCGAGCAGGACCGAGCCGTCGTCGCGGCGCAGGGCGGGCCAGGCCATCGGCAGCACCGTGGCCAGCGTGACGGAGGGGACGCCCTCGGGCAGACCGTCCCGCAGGGTCAGCCGGGCCGTGGCCGCCGGGACCAGCTCCCGCAGCGCCACCCAGTCGCACTCGCCGGCCAGCCCCTCGAACGGGCGCTGCACCAGCGCGGTGGTGGCCTGCGCGGCGGTCCGGCCGTGGCAGGCCTTGTACCGGCGGCCGCTGCCGCAGGGGCAGGGCTCGCGGGCGCCGACGACCGGGACCTCGCCATCGTCGAGCTGGGGCCGCTTGGCCTTCGTCTGGGGTCGCTTCTTGGCCATCGTGGGTGTCTCCCGGTTACGGCTCTACTCGTACGGGCGCGAGCCTAGCCGTTCCCACCGTGGCCGACGGGGTCCTGTGGACGACGGGCCGTCTGTGGACAACTCGTCCCTGCCCGCTCCGACTACGTCCCCGTCCGCCCCGACCAGGCCTTTGCCTGCCCGGCCGTGTCCCTGCCCGCTCCCGGCACGCCGCGGGGCCGGCGGCCCGCCCCCGCTCCGGTGCATGCCGCCGGGTCAGGCCAGGTCGTCGAAGGCGTCCGCGAAGTCCAGGCCGGGCACCTCCGACACCGCCGGGGCCGAGATCCGGGCGGCGAAGTCGTCGCGCCGGTGCCCGGCGTCCGGGTCGTGCACGTCCTCGTGGACGACGACCCAGACCGTGACCTCTCCGCGTGCGTCGTCCCGTACACCCCAGTCGTCGGCGAGCGCCGTGATGATGTTCAGCCCGCGGCCGCCGTGCGCGGTGACGGAGGGGGTCGCCGGGGCGGGTCGGGTCGGGCCGCCACCGTCCGTGACCTCGACCAGCAGCCGGCCGCCCGCGTCCACCTGCCACGCGGCGCGGACGTCACCGTCCCCGGCCAGGGCCTCGCCCAGCGGACGGCCGTGCTTGCACGCGTTGCTCAAGAGTTCGGAAAGGACCAGTACAGCGTCGTCGATGACCGATTCCGACACACCGCCTCTGCGCAACTGGTCACGCATGCGGTGTCTTGCCTTCCCCACGCCCGCAGGGCCATGGGGAACGGCCATGCTCGACGACGTGGGCACTTCCTGTGCCACCACCAACGCCACCCCCGAGACCTCCTTCGCCCCACGCCACGGTGTGGATGCCCCATCGTTCTGAGCCGGAAACCGGCCGCTCCCCGCACGGTGACGCATTCGACACGGTCGAACACGTACCGAACGCGCCGGAGCACTCCCTGTAATCACATGGCTGGATGTGGTCGGTGTGGCCGAGACCGGAGAATGCGGCAGTCGGGCCGCCGGGTCAAGAGCCGCGTACGAATCAGCGGCCCAGGTGGTCCAGGACGGCGCGCGGCCGGTTGGTGATGATGGCATCGACGCCCAGGCCGGAGCAGAGATCGACGTCTGCGGCCTCGTTCACCGTCCACACGTGCACCTGGTGGCCCGCCGCCTTCAGGCGCTCGATGTAAGCGGGGTGGTTGCGCACGATCCGGATCGAAGGGCCCGCGATCCGGACACCCGCGGGCAGTCGCCCGTCGCGCAGCCGGGGGGAGACGAACTGCATCAGATAGACCGTCGGCAGCGTCGGCGACGCGGCCCGCACCCGGTGCAGCGACCGGGCCGAGAAGCTCATCACCCGCACCGGGGACTCCTCGGCCGAGGCGGGGGCGTCGAGGCCGAACCGCTTCAGGAGCAACAGCAGCCGCTCCTCCACCTGCCCCGCCCAGCGGGTGGGATGCTTGGTCTCGATGGCCAGCTCCACGCGCCGCCCCGCGTCGGAGACCAGCTGGAGCAGCCGCTCCAGGGTCAGGACGGAGGTCTCCTCCCGGTCCTCGGGCCGGTGCTCCCAGTCGGGCTGCTCGTCGCGGGTGCGCCAGAACTCCCGGGTCCGGCGCGCGCCGAAGTCCAGCGCGGCCAGATCGGCGAGTTCCAGCGCGGACACCGCGCCGCGGCCGTTCGACGTGCGATTGACGCGCCAGTCGTGGACGCAGACGAGATGGCCGTCGGCGGTCAGGCGCACATCGCACTCGAGGGCGTCCGCCCCGTCCTCGATCGCCTTCCGGTAGGCGGCCAGGGTGTGCTCGGGGGCCTCCTCGGAGGCCCCACGGTGGGCGACGACCTGAATCCGGTGCTGTCGTGCGTGGGTCACCGCGTCATGGTGCCACCGCGGGCGGGTACACGTGCCATCGGGGGAAGCGACAGCACGTCCGTTTAGTCTTGGATGACCCATGTAAGGGGCGGTCGGAGACGCACAGCAACCGCTTATGGTGCTCTGACGGCCCGTGGGAAAAGCTGATGGCATACAAAATCACCAGCACATCCGCATCGCGCCGGACCGTGGAGCAGCGCGTGAGCGTGGCTGAGCGCGACCAGGGTGAGCGACAACCAGCCGTGGAACGAGGAGAGAAGCTGTGAGCACCGAGAACGAGGGCACCGCGGTACCCCCGGCCCCGTCCGCACCTCCAGCGCCGGTGGATGCTCCCACTGCCTCCGACCAGCCCCCCGTCCCGCACCGGGCCCCCGCCCCGGAGGCCCCGGCGGCTCCCCCCGCCCAGGCCCCGGCCGCACCGCGGGGACCCGCGACACAGCAGGACACGGGAGCGCAGGGGCCGGCGACACCTCAGGGATACCCGGCGCCTCAGCACGCGGCACCCCGCGGCGGCGAGGCCCCTCAGGGCTCCGCGGCACCGGACGCCTCCTGGCCTCCGCCCCCGCCGCCGGGCACCCCGGCCCCCACCCCGACGTACGGCGGCGGCGACGGCTCCGGAGACGGCGCCGGTGGCGGGGCAGGCGGCTGGGGGGCCTCGTACCAGCCCCCCGCCTCGAAGCCCCGTCGCGGCCGCGGCGGCATCGTCGCCGGGGTTCTGATCGCCGCGCTGGTCGCGGGCGGTGTGGGCGGCGGTCTCGGTTACACCCTGGCCAAGAACAACGACGAGAGCGGTTCCACGACGGTCGCCGCCTCCGACACCGGCGGCTCGGTCAAGCGCGACGCGGGCACGGTGGCCGGTGTGGCAGCCAGGGCGCTGCCGAGCACGGTCACCATCCAGGCCGAGGGAAGCAACGGCGAGGGCGGCACCGGCACCGGGTTCGTCTTCGACAGGGAAGGCCACATCCTCACCAACAACCACGTGGTGGCGGAGGCGGTCGACGGAGGCAAGCTCAGCGCGACCTTCCCCGACGGCAAGAAGTACGACGCCGTAGTGGTCGGCCACGCGCAGGGCTACGACGTCGCGGTGATCAAGCTGGAGGACGCCCCCTCGGACCTGAAGCCCCTCCCCCTGGGCGACTCCGACAAGGTCGCCGTGGGCGACTCGACGATCGCCATCGGCGCCCCCTTCGGTCTGTCCAACACGGTGACCACGGGCATCATCAGCGCCAAGAACCGTCCCGTGGCGTCCAGCGACGGCAGCGCCGACAGCAAGGCGTCCTACATGAGCGCCCTGCAGACCGACGCGTCGATCAACCCGGGCAACTCCGGCGGCCCCCTGCTGGACGCGCAGGGGAACGTGATCGGGATCAACTCCGCGATCCAGTCCACGAGCAACGGCGGTTTCGGCACCGGCCAGGCCGGCTCCATCGGCCTGGGCTTCGCCATCCCCGTCAACCAGGCCAAGTTCGTCGCCCAGCAACTGATCAAGAACGGCAAGCCGGTGTACGCGAAGATCGGTGCCTCCGTCTCCCTGGAGGAGACGACGAACGGCGCCAAGATCACCGAGCAGGGCGTAGGCGGCTCCGAGCCCGTCGAACCGGGCGGCCCCGCCGCCGACGCCGGCCTCAAGCCCGGTGACGTCATCACCAAGCTCGACGACCGGGTGATCGACAGCGGCCCGACCCTGATCGGCGAGATCTGGACCCACAAGCCCGGCGACGAGGTCACGGTCACCTACAAGCGCGGCGGCGAGCAGCACACGACCGAGGTCACGCTGGGTTCGAAGGTCGGCGACGACTGATCCCGATCCAGCTCCGTTCCACCGCACCACCGGGGTTCGCCCCGGTGGTGCGGTGCGTTCGGTGGGGGGCACGCGGAGCGAGCGGATCTCGGCGGCCCGCGCCGGTCTCGCTCCGGAGGTGATCCGGATATCCACCCGATGCGGACACTCAGACGACGACGACCCGGCGCCCGCGCGTGTGACCCGCCTGGCTGTCGGTGTGCGCCGCCGCGGCCTCGGCGAGCGCGTACGACTTCTCGACCGGGATGTGGAGCTTGCCCCGCGAGATCAGGTCGACCGTCTCGGCGAGTGCCGCCGGCACGCTCCCGGCCACGCCGGAGAACCGGACGCCGACCTCGGGCGCGCCGAGGTCGGCGATCGTGACGACCTTCTGCGGATCCCCGGTCAGTCCGACGAGTTCGCGGAGCACGCCCGAGCCGGCCAGATCGAGGGCCGCGTCCACACGGCCGAGCCGCCGCACCCGCTCCGCCCAGCCTTCGCCGTACGTCGTGGCGACGGCCCCCAGACCGCGCAGATACTCCTGATTCGCCGCACCGGCCGTGCCGACCACCGTGATGCCGCGGTCGCGGGCGATCTGCAGCACCGCCGATCCGACGCCCCCGGACGCGCCACTGACCAGCAGCGTCTGCCCGGGCCGCACACCGACCTCGCGGATGACGCGCAACGCGGTCTCCATCACGGAGGGATACCCGGCCGCCTCCTCGAACGTCAGCCCCTCGGGCATCCGGGCCCAGGCCGACAGCACCGCGAACTCGGCGTAGGTGCTGGACCCCTCGCCGAACACGCGATCACCGGCCTCGACCCCTTCGACCCCCGCGCCGACCTCGTCCACCACCCCGGCGGCGTCCAGACCGACCCCGGCGGGCAACTCGACCGGATGGGCTCCCAGGACCTGGCCCTCACGAATCCTCCAGTCGACGGGATTCACGCCCGCCGCTCGCACGGCGACGCGTATCTCCCCGGGACCCGCGTGGGGCTCCTCGGCGTCAACGAGGCGCAGGACATCCGGACCACCGAACTCGGCGAAGCTCACTTTCTTCATGCGACCGACGCTAGCACTAACGGTTGCGGCTTCATAGCCGTTATCTTTTCATATCGGTTATGCTTTCCTACCTGATAGCCTGCGCCGTATGACCGTGCAGTCCGGACGCCGTGAGCGCAAGAAGGCGGCGACCCGCCAGAAGATCGCCGACACCGCGCTGCGGCTCTTCCTGGAGCGCGGGTACGACGCGGTGGGTATCCGGGACGTGGCCGCCGAGGCCGACGTGGCCGTCACCACGCTCTTCTCGCACTTCGCCTCGAAAGAGGCTCTGGTGTTCGAACAGGACGAGGACTTCGAGCAACGCTTCACCCAGGCGGTCACCGACCGGGCGCCCCACGAGCCGCTCGTCCCCGCGCTGCGCCGCGAGGTCCTGGCTCTGGTGCGGCATTGCACCGCGGACGGTGCCGCCCCGATCTGGCGCATGATCGACACGTCACCCGCCCTGCGGAAGTACGACGAGTCGATGCGGCTGCGCCACGCGGACGCACTGGCGTCGGCCATCGCCGCCGACCCCGACCTGACCCGGAGCTCCACCGCCGCCCGCACGATCGCCAGGTTCGTGATCGACGCCTACTCACTGGCCCGCGAGGCGCCCGATCCGGAGGCCGCGCTGGACGAGATCTTCCCGATGATCGAGGCGGCCTGGGAGGCCGCGTCCCCTCCTCACAACTGAGACCCGCCCGCACCGAAGACGGGGCGTGGCGTCGCGGCGCAGTCACGCGTGATCGATGCCGCGGCGGCAGGCTCCTGGTCTCGTCCGCAACGGGCGACTCACCAGGGCGGCATGTGCCGGCTCGACACGCGGCGTTCGGTCTCGGAGATTCCCGGGCCCTGCGCGGCGCGGCAGCGAGGCCGGCCCGCGTCACACCCGGCCGGGCCGCGGGTGTACACCGGGGCCCCGGGCCGGGCCGCGGGTGCAGACCGATCTCTTCGGCTCCTCCGGCATCGGTGTGCCTTGCTCGTCCACGTGCCGTCTCACGCTGCCGACAGCGAGATGTTCTGGTTGGCGCGGAAGAAGTTGTCCGGGTCGTAGGTCCTCTTGACCGAGGCCAGCCGGTCATAGTTGCCGCGGTAGGTGGACCGGACTCGCTCCGGGCCCTCGGCCTCTCCGAGGAAGTTGACGTACGAACCACCCATGGAGTGCGGGTGCAGGTCGGTCCAGTAGTCGACGCACCACTGCCGGATCAGGTCGGCGTTTGCCGGATCGGGATCGATGCCGCCGATGACGCCGGACCACACGGCGTCCCGGTAGGCCCAGGCGGTCGCGTCGGGGCCGACTCGGTGGGCCGCCCCGTCCACCGGGTACAGGTGCATCGTCGACAGGTCGGTGGGGATCCCGTGGCCGTACCTCTCGTGCACCGCGATGGCGTCATCGGAAATGGTGTCGAAGAAGTCGCCGCGCCAATACCACTGCAACCCTTTCGGAATCAGCTCGTCGAACATGGTCTGCAGGGCGGGGTAGGGCATGGGCGCGGTGAAGTGGAAGGCCGGTGGTGCCGGATCGTTGACCACCGACATCACCTCTTCCAGACGTTCGGCCTCCAGGTCGCCCACGTGACACCAGACCACGCCGCACATCTTCTGCCCGTGGATCGGCTCCGGGAAGGGCGCCCCGGGCGGGACGACGAGAACCAGGAAGAAGCCGGTGAGCTCCTCCGGCGCGGCGGGCAGGAACTCTCGGTACCACCGCAACACGTCTGCTGTGCGGTCGATCGGCCATACGGTCACCCCGACTCCGACGGTGTGCACCGGGTGCAGCCGGTAGGTGAACGAGGTGACCACGCCGAAGTTGCCGCCGCCGCCCCGCAGCGCCCAGAGAAGGTCTGGGTGTTCCCTCTCGGATGCGGTGACGAGGCTGCCGTCGGCCAGGACGACATCCGCGGCGATCAGGCTGTCGATCGTCAACCCGTACCTGCGGGTCAGGTGGCCGTGTCCGCCGCCCAGCGTGAGCCCGCCCACTCCGGTGGTCGACATGATCCCGGCCGGCACGCCGAGACCGAAGGCGTGTGTCTCGTGGTCCAGGTCGCCGAGCAGACTGCCTCCGCCCACCTGCACGGTGCCGGCCTCGGGGTCGACACGCGCCCAGCGCATCGGGGACAGGTCGAGGGTGAGCCCGCCCTCGATCAGACACAGCCCGGGCCCGCTGTGACCGCCACCGCGTACCGCGAGGTCGACCCCTGTCTCCTGGGCGAAGGCGAGGGTCGTCCGCACGTCCGCCGTGCCCACACACCGGGAGATGGCGGCCGGACGCCGGTCGATCATGGCGTTGTAGAGGCTGCGGCTCTCGTCGTAGTCCGTGTCCTGCGGTGTGACGACACGACCCCGCAAAGCCGCGCGCAGGCTGTCGAGGGCAGTTGCGTCAATGCCGCTCATGGTCGAACACCTCTTGGAGGGAGTGCCGAACCCGATGGCCGCAGGCGGGCGAAGGCGCCAGGGGCTCGGTGTGTCACCCCGTCTGGGACTTGATGTGGTCGATGACCACGTTGAACTCCTTGGACGGTGAGAAGCCCACGTTCGCGCACTCCTCGACCGCCTCTGGCACGTGACCGGGCCCCCGGTGGAAGACCTGTCCCGCCTCGCAGATCTCGTCACCCGCCTTCGTCCGCATCCCCAGCCGCCCGTTGGAGCGGGTAACCCCAGTGGGGCCCTGGCAAAGATCATCGGGCAGCCCCACGAGGACGGGCGCAACCTTCACGCCCTGAGGAAGCCGCACGAACGCGGCGGACATATGCCCCCCGGCCTCCTGTGCGCGTGGCTCGACACCATTGCCTTCGATCGCAACGGGAGCCTCGCTCCACATCGTCGCTGTCATGGCTCCTCGCCACCAGCCGTCCGTGCGGGTATGCGGACGATCGCGTCCGATGACACTTCCAGTGTGACGCATGTCACTGCGGCGTGGGAAGGGTGCGTCCGATATGGCGCGGGGGGTGCAGTTCCCCGGTCGCAGCGTTGCCACCGGGGAACCGAACGGAGCCGGTGGACCCCCGTGCGGACCGCGAACCCCGCGTGAGGCCGGAGGCCGGTACGCTGTACCCGCTCCGCCCCTGGTGGGCGGTGCGAGGGTGGGTTGCCCGAGCGGCCTAAGGGAACGGTCTTGAAAACCGTCGTGGCAGCGATGTCACCGTGGGTTCGAATCCCACACCCACCGCGGTGATGGACGGCCCCTGACCAGGCTTTACGGTCGGGGGCCGTTGCCGTGCGGGCTATCTGCCGAGTGCCGCTGTTCCCCGCGATTTCCGGCTCGACCACGTACTCCGGCTACTTCGCCGTCAGCTCCGGCAAGACGGTGCGGAAGTCCTGGAGCAAGTCCGGCTCCTACATGGGCTACAACAGCACCGGTGTGCTGAACCAGAGCGGCGGTACCCTCCAGACTCCGACCGCCCACTGCTGAGGCGCAAGCTGGTGAGGGCCCGTCGTACATGACGGGGCCCCTCTGCTGTCTCCATGCCCGGCGGTTTCTCACGGTCGTTGCGACACGCGGTTGTGTCGATGGCCGGCAGTGACCGGTCGCCGCGCTCACCGCGGTCTGGCCGCAGAACGGGAGGCAGGGAGGTGGGTCTCCGCTGACCAGATCGGAACTCGTGTGGGGCGGCCCCTGACGAGTTCCGGTCTGGTCACTGCGCGACCTGAGGTGTGCCGGCCGGGCGGAACCACAGCGCCGCGCACATCGTCAAGGGCACGGCGACGGCGGGCACCGTCCACCACGGGACGCCGGTCCACACCGCCGGGATGCCCACCCCGAGGCACACGGTGACGGTGGTGAGGAGCAGACGCCTGCCGTACGGCTCCCAGGTGTAGGGCTCGTGGTCCGAGGCCCTGACCGCACGCACCGCGCCGAACACGAGGCCCTGGGCCGCGAGGAGCCCGGCGAGCACGCCGACGGCGGCGTTGCCCTGCAGTTCGTCACGGGGCATCTCCAAGGTGTCCTGCCGCACACCGTCCATGTCGACGACCACGATCTCGCCGCGCCAGGCGGTGGCCGTGACCCGGTCGCCGGGCCCGAGCCGCTCCAGGAGCGGTCCGGTGCCGCCGAACGACGCGGTTCCCCGCCAGGAATCCCGGTACCTCAGGGTCGCCTCGTGGACGGAATCCTTCCCCGCGGTCCTGTTCACCGTCTTCTGCACGGTGAGGTGCCAGGTACTCAGGCAGTCCGTGTCTCCCCGCGTCAGCTCGCGGGAGGAGCACGGTTCGGCCGCGCGGTAGTCCTGGTAGCGCTTGCCGTCGGAGGGCAGCCACCAGGCGAACACCGTGCAGCAGGCTGCCGCCGAGGCCAGGGACAGCAGGATTAGCAGCACGCCCGTGAGCCGCGTGCGGACCGGCGATCGCCCGCCCGTACGCCCCTCGCCCGGCGGCCTCCCCCGACTCTGCGCCGTGGCCCTCCCCCGGGTCGCCGTCGCCGGTGTCTTCCTGGTCCGTGATGTCATCGCCCACCCCTGCGACAGCTTCCCTCTGCGTGGAACAGGAACGCGACGTGGTGGGACGGCAGCCTTGGAGGGGTGGAGACTTCCGTGTCCCGGCAAACACGCGGCTGGGGGCGGTCGCCCGGACGCCGGGCCCGGCGGTTACCGTTCGACCCGTATCCGCCTCGTCTCGCTGACCTGGTCGATCTCCGACACCCGGACCGTCGTCCTCATCGTCCAGACTCCGGGGAGCGGGAGGGTGACGGTGTTGGCGCTCCAGTAACCGCCACGGTCGACCAGTTCCGCGTCGATGGGTCCCAGGTCCTTGTCGGGCAGGGTGAAGGAGAGGCGCAGTTCGGGTACGGCGGCCAGGCTGCCGTCGGGGCCGTAGACGACGGCCTGCACCGCGTTGTCGCCGGTGCGGCCGGGGTCCAGGGTGATCTGGACCGTGCCCCGGCCGGCGGCACCGACCTCGAAGGGGATCGTGGTGACCGACGCGGGCAGCACCCCGCCCGCCGGCACGGCCGCCGACGCCGCCTGTTCCGCGGCGCGGCCGGGCAGGGTGCCGGTGAGCACGGTGGTGACCACCAGGACGACCGCGGCGACGACGGCCTCGACGAGGACGGAACGGCGCAGGCCACGCCAGTGGACGTTCCCTGCGGGGGGCGGCTTCGGCTCGGACGGCCGTGGTGAGGAGGACGTCGGTGCCGAGCACTTGGGTGCGGAGGACGTCGGTGTGGAGGACGTGGGTCCGGAGGACGTCGGTCCGGGCGGCTGCGGTCCGGGCGTTTGCGGCGCCCCGACCGTCGGCGGGCCGCCCACCGGCTCCGGCACCCGCTCACTCAGCCGTTCCCGTTCCCGTTCTCGCTCCCGTTCCCGTTCCCGTTCCCGTTCTCGCTCCCGTTCCTGCTCCCGTTCTCCTTCCTGCTCCTGCTCCTGCTCCTGCTCCTGTTCCCATTCCCGCTCTCGCTCTCGCTCCCGTTCTCGCTCCTGCTCCCGTTTCCGTTTCCGCGCCCTCTCGGGCATGTCCGCCGCCACCCCCGTCACCAGCGCGGCCGTCCACCTCCGGGACACCGCGGCCGCGGCCAGCAGTACGGCCACCAGGACCACCTTGGCGAGCAGCAGCCTGCCGTACGCCGACCCGGTGAGCGCCTGCCAGGAGCCGAGGCCGCGCCAGGACTGGTAGACGCCGGTGACGACCAGCACGGTCACGGAGGCGAAGGCGATCCGGGAGAAGCGGGCGACCGTGGCGGCGTCCGGGGCGCAGCGCAGGGTCGTGAGCAGGGCCACGAGGCCGCCGAGCCAGACCGCGGTGGCCAGCAGATGCAGCACGGAGGACGTCATCGCGACCGGTACCTGTATCCCGGCCGAGGCGTGCTCGGCGGCCGCCCAGGTCAGGGCGAGGCCGACGGCCGACGCGGCGCCCACGGCGGCGGCGAGCGGGGAGCGCTCCCGGTGCCGGTCCACGCGGGCCGCGCGGACGAGGAGCAGTGCGACCGGCACCAGCAGGGCCAGTCTGACCAGCAGCAGGACACCGGGGCGGGCCGTGAGGGTGCCGCTCAGCGCGGCCGGGTCCAGGGCCGCCGACGGCCCCGTCCCCGCCTCGTACGGGGCGCGCAGCACCAGCAGTGCGACGGTGGCCGCCAGCAGGGTCCACCAGGCCGCCACCAGCGGCCGGCGCAGCGGGGCGGGGTCCGGCGGGCGGCACAGGACGACGAAGGCGGCGGTACCGATGAGCAGGGCCGCGGCGAGGTAGGAGAGGTAGCGGGCGATCGCGTGGAGGGTCGCGGTCAGCCGGTCCTCGGTGGGGCCGGTGTCCACCGGCACGGTCGTCTGCGACGGCTCGCCCACGGAGAAGGTGAAGGCGCCCGAGACGGGGTGGCTGTCGGCGGACACCACCCGCCAGGCCATGGTGTACGTGCCCTCACCCAGGCCGCCCGGCAGCGCGACGCGGACCGTGTCGGGCCGCCCGTCCACGCCCCCGGCCTCACCCGTGCGCACCCGGTGGCCGCCGGGATCCAGCAGCCGGAAGGAGTCGTCGCGCAGGGTGACGGACTCGCTGAAGGTCAGAGTGACGTGGCGGGGGGCCCGCTGGAGGACGGTTCCGTCCTCGGGGTCACTGGAGCGGAGGATGGCGTGGGAGGACGCCGGTCCCGCGCCGCCGAGGAGGAACAGGACCAGCACGGTGCCCAGCAGCACCAGCCGCTGAACTCCCCGGCGGTCCCCCCGCCGCTGAAGGTCCCACCGGCCCCACCGGCCCCAGCGGTGCCGTCGGCCCCACCGGCCCCAGCGGTGCCGTCGGCCCCACCGGCCCCAGCGGTGCCGTCGGCCCCACCGGCCCCAGCGGTGCCGTCGGCCCTTTCGCCGCTCCCGGGTCCGTCCGCCCCCCGGCCCCCGGCCTTCAGCGCGCACACCGCCACCACACCTCACGTCGCATCTCCGTCGTCGGGACCCACTGCCTCCGGGTTACGTACGGACGCGGAGGCCGCCCCGCTCACCGGAGCGCCCGGCGGCCGGCCACCACGGGGGGCGTGCCGTCACCCCGCCGTTCATGGACGGCACAGTTCCACGATGCGCGCGGCCTCGGCCGGATAGCGCGCCGTGAGGTCGGCGGCGTCACCGTGCGTGTAGTCCCCGTAGGTGAATCCGGGCGCCATCGTGCAGCCGAAGAACGACCACGCGCCGCCCACGGCCACCCGGCCGCCCATCCAGGTCCCGGCCGGGACGGTGAACTGCACGTGCTGTCCGCCCAGGACGTCCGGTCCCAGCACGACCGTGCGCGTACCGCCGTCCGGGGCGAGGAGCAGCAGTTCGAGCGGGTCGCCGAGGTAGAAGTGCCAGACCTCGTCGCCGGGCAGCCGGTGCAGGGCGGAGAAGTCACCCGGGCGGGCGGTGAGCAGGGCGACGATGGCGGACCCGGCGGGGCGTCCGTCCGGGCGCTCGGGCCCGGACCAGGTACGCCGGAACAGGCCGCCCTCGCGGGGGATCGGCTCCAGTCCGTAGTGCGTGATCAGGTCCTCGGCGGTCGGCGGGGAGGTCACCCGGCGAACGCTACCTCCCGGCGCAGGAACGCGAGTCGCGCCTTCTTCTCCGGCAGGTGCACGTCCGGCAGGTCGACCTCGGGCAGGACGACCGCCGGTCCGGCGGTGAAGCCCTGTTTGAGGAAGCGGGCGATCGCCTTCTCGTTGTCCACGTCCGGGTCCACCACGAGCCGCGTCCGGTCCAGGCCGAGCAGCACGTACGCCATGAGGGCGTCCGACAGCGCGGCGGTCCAGCCGGGCCGCGCGCCCTCCGGTCCGGCGGGGGCGAGCAGCAGGTGGACGCCGATGTCGCCGGGTTCGACGGCGTAGCACTCGCCCACCCGGTCGGCGCCGGGATCGTACGTCTGGAGCAGGGCGACCGGCTCGCCGTCCTTGACGACCAGGAAGGCGTGGTGGGTGTCGAGCGTGTCCAGGTGGGCGTAGGCCTCGGCGACCTGGTGGCGCGTCAGGCCGCGCATGCCCCAGAAGGCGGCCCGTTCCTCGCTCACCCAGCCGTGGATCACCGCGGCGTCCGCGGCGGCGTCCAGGGGGAGGACGCGGACGGTGCCGAAGCCGTCGAGGTGCTGCTCGTGGACGGCGGCGCGGTCGGTGTACGGGGCTGTGTGCGAAGGCGGGTGCGGGTGCGGGTCAGACATCGGTCTCCTTCGTGAGCCGGTCGAAGTCGGTGACCACCGGGGCGAGTTCCCCGTCGAGCCACAGGGACTGCTGGTCGCGGTGGTGGGGTGAGCCCGGGACGCCGGAGGCGCCGTGCGGCACCACCCAGCGGCTGTTCGCGCGGTCGGCCAGGTCCCAGACGTAGCGGGCGGCCGGTCCGCGTGCGGCGCGGTCGGTGAGGCCGGGCACGGGGGAGGTGCACAGCACGCAGTCGTGGTCGCCGGAGAGGCGCGGCTCCTCCGCCCGGGCCGGGTCGGGCAGCGCCCGCCAGGGGGCGAGGCGGTGAGTGTCGCCCCAGGTGCCGGCCGGCGGCCGCGCGGCGACCTCCTCCAGCGCGGCGCGGACGGTCGCGGCGCGGTCGATGCCGTACAGGTCCCGCGCACGCAGCAGGTGTTCCAGGGCGTGGCCGACGCGCGGCACGAGCGCGAGCCACGGCAGGAGCACCTCGGGATGCGCGGGCGGCACGGAAGCCGGGGCGAGGACCGGGTGCGCCGCCAGTCCTCGTACGGCCGCTCCGCGCACGGCCGCGTACGCCGCCGCGTCGGTGCTGTCGGCGTCCATGCGCCGGTCCCAGGCGAGGAGGCGGTCGCGGAGGGCGGCGGCCTCGGGGGTGAGGCCGGTCAGGGTGGCGAGGTGGTCCAGGAGGGGGGCGGCCGAAGCCAGGTGGGTGTCCGTGTGCAGGGCGGGCATGTCCGCCGCAGACCAGCGCTCCTTGCTCGCGAGCAGGGCGGCGATGCGGTCGGCGCGGTGCGGCGGGGCGAACTCGACGCCGAGGGGGGCGGCCGGGCCGCGCTGGTTGGCCATCACGGCGACGCCGTCGGTGAGTCCGGCGCGGGGCGGGGTGTGCCAGCCGGTCCACTCGTGGCCGGGTTCCCAGGCGGGCACCGGACGCAGGCCGTTGGCGGCGGGACGCACGGGTACGCGCCCCGCGACCCGGTGCAGCAGGCCGCCCTCGGTGTCGGCGGCCTGCACCACGTTGACCGGCTCGGCCCACGCGTCCAGGGCGCGGTCCACGTCGGCGACCCGGCGGGCCCGCAGCAGCGGCAGCAGGGCGCCGAAGCCGAGGTCGGCGGTGACGCGGGGCGGGTAGCGCAGGCTGAGGGCGGCCGGGGTGCCGTCGTCGAGGCCCTCGGGGCCGCCGGCGATCACCGGGCCCCGGTCGGTCTCGATGATCTCGACCTCGACGGTCTCCTCCCCCGAGTTCCCCGCGACCAGGATCGTCTCCGTGTGCCGGGCGGCGCGGTGCCAGGTGCCGTCGGGGCCGAGCGCCTCGACGCCGGCGCCGGTGCGGCGCAGGCGCTCGTGGTACAGGTCCTGGTAGTCGGCCATGGCGTTGGTGATGGCCCAGGCGACCGTGCCGGTGTGGCCGAAGTGGGCGACACCGGGGACGCCGGGCACGGCGAGGCCGACGACGTCGAACTCCGGGCAGGAGAGGTGGATCTGCTGGTATACCCCGGGGTCCTCGATGAAGCGGTGCGGGTCGCCCGCGATGACCGCGTGTCCGGTGGTGGTCCGCTCGCCGCTCACCAGCCAGCCGTTGCTGCCCGCGGTGCCGAGGCCGTCGGCGGCGAAGAGGGCGACGGCGTCCGGGCCGAGGTGGGCGGTGATGTGCTCGCGCCAGAGCTTGGCGGGGAAACCGGCGAACAGGATGTGCGTGGCGAGCCAGACGCCGAGCGGGGTCCAGGGCTCCCAGCGGCCGGGGCGGAGGCCGGTGCGCGCGAATTCGGGGGCGGGCCTGGCGCCTTGCGGTCCGTCGCCTTGGGGTCTGCCGTCTCCGGGCCTGCCTTCTTCCGGCCTGCCGTCTCCGGGCCTGCCGCCTCCCGGCCTGCCGTCTCCGGGCCTGCCGCCTTCCGGTCTGGCCTCTTCTGGCCTGCCGTCTCCGGGCCTGCCGCCTCCCGGCCTGCCGTCTCCGGGCCTGCCGCCTTCCGGTCTGGCCTCTTCTGGCCTGCCGTCTCCGGGCCTGCCGCCTCCCGGCCTGCCGTCTCCGGGCCTGCCGCCTCCCGACCCGCCGCCTCCCGGTCTGGCCTCTTCCGGTCTACCGCCTCCCGGCCTACCGGCTCCCGACCTGCCCCCTCCCGGTCGTTCGACCAGCCCCTCGTTGACGCCGTCGACGTACGCCCGCACCCAGGCCGCCGTCTCCGGGTCCGTCTCCTCCAGGGCGGCGAAGCAGCGGCGTGCGGTGTCCGCGAGCCGGGCGCGGCGGGCGAGGCGGTCCCAGGACAGGGCATCGGGGCCGAGGAAGGACGCGGAGGTGCCCTGGACGCGGTGTCGCTCGACCTCCAGTTGCCAGGCCCGGTCAAGGGCGGTCACCCGGCCCTGGGCGCGGGCGAGTTCGCGCGGGGTGTCCGCGCGCAGGTGCGGTATCCCCCAGGCGTCGCGATATGTCTCGGCGCTCACCCCTGTGCCCCTACTTTCCTTTAGGTTAGGCTCACCTAAGTAAACGGCGTCGTGGCCGAATAGTACGTGAAGGGTGAAGGATCATGGGGCAGGGGCGGGGCTGGGAGGGCGCGGTCCTCAAGCTGATGCGTGCGAAGGACTTCGAGTTCACCGTGACGGACGCCGAGGACGTGACCGAGCGGTACCGGCGGCTGCGCCTGACCGACGGCGGCATGCTGGCGGCGACCGGGGTCCACCCGACGATGTGGGTAAGGCTGTGGTTCGACAACGCGGGCAGGCCGCACCAGCGGGGGTACACACTGGTCGACCCGGACCCGGCGAGCGGCACGTTCGCCCTGGAGTTCGCCCTGCACGAAGGGTGCGCGAGCGACTGGGCGCGGGCGGCGAAACCGGGTGACACGATCGAGGCCACGGTCCAGGGCACCGGTTTCGAGGTGCCGCGACCCCTGCCCTCCCGCGTCCTCGCGGTCGCGGACCCGGCCTCCCTGCCCGCCCTCAACTCCCTCCTCGACGCGCTGGGGCCGGTCCCCGCGACGGTCTGGTTCGAGGGCGGCACGGACGACGGCCTGCCCTTCCGCACCGACCCCGGGAGGCACGAGGTCCACGCGGTCCCGCGTCGCGAGGCGGGTGCGCACCTGGTCGCCCGGGTGAAAGAGGAGCTGCCGGAGCTGCTGCGCTCCACCGCCGAACCGTTCGTCTGGATCGCCTGCGACACGGCGACGACGCGGACGCTGGCCTCGTACGTCCGCAAGGAGCTGGGGCTGGCGAAGCAGCGGGTGAACGCGCTGGGGTACTGGCGCGCGACCTGAGCGCCGACGCGCGATCATCACAACCATGGACGTCACACTTCACCTCGCCCAGGACCCCGAGGCCGACGAGCTCCTCGGGCGCAGTCCGCTCGCCGCGCTGGTCGGCATGCTGCTCGACCAGCAGGTGCCCATGGAGTGGGCGTTCAAGGGCCCGTCCACCGTCGCCCGGCGTATGGGGGCGGAGGATCTGGACGCGCACGACATCGCCGCCTACGACCCCGAGGCGTTCGCCGCGCTGCTCTCCGAGAAGCCCGCCGTGCACCGCTACCCCGGTTCGATGGCGGGCCGGGTGCAGCAGCTGTGCCGGTACCTCGTCGAGACGTACGACGGTGACGCCGAGGCGGTCTGGCGGAGCGCGTCCACCGGCAAGGAGCTGCTGAAGCGGCTCCAGGAACTGCCGGGGTTCGGCAAGCAGAAGGCCCAGATCTTCCTCGCCCTGCTCGGCAAGCAGCTCGACGTCCGTCCCGAGGGCTGGCGCGAGGCCGCCGGCGCCTACGGGGAACCCGGCTCCTTCCGCTCCGTCGCGGACATCAAGGGGCCGGAGTCCCTGACGAAGGTGCGCGCGTACAAGCAGGAGAGGAAGGCGGCGAAGGCCGCCCGCCCGTAGGGGCGGGAGTGCCTGCGACGCCTGTGCGGGTGCGGTGCGGGTGCGGGTGCGGTGCGGGTGCGGGTGCGGCGCGGGCGCGCTTACCGCGTGCGGTCGTGCCGTACGCGGCTCTCCCGCCGCTGAGCTGCGGGAGAGCCGCCCGCTTTCCCACCCGGCCGCGGGCACTCGTGCCGCTGGGCCCATGGGCCCCCCGCTCAGGCGAAGCCGGGGGTGGGGGGAGCGGGCGCAGCGGCACCCCGCGAGCGCCGGGCCGCAACACCCACGTCCACCCCCGCGCCCACACGCACACTCACGTCCACCCCGCGCCCACACGCACACTCACGTCCACCCCGCTCCCACCCCGCGCCCACACCCGCCCCGCACCCGCACCCACGCCGGGAGCGCATGTCAGCCCCGTGGACGCCCTCCGGTGGCGGGGACGCCGGAGGCGCTCGCAGCATGGGGCATGACCGAACCACCGAGCGGGCCCCCCGGAGGGACGCCGTACGACGACCGCGGGGTGCACGCCCGGCACGGGACGCACGATCCGGCCGCTGCGCGGCAGGAGCACGAGCCCGAGCCGGGCTTCGACGGGCCGCTGCACCTGCTGTCCCGGGCCGCCTGGCAGACCGTCCTGTTCACCGGGGTCGCCTCATTGGTCCTGGGCGTGCTGGTCCTGGTCTGGCCTGGTGCCTCGCTGCTCGCCGCCGGCGTGCTCTTCGGCCTCTACCTGGTCATCAGCGGCATCCTCCAGCTGGCCGCCGCCTTCGGCACGCACCGGCGGACCGCGCTGCGGGTGCTGGCCTTCATCAGCGGCGCCGTGTCGATCCTGCTGGGCCTGTTCTGCTTCCGCGGCCCGCTGCAGTCGGTGCTGCTGCTCGCGCTGTGGATCGGCATCGGCTGGCTGTTCCGCGGTGTCACGCAGACCGTGGCCGCCGTCCACGACCCCGCGATGCCCGCACGCGGCCGGCACATCTTCCTGGGCGTCGTCACCGTCGTCGCCGGCATCGTCCTGATCGACTCGCCGGTCGAGTCGGCCACCGTCCTCATGCTGGTCGGCGGCTGGTGGCTGGTCGTCGTCGGCATCGTCGAGATCGTCACGTCCCTGGGCCTGCGCGGGCGGGCGGGCCGGGTCCCCCGCGGTACGTGAACGACGCCCGCCCCCGCCCACGCCGTGCGGGCGGTTCTCGTCACCGGCGCGGTGGACGGCGTACGCCGGGCGGGGACACGACGGAGGCGAGACCCGCGCCGCACGCAGCGTCGCACGCCGCCCGCGCCGCACGCCGCCCGCGCCGCACGCCGCCCGCGCCGCACGTCGTCCGCGCCGCACGCAGCGTCGCACGCCGCCCGCGCCGCACGTCGTCCGCGCCGCACGCCGCGGCGCCTGTCCGCGGGCCCTGGTCCTGCTGCTCGTCCTGATCGTGCCCTGCACGCACGCGACGGCCCGGGCGGCGCCGGTCACGGTCGTCGGCGGTGGGGGACCGGGGGGCGGCACGGCGGGGGAGTACGACCATCCCGGCAGCGCGTTGCGCGTCCAGGACCGAAGCGGCCGGCGTGCGGTCGTGGTGCGGGCGTCCGCGCCGTCCTGCGAGCCGTGCCCCCGCGTTCCCCTCCGGACCGGCGCCCGTACCGACGATGCCCTCCCCCGCGGCCCGCGCTCCGTGGGTCTGCGCTGCTGACCGCGCCGGACCGGCTCGCTCGCCGGTCCCCCGCGGACAGGGACACCCCGCGGAACCAGGAACGAGGAACAGCCATGCCCGACGATCCGTACGCCGTCCTGCGCGCCCTCCCGCGCGCCGAGGCCGCCCGCCGCACCCCCGGCCCCGCGCCGCGGGCACCCGGTGAACAGCGGCTCCCCGAGCGGGAACGGAGGCGTGCCTGACGGGAGGCCCAGGGGCGGCGGAGGCGGGTCAGGAGCCGTCTCCGCCGTGGCCCCCTACCGATTGATCCCGTTTGCGGCTTCTTTTCCGGCGCCGCACTCCGGCGCCGTGGCTGTGCCCGCGAGGTCCGGGCCGGTAGGCTTTCCGTGTGATCTTCAAGCGCATCGGAAACGGCCGGCCGTACCCCGACCACGGCCGGGAAAGCACCCGGCAGTGGGCGGACGTCGCTCCGCGCCCGGTCCGCCTCGATCAGCTCGTGACGACCAAGGGCCAGCTCGACCTGGAAACGCTCCTGGCCGAGGACTCCACCTTCTACGGCGACCTCTTCGCGCACGTCGTGAAGTGGCAGGGCGATCTGTATCTGGAGGACGGCCTGCACCGGGCGGTGCGCGCCGCGCTGCAGCAGCGCCAAGTGCTGCACGCCCGGGTCCTCGAACTCGACTGACCGGGCCGCGAGGCCCTCGGCCGGGCTCCCGCTTGACCCTTTCGGGTTGCCTTGCGCAGATCTGCGGAACGTCTACTGATCATCTAATAGGCATCGTCGCTCCAGCGCACTACGCTGCGCCCATGAGCATGCTGACTCCTCCCGGCATGGGTGGCCAGTACAAGATCACGGGGGACAAGTACCCGCGGATGCGCCCGGTCCGACGACGCGGCAGAATCGCGCTCGTCTCCGTCGCCGGTGTCACCGTCCTGGGGGTGCTCGGCTGGGGCACGCTGCAGCTCATCGACGTCTTCACCGGCGGCGACAAGGCATCGGCGGCCGGTGCCGCGGGCTGTGTCACGACCGCGAGGGCGAGCGCCCCGCCCGCCGCCGTCGTGCTGCCGAAGCCGGACCGGATCACCGTCAACGTCCTCAACGCGACGACCCGCAGCGGGCTGGCGCAGAAGACCGCCGACGAGCTGAAGAAGCGAGGCTTCCACGTGGGCGACGTGAGCAACGCGCCCAAGCAGTACGACAAGAAGGTGGACGGCACGGGCCTCCTGCTCGGCCCGGCCGCCTCCCTGAAGAGTTCGCTCACCGTGCTCGGCACCCAGCTCCCCGGCGCCGAACACCGCACCGACGCGGCCCGCAAGGGTGCCGCCGTCGACCTGATCATCGGCAACGGCTTCAAGGGGCTGGCGAAGCGAGCGGACGCCGACACGGCGCTGACCGCGCTGGCCGCGCCGCGGTCCGCGCCCGCCGCGGAGAAGAAGAGCTGCTGAAGAGGGCTCCGGGGCGCTACTCGGCCGCGCCGTACATGCGGTCGCCCGCGTCGCCGAGGCCCGGGACGATGTAGCCCTGCTCGTTGAGACGCTCGTCGACCGAGGCCGTCACGACCGTCACCGGAGTGCCCGCCAGCTCGCGCTCCATGAGTTCGACGCCCTCGGGGGCGGCGAGCAGCACCACGGCCGTCACGTCGTCGGCGCCGCGCTTGATCAGCTCCCGGATGGACGCGACCAGGGTGCCGCCGGTGGCCAGCATCGGGTCCAGGACGTACACCTGGCGGCCGGACAGGTCGTCCGGCATGCGGGTGGCGTACGTGGAGGCCTGGAGCGTCTCCTCGTCGCGCACCATGCCGAGGAAGCCCACCTCGGCGGTCGGCAGCAGCCGGACCATGCCGTCGAGCATGCCGAGCCCGGCCCGCAGGATCGGCACCACCAGCGGGCGCGGGTGGGAGAGCTTGACGCCGGTGGTCTGCGAGACCGGCGTGCGGATGTCGACCTGTTCGGTGCGCACGTCGCGCGTGGCCTCGTAGGCGAGCAGGGTGACCAGCTCGTCGGCGAGACGGCGGAAGGTCGCGGAGTCGGTGCGCTGGTCGCGCAGCGTGGTGAGCTTGTGGGCGACCAGGGGGTGGTCGACGACGTGGAGACGCATGCCCACCACAGTAACCGGGCCCCCGGCACCGGCGTCCCCCCGGCGGGCGGGCAGGGCCCGGAACGCGGTCCCACTCGTTCACGGGCGTCGAACCGCCCGACCGGGGGAAGGCGGAAGAGACGGACGCTGGGTGGTGAGACTGTGCCTGACCGGGACTTCCACAACACGCCGTCCCCCGCCGCGGAGCGGGGTACGGGACGCGGGGCGACGCCGCGCACGGAGCGGGGTACGGAGCCGGAGCGCGAGGACGAACGGCGCCGGCGCCGTGCCCAGTTCCTGCGGGATTTGGCGGAGGCCCGTCAACTGCGGGACCGTGTGCAGCCGCGCCGCGCCAAGACGGCCCGGCTGCGGCACGCGATGCGCATGCGCACCTTCCGCTGGTAGCTCCCCGGGAAACCCCCTGGCCCGGCCGGGGAGGATCGCGCGCCGCGCCGACGTCGGTGCTGACGGACGTACGCGGGGACCGCGAGAATCCGCGTACGATCCGCACGTGGCGGCGACGAGAGCGCTACTGGGCGGCGGTCCGGACGGGTACTTCCGGGACGCCGGTCAAAACAGCCGGACACAGGGCGCCGAAGACGTCCCCTGAGTGCCTTGTTTCTGCCACGATTCCGAGTGGGTGGGGCTCGCAGCACCGCTCCCCCGCCCGTAGCCTCCGCCGGGGGGACCCCCAACCGGCACGCCTAGGACCAGTGGGAGAGTCACGGTGTACTTCGCCGCACTGCTCGCGCGCACCGAAGACGGGTGGGAAGCGAGCGACACGGAGCTCGACGATGTGGAAACCCTGTCGGATCTTGCCGACCTGGCCCGGGAGGCCTCTCCCGACGAGGACACGGTGCTCGTGCTGATCGAGCAGGAGGACGTGTGGTTCGGAGTCGTCCGGGTGGACGGCGAGGAGGACCCCCGTATCTACGTGTCGGACGCCGCCGCGGCCGCCCGCAGCAGCTACGGCGAGATCCTGCTCACCGACGAGCTGCTCGGCCGGGAACCCGGTGCCGACGGCGACGACCTCGACGCCCTCGACCTCGACGGCACGGAGGACGGCGAGTCCGACGACGAGGAGGAGGACGCGGACGTGGACGGTGGCGGCGGTGCCGCGGCCGCCGGCTCGGGCGAGGCCGTGCCGCACGGGCCGGTCGGCGACGCCGAGGTCCTCGACGACCTCGGGGTGAGCGAGAAGGAGCTGCGCTCGATGTCCGGGGACGCCGTCGGGGAGATCGCGGAGGCCCTGGGCGTCTCCGACGTCCTGGAGACCGTCCGCTGACCGCGCCGGCCGACGAGGGTCCCCCGGGGACACCGCCCGACCCGGTGCGCGACCGGTGGCGGGCCGCGATGCGGCTCGCCCTGGCCGAGGCCGGGCGGGCCGCGGGGGGCGGGGACGTCCCCGTCGGTGCCGTCGTCCTGGCACCGGACGGCCGCACCGTGCTGTCCACCGGGCACAACGAGCGCGAGGCCACCGGCGATCCGACGGCCCACGCCGAGATCCTCGCGGTCCGGCGGGCCGCCGCGGAACGGGGCGAGTGGCGCCTGACCGGCTGCACGCTGGTCGTCACCCTTGAGCCGTGCACGATGTGCGCGGGCGCGCTCGTGCAGTCCCGCGTCGACCGCGTCGTCTACGGCGCCCGCGACGACAAGGCGGGTGCGGCCGGGTCCCTGTGGGACGTCGTGCGCGACCGGCGTCTCAACCACCGTCCCGAGGTCATCGGGGGCGTGCTCGCGGACGACTGCGCCCGGCTGCTCACGGACTTCTTCCGCGACCGCTGACCACGCCCGCACAGCCGCCCCGCGGCCGTCGGACACCGATTTCAAACCATGCCGCGCTGTGCGGTAAGGTCTTTCTCGGTAGCGTGTCCGAGCGGCCGAAGGAGCTCGCCTCGAAAGCGAGTGTGGCGCAAGTCACCGAGGGTTCAAATCCCTCCGCTACCGCTCTGGAAGGGCCCCGTCGTAAGACGGGGCCCTTCGTGCGATCATGAGCGACCGAAAGCGTGGGTCGAGGGGACAGGGGAGGCCGCGGTGGCGGTGAACTCGAAGAAGATCGCCGTCTATGTGCTCGTGGTCTTCGCGCTCTATGTGATCATCACGGATCCGGCGAAGGCCGCCGACTACGTGCAGATAGGTTTCCAGGGCATATCCGACGCGGCGGGCGCCGTGGGCGACTTCATGACCTGGGCCGCCAACGGAGGAGAGTGATGATCCGCCACCTGGTGCTGTTCAAGCTGAACGACGGAGTCGGGCGCGAGGACCCGCGCGTCGTGGCGGGCGTCGAGGCCTTCCGGGCGCTCGGCGGCCAGATCGAGGACCTCCGCTTCTGGGAGTGCGCCTGGAACATCAGCGACCGGCCCATCGCCTACGACTTCGCCGTCAACTCGGCCGTGGACGACGCCGACGCCCTCGAGCGCTACCTCGAACACCCGGCACACCGGACGGGCGTCGCGCTGTGGCGGGAGTTCGCCACCTGGGTGATCGCCGACTACGAGTTCTAGTACGACCGCCCGCCCCGGCCCCGCGCCCCGGCCCCGCACCAGCCCGGTGCGGGGCCGCTCTGCGTTCACTCAACACGACGTTATGCGGTGCTTGCACACAGTGGGCATGTCTTGTGATGCTATGACCGCTTTTGACGGATGAGTTGACGGAAGAGTTGACAGATCACGAGGTGGAGTTGACCGTGCCGGCCAGTACTGCGCCTCAAGCACCGCCCGCGCCGCCCGCCCAGGCCCCGGAGGCACCCGCGCCGCAGCGCAGCCGGGGCGCCGACACCCGGGCACTGACCCAGGTGCTCTTCGGCGAGCTGAAGGACCTCACCCCGGGTACGCCGGAGCACGACCGGGTGCGCGCGGCGCTCATCGAGGCCAATCTCCCTCTGGTGCGCTACGCCGCCGCGCGTTTCCGCTCCCGCAACGAGCCGATGGAGGACGTCGTCCAGGTCGGCACCATCGGACTCATCAACGCCATCGACCGCTTCGACCCGGAACGCGGCGTGCAGTTCCCGACCTTCGCGATGCCGACCGTCGTCGGCGAGATCAAACGGTACTTCCGCGACAACGTCCGCACGGTGCACGTACCGCGCCGGCTGCACGAGCTGTGGGTGCAGGTCAACAGCGCCACCGAGGACCTCACGACCGCCTTCGGGCGCTCACCGACGACCGCCGAGATCGCCGAGCGGCTGCGCATCACCGAGGAGGAGGTGCTGTCCTGCATCGAGGCGGGGCGGTCCTACCACGCCACCTCGCTGGAGGCCGCCCAGGAGGGCGACGGGCTGCCCGGACTGCTCGACCGGCTCGGTTACGAGGACCCCGCCCTCGACGGAGTCGAACACCGCGACCTGGTGCGGCACCTGCTCGTCCAGCTCCCGGAGCGCGAGCAGCGCATCCTGCTGCTGCGCTACTACAGCAACCTGACCCAGTCGCAGATCAGTGCGGAACTCGGCGTCTCCCAGATGCACGTCTCGCGGCTACTGGCGCGTAGTTTCCAGCGGTTGAGGTCCGCGAACCGGATCGACGCGTAACCTCGGGAGGGACTCCGGGGGGAGTCGAAAGCGCGAGCGAGGGATCACCGGTGAGGGCGAATCGCTCACCAGGGCCGTTGCGGGTGGAACCGGTCCGACAGACCGTCAGACCCCCTGTTTCCAGGGGGTATTCGCATCTCGGATGTCGACATGTCACTACAGCGCGTTGCCGACATGTGACATTCTGCCGGAGACGCGTTTGCCGAAGCTCCGGCTCCGGTATTCAGGTGAAGGCTGCGTTCCCGGCATGGGAGCGTGTGCCGTGACCGTCCCGCGACCCAAAGGGGGTGGCATGTCCGCAGAACAGGGCAGCTCGAAGGTGCTCGCGCTCGCGGAGAGCGAGACCGCGCCCGTCACGATCGAGGCGCTCGGCCCCATCGATTCCGTCGGTCCCGACGGCGTTCGGGCCGTCGAAGCCGTGGCAGACCTCGACGCCGTGCCGGCCCAGACCCTTCCGGCCACGGAGGCCATCGACACCCGCACCCTGTCCCGCTCCCTGTTCCTGCGGCTCTCCGCCCTCGACCAGGACAGCCCCGAGCGTGCCTACGTCCGGGACACCCTGATCGAGCTCAATCTCCCGCTGGTGCGCTACGCCGCCGCGCGCTTCCGCTCCCGCAACGAGCCGATGGAGGACATCGTCCAGGTCGGCACCATCGGCCTGATCAAGGCGATCGACCGCTTCGACTGCGAACGGGGCGTGGAGTTCCCGACGTTCGCGATGCCGACCGTGGTCGGCGAGATCAAGCGGTTCTTCCGCGACACCTCGTGGTCGGTGCGCGTCCCGCGCCGCCTCCAGGAGCTGCGCCTGGCACTGACCAAGGCCAGCGACGAGCTGTCCCAGAAGCTGGACCGCTCCCCGACGGTGGGCGAGCTGGCCGCCGTGCTGGGCGTGTCCGAGGAGGACGTCGTCGACGGCCTCGCGGTCGGCAACGCCTACACCGCCTCCTCGCTGGACTCCCCGGCCCCGGAGGACGACGGCGGCGAGGGCTCGCTGGCGGACCGCCTGGGCTACGAGGACACGGCGCTGGAGGGGGTGGAGTACCGCGAGTCCCTCAAGCCGCTGCTGGCCAAGCTGCCGCCCCGGGAGCGCCGGATCATCATGCTGCGCTTCTTCGCCAACATGACCCAGTCGCAGATCGGCGAGGAGGTCGGCATCTCGCAGATGCACGTCTCCCGGCTGCTCACCCGGACCCTGTCGCAGCTGCGCGAGGGTCTCGTCTCCGACTGAGCCCGCGGCCCGCGACCGTCGGTCCAGCCCGTCGGTCCAGCCGTCGGTACAGCCGTCGGTACGACAGCCCGGCGACCGCCGCGGCACCTCGGGGGTGCCGCGGCGGTCGCCGTCGTACGGGCCGGTGCCGTCCTAGCCGAGCGCCAGCCAGGCCACGGCCGCGACGACGATCACGGCGGCCACGATGCCGACGATCAGGCCGACGCGGGGTCCGGAGGGGGCGGCGGGGGCCGCCTGCCGGGCCTGCGGGGCGTCGTCGACGAACGCGCGGAACATCTGGGTGCTGCCTGCGGGGTCGTTGGTGCCCTGGGGGCCCTGGTTGTTAGCCATGGGCCGAGACACTAGCGAATCCGCGGGTGCGGCCCAAGTGCGGGGCCGCCGACTGCCCTTCACCGGGGTCACCACCCATCACCTGCGCGTTTACTTTCGCAATACTTGTCTTTGCCAACTTTTTATGCCGCGCTGACCGTTTTTGTTTGCCTGTAGCAACCAACTGAACTTATGGTTGCCCTAAGCAACGAATCGGGAGGTGCACATGGCCGGGAAGGCGCAGTACGAGGAGCTGATCCGCCAGTTCAGCGCCTTCGGCGCCGTGAAGCGGGAGATGGGACGGCTGCTGCCGTCCGACTGTCCCGGCGGGTCCGTCGCCGTACTGACACTGCTCGGCCGCCACGGGGACATGCGCATGAGCAGGCTCGCGGAGCTGCTCGCGGTGGACATGTCGGTGACCAGCCGCCACGTCGCCCACGTCGCCGAGCGGGGTTGGATCGAACGCATCCCCGACCCCGCGGACAAGCGCTCGCGCATCCTGCGCCTGACGCCCCCCGGGCAGGAGCAGCTCGACGAGATCGCCGAGCGGACCACCCAGCTGCTCTCCCACCGCCTGGGCGACTGGTCCGACGACGAGGTCGGCCAGCTCTCCCGGCTCATGGCCCGTCTCAGGGCCAGCTTCGACGACTGCCGGGCCCCCACGGCCCGGCCTCCCGCACTGTCCGGGGACGACCAGTCCACCCGTACACCCTCGATCACCACGTAAGCAAAGGAAGTCCATGGCAACGACCACACCGGCCGGTGTGCGGGCTCATGCCAAGCACGGGGGAGGCTCCACCGGAGACGCTCCGATGACGCACCGGCAGATCATGGAGGCACTGTCCGGGCTGCTGCTCGGCATGTTCTGCGCGATCCTGTCCTCGACCATCGTCACCAACGCCCTGCCCGAGATCATCGGGGACCTCGGGGGCGGCCAGAGCGCCTACACCTGGGTCGTCACCGCCTCGCTGCTGACGATGACCGCGTCCACCCCCCTGTGGGGCAAGCTCGCGGACCTGTTCAGCAAGAAGGCCCTGGTCCAGATAGCCCTGGTCGTCTTCGTCCTCGGCTCCGTCGTGGCCGGTCTGGCGCAGAACCCGGCGATGCTGATCACCGCGCGCGGCATCCAGGGCCTGGGCGCCGGCGGTCTGTCCGCCCTGGCCCAGATCATCATGGCCGCGATGATCGCCCCGCGTGAGCGCGGGCGCTACTCCGGCTACCTCGGCGCCACCTTCGCCGTCGCCACCGTAGGCGGCCCGCTGCTGGGCGGCGTCATCACCGACACCAGCTGGCTCGGCTGGCGCTGGTGCCTCTACGTCGGTGTGCCCTTCGCGATCCTCGCGCTGATCGTGCTGCAGAAGACGCTGCACCTGCCGGTGATCAAGCGGCAGGTCAAGGTCGACTGGGCCGGCGCCTTCTTCGTCACCGCGGCCGTCTGCCTGCTGCTCGTCTGGGTCACCTTCGCCGACGACAAGTACTCCTGGATGTCCTGGCAGACCGGCGCGATGGTCGGCGGCGCGATCGTGCTGACGCTGGTCTTCCTCTTCGTCGAGTCGAAGGCCGACGAGCCGATCATCCCGCTGCGTCTGTTCAGGAACCGCACCATCACCCTGGCCTCGCTGGCCTCGCTGTTCGTCGGTATCGCGATGTTCGCGGGCACCGTCTACTTCAGCCAGTACTTCCAGCTGGCCCGGGACAAGTCCCCGACCATGTCGGGTGTCATGACGATCCCGATGATCGGCGGCCTGTTCGTCTCGTCGACGGTCTCCGGCATCGTCATCACCAAGACCGGCAAGTGGAAGCGCTGGCTGCTGGCCGGCGGTGTGCTGCTGACCGCGGGCCTGGGCCTGCTCGGCACCATGCGCTACGACACCCCGTACTGGCGCATCGGCATCTTCATGGCGCTGATGGGCCTCGGCGTCGGCATGATGATGCAGAACCTGGTGCTCTGCACGCAGAACCAGGTGTCCGTGGCCGACCTGGGCGCCGCGTCCTCCACGGTCACCTTCTTCCGGTCCCTCGGCGGCGCGGTGGGCGTCTCGGTGCTCGGCTCCGTCATGTCGACCCGGATCAGCCACTACGCCTCGGACACCATCGGGCAGCTCAGCCCGCAGGAGCAGGCGGCGGCCGCCAAGGCCTCCGGCAGCGGCGCGATCCCCGACATGGACCTGCTGCCCCCCGGCATCCGCGAGTGGCTGGAGAGCGCCTACGGGCACGGCATCGCCGACATCTTCCTGTACGTCGCGCCGATCGCCCTGCTCGCCTTCCTGGTGACGCTGTTCATCAAGGAGATCCCGCTGCGTACCAAGGGCGCCCTCGCCCAGGCCGCGGAGTCCTCGGCGGAGGCCGCCCCGCCGGTGGCGGGAGCCCCCGCGGAGGCCACCCGCGTCGCCGACGAGCCGGTCCCGGCCGGTGCGACGGCGGCCGGACCGGCGGCGCCCTCCGGTGCGTCGGACACGCCGGTCGCCTCGGACGCGCCGGTCGCCTCTGCCACCACGGCGGCCGGACCGGCGGCCACGCAGCCGCTCGCCGCCGCCGCCACCACGGCCGGACCGGCGGCCACGCAGCCGCTCGCCGCCGCCACGACGGCCGGGTCCGGTGAACCGCGGGGGCCCCTCCCCGGTGGCCTCGCGGTCCGCGGCTTCGTGCGCGGCGCCGAGTCCGCCCCGGTCCCGCAGGCCGCCGTGACGCTGATCTCCCTGGCCGGCCGCCAGCTCGGCCGGTCCGTCGCCCAGGCCGACGGCTCCTACGCCCTGGACGCGCCGAGCGCCGGGTCGTACGTGCTGATCGCCTCGGCCGACGGCTTCCAGCCGCAGGCCTCCACCGTCGTCGTCGACGGCGAGCCGGTCGCCTACGACATCCTGCTCAGCGGCACCAGCGGGCTCACCGGCCTGGTGCGGGCCGTGGAGGGCGGACTGCCGGTCAAGGACGCCATGGTGATCGTGACCGACGTGCGCGGTGACCTGCTGGCCAGCGCCGCCACCGGTGAGCAGGGCGAGTTCGCCTTCACCGAGCTGGTGCCCGGCACGGTGACCGTCGCGGTCAACGCCGCCGGCTTCCGGCCGCGCGCCCTGCCCCTGGAGGTGGGCGGCACCGGCGTCACCCGCGTCGAGGTCGACCTCCAGGCCGGCGCCCAGGTCCAGGGCGTCGTGCGGGCACCGCACGGCCCGCTGGCCGACGCCCGCGTCACCCTGGTCGACGCGGCGGGCAACGTGGTCGGTACGGCCACCACCGGCGCGGACGGGGCATACGCCTTCACCGACCTGGACGCCGGTGAGTACACCGTCATCGCGACCGGCTACCCGCCGGTGGCCACCGCCCTGACGGTCGCGGGACCCGGTACCGACGGCCACGACATCGAGCTCGCCCACCCCGGCGAGTAGCAGGACCCCGGCCCGTGGTGGCGTGCGCGCTCCGAGCGGAGGTGCGCCCGCCCACCACGGGCCGGCTTCTTCACGACCAGTTTCCGAGCCTTTGCAGGGAGAAAACGGGATGGCACTGACCGCGAGGATCCGAACGCGGGACGGATGGGCCGTGTCGCACGCGGTCGTCACGGTGACCGACATGACCGGCACCCAGGTGCTGCGCGCCGAGGCGGACCCCGAGGGCGCCGTGCGGGACACCACTCCGCTCACTCCGGGGGCGTACACCGTCATCGTCACCGCGGTCGGCTACGCACCCGCCGCCTCCAGCGCGATCGTCACCGCGAGCGGCCGGGCCGAGGTCGGCACGCTGACGCTGGCCCGCCAGGGCGGCGCGGAACTGCCGCCGCCGGGACCGTGGACGGTCGACCCGGCGCACTCCAGCGTGGCCGCCGTCGCCCAGCACCTCGGCATCTCCAGCGTGCGCGGCCGCTTCACCGACTTCACCGCCACCGTCGAGATCGCGCCGGACGACGTCACCAAGTCACGGGTGGAGGCGGTGATCCGGGCGGCCTCCATCGACACCGGCAACGGCATGCGCGACACCCACCTGCGCTCGGCGGACTTCCTGGACGTCGAGCGGTACCCGGAGATCACCTACCGCTCCACCCGGGTGAGCGAGACCGGCCCCGACCGCTGGACCGTCCGCGGCGAGCTGGGCCTGCACGGCGTCGTCCGCCAGGTCGACCTGGACCTGGCCTACCTCGGCACCGGCGCCGACCCCTGGGGCGGCACCCGGGCGGCCTTCCGAGCGACGACGGAACTGCACCGCGAGGACTTCGCCATGAACTACAACCAGGTCGTCCAGGCCGGCATCGCCGCCATCGGTACGACGCTCAGGGTCGAGCTGGACGTCCAGGCGGTCCAGGGGGAGTCACTGCCGGCCGCGTGAGGCGCCGCCGGACACCCGGTCCACCATCTGGGCGCACAGCTCCCGCAGCTTGACGTTCCGGTCCTGTGATGCCCGGCGCAGCCGCTCCAGGGCCCGGTGGGCGTCTATGCGCTCCCGGGCCATGAGCATGCCGACCGCCTGGTCGATGATGCTGCGGGAGAGCAGGGCGGTGCGCACGTCGGCCGCCGAGGCCTGCTGCCGCTCGATGCGCAGGGCCTCGTTCACCGCGTGCGCGATCCGCTCCGCGAAGGCGCGGGCCGCGTCCAGCCCCTGGGCCAGGGAGCCGGGCCGGAGACCGTAGAGGTTGAGCGCGGCGCCCGTCTCGCCCTCGACGGCCAGCGGCAGCGCCAGCACACAGCGCACGCCGGTGGTCAGCGCGTACTCCGTGTACGCGGGCCACCGGGCCTCGGCGGCCAGGTCGGGGGCGTACTGCGCGCTTCCCGTCTCGGCGGCGTCCACACAGGGGCCCGAGCCGTTCTCGTACTGGCGCAGGTCCAGGCCGCTGGGCAGACCGGTGCTGCCCGCGAGGGTCATCAGCCGGTCGGCACGGCGCACCGTGACCGAGCAGGCGTCCGCGCCGGGCACCTGCAGGACCGCCCGGTCGGTCAGGTCGCGCAGCAGGGTGTCGAGACCCTGGCTGTGCGCCATGGCGTGGTCAAGCGTCTCCGTGCTCCGCGAGGTCATGTCCGTACGAATGTCCCGTCACCGCTCGCCCACTCCTCGTCCCCCCGTGCCGGAGTTGGCGTCCACGATGCGGCGGGCCAGGTCGCGCAGTTTCACGTTCTCCCGCTGGGAGGCCTTGACCAGGGACTCGAAGGCGCCGGCCGCGTCGATGTTCAGGCGCTCCATGAGGATGCCGGTGGCCTGGCCGATCAGATCCCGGGTGCGCATCGCCTCGGTGAGCTGCTCGCGCACGGTCGCCGAGTCCAGGGCGAGGGAGACGTGCGCGGTGAACAGCCGGCCGATGCGGGTGGCGTCCTCGCCGAAGGCCTGCGGCTTGCGGGCGTAGGCGGTCAGCACGGTCAGGCGGCGCCGGTCGGCGCGCAGCCGCAGGGACAACGCCGAGCGCAGCCCGAGCCCGGACAGGAGGTTGCCACCGCCGTCGGCCTCGCTGTCGTCCGTCCGCACCACGGGCGTGGTCCACAGGTGCTCCCAGTCCGGGTGCGGCTCACGGTCCCCCTGCCGGGGCTCGGCCGCGAACCGTACTGCCTCGTCCGTCCAGGCGAGCGTGCGGAGCCTGCCGCCGCGCTGGATCTCCGAGATGCCCGCCTGCTCCGCACCGGGCAGCAGACGCACCGTCAGCGCCGCCGCGGTGCTCAGAGTGTCGCCCGGGGCACCCGCCCCGTGCAGCTGCCGGGCCGCCACCGTCAGGGCGTCGGCCAGCTCGAAACCCGCCGGAAAACGCGGCAAATCAGTAAATTCGGACGCAGCCACCACGAACCTCTTCGGCGTGCACGGCCTCACGGCCGTGCGCAGGAGAGCTCCGCAGCACATTCCCGACTGCGAGCACAGGACGAACAGCACTTTAGCTGCTTGGTTGCGAGCCGGTGACGCCCGGCCGAAGTACCGGGCGGGCGCCTTCCACGGCGTCGCGCCGCGTGGTGGAATGAGGGCTGGGTCAGGAAGCGGCCCGGCCGGAACCCGACGGACGTCTGTCAGGTGAGTGCTGTGACCTTCCACCCCCGACCCTGCGAGCCGTGCGCACCATGTGACCCACCCGGGTGCGCCGTGCTGACGATGCCCGGCGAGGTCGACTTCTGCAACGCCACGGGGCTGCTGCCCCTGATCATGGCCGCCGTGGACCAGCGGCCCGACGCGTTGCGCCTGCTCGTCCTGGACCTCTCGGCGACCCGCTTCATGGACTGCCAGGGCGTCCGGCTCCTCGACGCGGTACGCCGCGGTCTGCCCGGCCGTACCCGGCTGCGGGTGGTCGCCGCCCAGCAGGGCGTACCGAGCCGCGTACTGAAACTGTCCGGCCTGCGCCGCGACGTGCCGGTGTACGACAACCTCGCGGAGGCGCTGCGCACGGAGCGCGGGGCGGCGGAGCGCGGGGCCGCGGCCTAGGCTGGCGCCATGGCACCGAACATCGCGACGAACACCCGGGTCCCGCTGGACGAGTTGCTGGACTTCGTACGTCCCCGGCACCGGGCGATCCTGCTCACCCGGCGGGCCGACGGCAGCCCCCAGGGGTCGCCGCTGACCTGCGGCGTCGACGACTCGGACCGGATCGTGGTCTCCACCTATCCGGAGCGGGCCAAGACCCGCAACGCGCGCCGTGACCCGCGGGTCAGCCTCATCGTGCTCAGCGACGAGTGGAACGGCCCCTGGGTGCAGATCGACGGCACGGCCGAGGTCATCGACTCGCCCGACTCCGTGGAACCGCTCGTGGAGTACTTCCGCAACATCTCCGGCGAGCACCCGGACTGGGACGAGTACCGGCGTGCCATGGTCGAGCAGGGCAAGTCCATCGTCCGGGTGACACCCGAGAAGTGGGGCCCGGTGGCGACGGGCGGCTTCCCGGCGCGCCTGTCGGCGGACGGCTGAGGCCGGGTCAGCCCCCTCCGGCCACCGCATCGATGCCCGCCACTAGCAGGTCGGGGGCGGACTCGACGTCCCGGTCGGGCATCTCCGCGACGGTGCCGCCACCGCGCGCCGCCATGATGTCCCGCGGCCCCTCGACGACGCCCGCCGGGTACGGCGCCTCCAACCGCGCCCGTGGAGTGCCGGAAGTACTCGTCGGTCGGACCGCGACCGGTGTCCTCGGCCCGGAGGAGGAAGCGGCTCTCGACGGTGCGTGGCCGTGGGCGAACCCGAGGACGGCGGAGAAGGCGCCGGTCACCCGGTGCCGGTCCGCTCCCGGTCGGGACCGGACGCCCGGCCCAGCGCGCCGCCCGCGCCGGCGGCCCCCGCCGGCCGGACACCGGCCCGCAGTCCCTTGCCGCCCGCCTTCACCCCGCGCACCCACCTCGATGGCTCCGGTGCCGGTCCATGCCGGGCGTTCCCGGGAGGGGCGCGGCGCGGTGCGGGCGGGCGGCATCGGGGCGGTGGGCGCCGCGGCCAGGTCGTCGGGCCGGTCAGGCCGTCGGGGGCGGGCCAGGTCGTCGGGGGCGGTCAGGTCGTCGGACGGGTCAGGTCGTAGAAGGTGGCCGAGCCGGCAGTCACCTCCTCGAAGTTGGCCTCGACCCACGAGGTGATCCGGGACGAGGCGCCGGAGCCGTCGCCACCCATGCCGCCCCCCGTACCGCCGCCGATGAAGTAGTGGATCCTGCCGTCCGCCACGTACTTCTTGAACTGGGCCGGGGTCGGCGAGGGGTCCGTGCCGTTGAAGCCGCCGATCGCCATCACCGGGTCGCCGGTACTGAGCTGGTAACTCGCGGCGTTCTGGGAGCCGATGGCGGCCGCGGCCCAGGTGTAGTCCTCGGCGTCGGCCGCCACCAGCTTCCTGGCCGCGGAGTCGACCTGGGCGCCGTCGAGGAGCCCGCCCATGCCGCCTGCGCCCATACGGCCGGCCTCGCCGGTCCGGCCGTTCTGGGCCGTCTGCCCGTTCTGCCCGTTCTGCCCGTTCGGGGCGGTCTGGCCGGTGCCGGGGGCGCCGTTGCCCTGCTGGTTGCGGCCCGGAGCGGTGCCGCCGCCGGGGAAGCCGCCGTTGCCGGGACCGCCCTGGCCTTGACCTTGACCCTGGCCGGGCGCGTTCCCGCCGCCCGGGAAGCCGCCGCCTCCGGGACCACCGCCCCGGCCGCCGCCACCGCCCATCACGCTCGCGCCGGACGGACCGGCCGTGACGATGGAGCCGCTGTGCCCCTGGCGCACGGTGCTCAGCGTGTACGCGGTGGGCGCGGCCAGCGACGCCACGAGGCCCAGCCCCGCCGCCGCGAGGGCGGTCCGCCGCCCCAGCCGACCGGCGAAGACGAGCCCCAGCGCGGCGACCAGCCCGCCGACCAGGACGGACAACCTCAGCCAGGGCAGGTAGTCGGGCGTGCGGTCGAGGAGGACGTACCCCCAGACCGCGCTCGCCGTGACGGCGGCGGCGAGGGCGAGCGGCACCCAGATCCGCTCGCGCCGCTCCCACAGCGCCGCCGCGCCCATGCCGACGACCGCCGCCAGGTAGGGCGCGAGGGCCACCGTGTAGTACTGGTGGAAGATTCCGGCCATGTAGCTGAAGACGGCCGTGGTCATCAGCAGCGAGCCGCCCCAGACCAGGAAGGACGCGCGAGCGGTGTCGGTCCGGCCGCCGCCCCGGGTGGCGATCAGACCCGCGACGAGCAGGATCAGGGCGGCCGGGAGCAGCCAGGAGATCTGACCGCCGATCTCGGAGTTGAACATCCGGTCCCAGCCGGTCTCGCCCCACTGCCCGCCGCCACCGCCGCCCATGCCGCCACCACCGCCGACGCTGCCGGTCTCCTCGCCGTTGAGCCGGCCGAGGCCGTTGTAGCCGAAGGTCAGCTCCAGGAAGCTGTTGTTCTGCGAGCCGCCGATGTACGGGCGGGACGACGCAGGCCACCACTCCACGATCGCCACCCACCACCCGCCGGAGACGACGATCGCGAGGGTGGCGAGGGCGAGCTGTCCGAGGCGCTTCTTCAGCCGCACCGGCGCGCAGACGCCGTACACGAGGGCGAGCGGGGGCAGGATCAGGAAGGCCTGGAGGGTCTTGGCCAGGAAGGCGAAGCCGATCGCGACGCCCGCCCATACCAGCCACTTGGTCCGGCCGTCCTCCAGCGCCCGTACGACGAGGTAGCAGGCCACGGACATCAGCAGCGCGAGGAGCGCGTCCGGGTTGTTGAACCGGAACATCAGCGCGGCGACGGGCGTGAGCGCCAGCACCGCACCGGCGATCAGTCCGGCCGCGGGGCCGGACCGGCGGCGCACGGCGGCGTACACGACGGCGACCGTGCCCACCCCCATCAGTACCTCGGGGACGAGGACCGACCAGGAGGAGAGGCCGAAGATCCGCACCGCCAGTGCCATCGGCCACAGCGCGGCCGGGGGCTTGTCGACGGTGATGGCGTTGCCGGCGTCGAGGGAGCCGAAGAAGAACGCCTTCCAGGACTGGCTGCCCGCCTGCACGGCCGCCGAGTAGAAGGAGTTGGCGTAGCCGGAGGCGCTCAGGTTGTAGACGTAGAGGAGGGCGGTGGCCAGCAGGAGGCCGAGGAGGGCCGGGCGTATCCGGCGCGGGTCCTCGGGACGGCCGCGCCACAGCCGGGCGAGCCGGGGCCGCCGGGGCCGCCGGGGCCGCCGGGGCTGCCGGTGGGCGGGCGGCGCCGCCGACGGCGCTCCCCAGTCCTCGCTGCCGGGGGTGCGCGTGTCGTCGGCGTAAGCGGCCGGGTCGTGGTGCGTCGTCATCGGACGTCCCTCGGGTCGGTGTCGGCGGGGGGCACCGGCTGAAGCCGCACGGTGGCGTCGCTCCAGGTGCGGTACGGATCCGGAAGGTGGGCCGGGGGTGCGGGGGCCGGGTGCGGGGCGGGGGCCGGGTGCGGCGCGTCCGGGAACACCCAGGCGCGGAAGAGCAGGAAGCGCAGCACGGTGGCCGCGAGGTTGGCGGCGATGAGCACCGCCAGCTCGGTGGAGTGGTCCGGGTCGGCCGTCGCCGCGTTCAGGGCGGCGAGCGAACCGCTGGTCAGCGCGAGGCCGATGCCGAAGACGACCAGTCCCTGTGCCTGGTGCCGCACGGCCCCGCTCCGCCCCCGCACTCCGAAGGTCAGGCGCCGGTTGGCGGCGGTGTTGGCGACCGCGGAGACCAGCAGGGCGAGCGCGTTGGCGACCTGCGAGCCGGTGAAGAGGCGGAAGCCGCTGTAGAGGAGCAGGTAGAAGAGCGTGGACAGGACACCGACGACGCAGAAACCGACGAGCTGCCGGGCCAGCCCCTGCGGCACGCCGGTCAGGTCCCGGTCGCGCGGGTCGTCGCCGAAGGGCCTGGCCAGCCGGTCGAGCGGCAGCGAACCGGTGGCCAGCGCCGTGCCGACCCGCCACACACCCTTGAGGTCCTCGGTCGCCGTCTTCACGATGTGCACGGTCGAGTCCGGATCGTCGACCCAGTCGACCGGCACCTCGTGGATCCGGCAGCCGGCGCGTTCGGCGAGCACCAGCATCTCGGTGTCGAAGAACCAGCCGGTGTCCTCCACCAGCGGCAGCAGCACCTGGGCCACGTCCCGGCGGATCGCCTTGAAGCCGCACTGGGCGTCGGAGAAGCGGGCCTGGAGGGAGCCGCGCAGGATGAGGTTGTAGGTACGGGAGATGAACTCCCGCCTGGCGCCGCGCACCACCCGCGAGCTGCGGGCGAGCCGCGAGCCGATCGCGAGGTCCGAGTGACCGGAGATCAGCGGGGCCACCAGCGGCAGCAGCGCGTTCAGGTCGGTGGAGAGGTCCACGTCCATGTAGGCCAGGACCGGGGCGTCCGAGGCCGACCAGACGGCCCCCAGGGCCCGGCCCCGGCCCTTCTGCTCCAGCCGGACGGACCGGACCGCCGCGTGCTCAGCCGCCAGCCGGGCCGCGACGTACGGAGTGCCGTCCCTGGAGGCGTTGTCGGCGACCGTGATGCGGAAGGCGTACGGGAACGTCCGCGTGAGGTGCTCGTGCAGTCTCAGGACGCACGGCCCGAGGTCCTTCTCCTCGTTGTAGACGGGGATCACTACGTCCAGGACAGGAACACCGGCTCCTGCGGCCGGGAGATGCTCCCGCGCCGGCAGGGAGCCGGGAGAAGAGTCGGTTCGCATGGGACCGACTCTTCTCAACTCTCCTGTCGCACCCGTGTGGTGAGACTGTGCTGTGCCTGTGAGTACGGTGCTTGCGCGGGCGGTGCTGGCGCGAGCGGTTCATGCGCGGGCGATGCCCGCACATGCTGTGCCCGCACATGCTGTGCCTGCGTGTGCTGGGCCTGCGCGTGCTGCGGCGTGCCGCCCGGCCCTGCCGTGGTGGGCAGGTGCACGGTGAAGACCGTCCGCCCCGGCGCGCTGTCGACCGTCACACCGCCGCCGTGCGCGGTCGCCACCGCCTGCACGATGGCGAGCCCGAGGCCCGTCGAGCCGGTCGTGCGGGACCGCGCGGAGTCCCCGCGCGCGAACCGTTCGAAGACGTGCGGCAGCAACTCGGCAGGGATGCCCGGCCCGTCGTCCGCCACGTCCACGCACAGCCACGCCCCACCGCGTCGCACGCGCGCGGTGACGGTCGTACCGGGCGGGGTGTGGTTGCGGGCGTTGCCCAGCAGGTTGACCAGCACCTGCTGGAGCCGGGCGGGGTCCGCCGACACGAGGGCCGGTTCGTCGGGCAGGTCGAGCCGCCAGTTGTGGTCGAGGCCGGCCGCGCGGGCGTCGCTGACGGTGTCCACGACGAGCGGTACGAGATCGGTCCGCCCGAACTCCAGCGGCCGTCCGGTGTCCAGGCGGGCGAGCAGCAGCAGGTCCTCGACCAGCAGGGTCATGCGGCCGGCCTCGGACTCGATACGACCCAGCGCGTGCCGGGTGTCGGGGCCGACCCGTTCGCGTCCCCTGCGGGTGAGTTCGGCGTAGCCGCGGATGGAGGCCAGGGGTGTGCGCAGCTCGTGACTGGCGTCGGCGACGAACTGCCGTACCCGTGTCTCGCTCACCTGCCGTGCGTGCAGCGCTCCGTGCACGTGGTTCAGCATCCGGTTGAGCGCGGCACCGACCCGGCCGATCTCGGTGTGCGGGTCGCACTCCGACTCCGGAACCCGCTCGTCGAGGTTCACCTCGCCGGCGTGCAGCGGGAGTTCGGAGACCCGGGTGGCGGTGGCGGCGACCCTGCGCAGGGGGCGGGTGGCGACGCCGACGATGACGGCACCGGCGAGGGAGGCGGCGACGAGGCTGGCGGCGGTGACGCTGGCCTCGACGATGAGCAGGGTGTTGATGGTCTCGGTGACGTCGTCGGTCGGGACGGCGGCGTAGTAGCTGCCGTTGGTGCCCGCGCGGTACTGCACGCGGTAGTCGCCGAGGCCGGGGATCTCGACGGTGTGCGCGTCGCCGTCCCGGGGGGCCGATGCCAGCGCGGCACGCTGCGCCGAGCTGAGGGATACCGCCGTCATTCCGCTGAAGTCGGTACTGTCCTCGTCCTTCTGGCCGAACTCGGCGTCGACGACGACACCGTCGCGTACGTCGGCGACGACCGTGCGGCGCGGTTGCGGTCCGCGGGTGACGAACTCGTCGAGGTCCATCCGCTGCGGACCCTTGTCCCCGCCACCGGCCTGGGGCCCACCCGGCGGCCCGAAGCCGGAGACCCGGGTCACGACCTCGCCCAACTGCCCGTCCAGCTGCTCGTACAGATGCGAGCGCAACGCCACCGTCGTCACCGTGCCGATCACCGCGCACACCACCGCGATCAGCGCGACGGACGCGACGACGAGCCGCGTCCGCAGGGTCCGCGGCCGCGGTCGCCGCCACCCGCTCATGACACCGCGGGCTTGATCAGGTAACCGGCACCGCGCCGGGTGTGGATCATCGGCTCGCGACCGGCGTCGATCTTCCGGCGCAGGTAGGAGATGTACAGCTCCACGACGTTGGCCTGGCCGCCGAAGTCGTACGACCACACGCGGTCCAGGATCTGCGCCTTGCTCAGCACGCGCCTCGGGTTGCGCATCAGGAAGCGCAGCAGCTCGAACTCGGTGGCGGTGAGGTGGATGCCGTCGCCGCCCCGGGTGACCTCGTGGCTGTCCTCGTCGAGGGTGAGGTCGCCGACGGCCAGCACGGATTCGGAGCGCCGGTCGGCGGCGCCGGAGCGCCGGATCAGTCCGCGCAGCCGGGCGACGACCTCCTCGAGGCTGAACGGCTTGGTGACGTAGTCGTCCCCGCCGGCGGTCAGCCCCGCGATGCGGTCCTCGACGGCGTCCTTGGCGGTCAGGAACAGCACCGGCACGTCCGGCAGGTCGCGGCGCAGCCGCCCCAGCACGCTCAGCCCGTCCATGTCGGGCAGCATCATGTCCAGCACGACGGCGTCGGGCCGGAACTCGCGCGCGGCCTGAACGGCACCGTGGCCGTCCCCGGCGCTGCGGATCTGCCAGCCCTCGTAGCGCAGGGCCATGGACAGCAGTTCCGTGATGGACAGCTCGTCGTCCACTACAAGCACCCGGACGGGGCTCCCGTCCGGCCTCAGCAGTTCGGTGCGCCCCTGGGGCGAGGTCGTGGTCATGGCGGACACGATGTCGGGGCGCTCTGAGAGCACCCTTTCCCCAAGCTGTGATTTCTCTGAGAAAGCCGCAGGGACTACCCGGTACGGCCCGTCGGGTGCGGCCCCACGGTCTCGCCGGTCCGTCCCGCCGCCGCGGGGGTGAGGTGCGCGACCAGCACCTCGACCGCGGTGCCTGCGGCGCGGGCCGGCGCAGCCCCCTCCGGCCGGCGGTGCCTCTCGACGCCGTCCCGTCCGGGGTCGCGGTGCGTCGGCCAGCGGCGGGCCGGTTCGCCCGCGCCGTCCGCAGCCCGCCGAAGGTCTCCGCAGGACGGCGGCCGGTACCCAGCGGGCCCGTGCCCGTCGCCCCCGTGCGCGACCGGCGGGCAGCTCAGCGTCCCGGCAGCCCGAACAGCCGGGCCGCGTTGTCGTGGCAGACCCCGCGCAGCCACTGGTCCCCCAGCTCCAGCCGCTCCAGGGCGTGCAGCTGGTGCAGGTAGGGGTAAGGGATGTTGGGGAAGTCCGAACCGAGCAGAACGCGGTCGCCGAGGTCCGCCAGCCGGGGCAGCGCGCGGCGCGGGAAGGGGGCGAGACGTTCGCTGAAGTCGGTGAACGCCATGGTCGTGTCCAGCCGCACCTCGCCGTACCGTTCGGCGAGGTCCAGGAAGTCCTCGTACTCGGGCATCCCGAGGTGCGCGACGACCAGTCGCAGCCGGGGATGCCGCGCCAGGACGCGCCCGATCGGCTCGGGTCCGGTGTGCTTGCCGGGCGCCGGTCCGGATCCGCAGTGGATGACGACGGGGATTTCCGCCTCGGCGAGCACACCCCACGCCGGGTCGAGCAGCTCGTCGGCCGGGTCGTAGGCCCCCACCTGCACATGCGCCTTGAAGACCCGCGCCCCCGCTTCGACGGCCCGGCGGACGTACGCCTCGACGCCGGGCTCGGGGAAGAGGGTGGAGGTGTGCAGGCAGTCGGGTGTCCGGCGGGCGAAGTCCACCGCCCAGTCGTTCAGCCACCGGGCCATGCCCGCCTTGTGCGGGTAGAGCATGGCGGTGAAGGCGCGTACTCCGAACCCACGCAGCAGCGCGGCGCGTTCGTCCTCCTCCTGCCGGTAGGTGATCGGCCACTCGACCCCGCCGGTCAGCGGCCCGAGAGCGTCGAAGTAGGCCCAGACCTTGCGCAGCACCCGCTCGGGCATGAAGTGCGTGTGCACGTCGACCAGTCCGGGCAGGCCGAGGCCCTCCCAGAACCGGCGGACCTGCCCGGCCTCGTGATCACTCATGCGGTCACGATCGCGCCCCGCGGTCCCATGAAGCAAGGGGGTGTCGGGGGGCGGCCCAGGCGCGGGGTCAGAACAGCCCGTCCTGTACTCCGGCCGCTCGTCTGAGCTCCCGCAGGGGCACGGTGCACGGCTCGCCCTCGGCCGGCACCAGCTCCCATCCCGTCATCAGCCGTGTGTCGAGCACCACGACGCCACGCTCCGTCGCCAGATGCAGATCCGGCCCGGCGGCCGCCACCAGCTCGCCCCCGATCGCCCCGCCCGCCACCAGCTCGACCACCTCCGCCACCGCGGCCGGCCCGCGCTCCGCCCCCGCGATCCCGAACACGCCCGCGTGGTCGACGGCCCGGAACGGCTCCGGCGCCAGCGACTCCGGCCAGCCGCCGAGCGCGACCGCCCGTGCGTGCAACCCGGCGATCTCGGCCGTCCGCTCCGCCTCCGACTCGGGCAACCCGTCCCGCACCGCGCGCTTGTGGGCGTACGCGATGCGGTCGGGCACGCCCAGTGCGGCCCGCAGCAGCTCCTCGGTCCGGCGCGCGGCCATCAGCGGCCCGCAGCCCAGCCAGCTGAAGCACACGGCTCCCTGCTCGAGCAGCCGGGCCGCTCCCCTCTCCCGCGCCGTGATCCCCACCTTGACGAGCCCCGGACCGAACCACGCCAGATAGACGCGGTACGGCCGCGGATCGTCCGCCATGGTGTCGGCGGCCACCGAGTGGGCCCGGTCCAGCCGCGCGCACTCCTCGCACCGCGCCCCCGTACTCCGCCCCGGCACGCCGGCCCGCACCGGACACGCGTGCCCCCGTGCTCCCACACAAGTCCGCACACCTCCCTCGACGACCCCGAAGGCCACCCGCTTCCCCCGGGCCGGCACACTGCGCCGCCCCCCGACCCACGTCAGCACGGGACCGTCCGCCGCCCACCGCAGCCCCGCGCACTTCCATGCCTGTGCCATCTCCGTCGACACTAGAGGGCACCACTGACAACGACCGGACGACAACGACCGGACGACAACGACCGGGCTGGCGCTCACTCACGGTGAGCGCCCGCCCGGACGTACCGTACGGGCATGTCAGAAAGTGAAGCGATGTGCCCCGAGCGCCTGCTCCTGGAGCACATCACCAGCCGCTGGGGCACCCTGGCCCTGATCGCCCTGCTGGACCGCGGCCACCGCTTCGGCGAACTGCGCCGGGAGATCGGCTCGGTCAGCGAGAAGATGCTGGCCCAGACCCTGCGGACGCTGGAACGCGACGGCCTGGTCCACCGGGACGCCAGGCCCGTGATCCCGCCCCGCGTGGACTACTCCCTCACCGATCTCGGCCGCGAGGCCGCCGAGCAGGTCCGGGAGCTGGCGCGCTGGACGGAGCGGCGGATGGCGGCGGTCGAGCGGGCCCGCGGGGCCTACGACGCGACGAGGACCTGACGCGACGCCGCCCGCGACGGCGTCACGACTCCAGGACCGCCTTCATGACACTCCGGGCGATGGGCGCACCGAGCCCGCCACCGGAGATGTCCGCGCGGGAGATGTCCATGTCGGTGGGGTCGATGAACACGGCGACCGCGACGGAGGACCCGTCCCCCTTCTTGCCGTAGGACACGAACCAGCCGTACGGCACCTCGTCGTTCACGTCGACCCCACGCTGTGCGGTGCCGGTCTTGCCGCCGACCGTGACGCCGTCGATCTGGGCGCGGCGGGCGCTGCCCTCCTTGGCGGTGAACTCCATCATCTGCTGGACCTTCTGCGCGGTCTCGGCGGAGACCGCCTCGCTCAGCACCGCGGGCTCGGTCTTCTCCAGGGTGTCGAGGTCCGGGCCCTTGACCTCGTCGACGATGTAGGGCTGCATCACCTTTCCGTCGTTGGCGAGCCCGGCGGTGACCATGGCCATCTGCATCGGCGTACTGGTGAGGCTGCCCTGCCCCATGCCGGTGAGCGCGGTGCCCGGCGCGTCGAGGTTCTCGGGGTAGAGGCTCTTGGTGGCGAGCAGGTCGCCGAAGTCGTCGGAGTACACGTCCTCGTTGAAGCCGAACTTCTGGGCCGTCTCGCGCAGCTTGTCCTGCCCGAGCTCGGCCGCGGCGTCGAGGAAGACGTTGTTGCAGGAGTACTGCATGGCGGTCTTCATCGAGGCCTTGTCGCAGACCGCGTCCCCGGCCTCACTGCCGATCCTGTTGCTGGACTGCGGCAGCGGGTACGGGGAGACGGCGTCCGTGCGGGCGTCGACGTCGGTGACGATGCCGTGCTCCAGCGCGGCGGCCGCGGTGAGGATCTTGAAGGTGGAGCCCGGCGGGTAGGTCTCCCGCAGCGCGCGGTTGGCCAGCGGCTTGTTCTTCTTCTTGTCCAGCGCCACGAAGCGGTCGGACTCCTTGAAGGTGCCGCCCGCGAACGCCGACGGATCGTAGGAGGGCGCCGAGACCAGCGCCAGCACCTTCCCGGTCCGCGGGTCGAGCGCGACCACGGCTCCCCGTGCGCCCTTCAGGCCGGTCAGCCCGTCCCAGGCGGCCTTCTGCGCCTTCGGGTCGATGGTGGTGACCACGGAACCGGCCCGCCGGCCCTCACCGCTGACCACGTCGGCGAACCGCTGGAAGGCCAGCCGGTCGTCCTTCCCGGTGAGGATGCCGTCGTAGGTCTTCTCCAGCAGCGTCATGCCCTGGGCCTGCGACGCGTAGCCCGTCACCGGCGCGTACATCGGCCCGTCGGCGTAGGTGCGCTTGTACTTGAGGTCGGTACTCTCGGTCTCCTTGGAGCCGGTGACCGCCCGGCCGCCGACGATGATGTCGCCGCGCGGGGTGGCGAACTGCTCGATCTGCACCCGCCGGTTCTTGGTGTCGGAGGCCAGCTCCGGGGCCCGTACGTACTGCAGCCAGTTCGCGCGGACCAGCAGACCCAGCACCAGCAGTCCGCAGAAGATCGCCACGGCCCTCAGCGGCTTGTTCACCGGCGGCCTCCGTCGCGGCTCGGCCGGTCGGATATGAAGACGGATCCTCTCAACATGCGCACACCCTAAGCACAGTTACGCGTGCTGATCAGCGAGGGGCCCGGCGGCCGAGGTGGCATCCCTCACAGAAATACGCGGCCCTGGTGAGCAACCATCCCCGTCTGTCCCGATTATCCGGACGCCCTCTCCCGACGACACCCGCGAACCGGACAAAACACCGATGCGCTCCGTTACTTGAGCCATAAACTCATCATCTCTTCAGGCTGCCGTGCACACCTCCCGGCGGCCGTTTCCCTTTCTCGCCCCCTCCAGAAGGGTTCTCTGTGAGACTTCGCCGCTCACTCGCCGTAGCCGCCGCCGTCGCCGTGACCATGCCCGTCGCGCTGCTCACCGCCGCACCGGCATTCGCCGCCGGTGCCTCGGCGAGCCAGACGCAGACCCAGCCGACGTACGCGGAGCTGGAAAAGGCCGCCGCCGACGCACAGAAGGCGTACGACGAAGCCGTCCTCGCCCAGAAGAAGGGACGGAAGGAGGTCGAGGCCACCCTGACGGCCCTGGACTCCGACACGCACCCGCTCAAGGCGGCCGCGATCGCCGCGGGCAACACGGCCGAGGACGCCGAGGCCACCCGGACCGCCGCCGAGCAGGCCGTCACGAAGGCCGAGGCCGCGCTCGAGGCAGCGGTGAGCGACGCCGACAAGGCCGAGGCGCGGAAGGCCCTCGAAACCGCCGAAGCCGGCCTCGCGGACGCGGTCGGGGCCGAGAAGGAGGCCGACGCCGAGGCCGAGGAGGCCCAGACGGCCCTCGACGACGCGAAAGTCGCGGCCGTCCGCGAGTACAGCATCCTCAAGGAGGACCTCAAGAAGGCGTCCGAGGCCAAGAAGGCCGCCGCAGAGGCACTCGCCGCCGCCAAGGAATGCGTCCGTGAAAGCGGACTGACCTCGCGCGCGGTGGGACTGCCGTCCGAGGTCGTCGCCGGGACCACCGTCGACTTCACCCTGCGCGTCACCAACGGGACCAGGCGCACGCTGACCGTGGACCCCCTGGCGTTCGTCTACGTCTCCAGCGGATCCAAGGGTGCGAAGGGCCTGTTGCAGGTGAAATGGTCCCAGGGTTCGGGCTGGCAGCCCCTCGGCGGGGAGAGGCCCGAGCACATCGCCCACATCGACAGCCTGAAGCCGGGCGAGCGCAGCGTGGTGAAGCTGCGCATGAAGACCGACTCAGGGGCCGGGACCACCGAGGCCTTCGCGCTGTTCGCCAGTGACGCCGCCGACGCCTACCGGCCCTGCGTCCTGGGCCCGATGAAGCGCTACGAGTTCACCCTGCTGCCCGAGGGCAGCAAGCCCGACGCGGTCGACGACGCCGAGCCGGGCCGACCGGACGGGAAGGACGACGACCGGTCGGGCACCAAGGCCCCCGGCACCGGCTCGGCCCCCTCCACACAGGGCGGCACGTCCTCCGGGGCGGTGCGGTCCCAGGTCACCGCCACCGACACGACCGGCCGCCTCGCCGAGACGGGCGCGTCCTCCGCGACGACTCCGATCGCCCTCGCGGGCGCCGTGGCCGTCGCACTCGGCGCCGGCACGGTCTTCACCGTCCGCCGACGCAAGGCAGCCGCGGACTCCGCCTGACACAGACGTGCCGGCCGCTCTCCCGAGCTCTCACCGCCGGAAGCCGGAATCAAGAACGAAGGCCCTTTGGATCACTCCACAGGGCCTTCGCTCTTTACTCCGCACCCTTTACTTCGCACTGAGGTTTTCTCAGAGATGATCACCAGTGTGGAGTTGGCCTGGCACTCGCCGCTCATGGCACGTCGGCGCGTCCCTGAGCAGGCTGTCACCGCAGCGGCGAATCCGCTGCCGTCAGAGGTCGCTCCTACGCTGTGGCCCTATGGGACTTGCGCTATCAGTGGGACTCCTCAACGACCAGGCTCGCACTGACGCAGAGGGTCTCGACTATCACCGCCGTGCCTTCGCCCACCTCGGCCAGGCGCTCATGGCAGAGGGAATCAGCTGGCACGAGCCGGAGATCACCGATGCGCCGCACGCCCGTACCTTCTCCGGCGGCTTCCCCTACGGGTACCTGACCCAGCTGCGCCGCATCCTGATGCTCACGAACCTCGGCGAACCTGTCACGCCAGCCCGGGCGGTCAGCAGGCGCCAGTACGACCGCGACTGCGAGAAGATCCAAGACGAGACGTCGATGCTCGCCTCCCATCTGCTCTGTCACTCCGACAGTGCCGGCTACTACGTGCCGGTCGACTTCGAGGATCCGCTCTTCCTCCCTGACGAGGCGAGAGTCGATGGCGCTGGAATGGTCGGCTCCAGCCGGCGCCTGCTGGCCGAACTCTCGGGCATGGCGTCGTCGATCGGCATCAGCCCCGACGACGAGGGTGCTCCCTCAGACACGGGGGAGAGTGGGCTGGCCGAGGGTCTCGCGACTGACGGACCGTTCGAGACGGAGCGTTTCGCCTGGTACCAGCTCTACCGGGCATGCCTGGCAAGCATCGCCGGCGGCCACGCCGTCGTGTTCCACTGACTCTTTTGACTCTTTCGCGGCAGTGGTCACCTCCAGATTCTGTTGAGGACGAGGACGGTCGGCCTCGCCCACTTCGTGGTCGTCCACAACGGGCAGTCGCCCGAGCGTGCCCAGCGGATCGCGGACCAGGCCGGGGCCTTCTTGGTCACCGCCGCCACCGCCACGGTTCCAGGGTCCCGTCGGACGACGTGGACCTCGGGCTGCACGCGCTCATCCTGCACACGAAGGAGTACGCGGCCCTGTGCGAGCGGTAGGCGGGCCGCTTCCTGCACCACGGCCCGGCGCCGGGCGGCGGGGCCCGTGACCCGGAGAAGGTCGCCGCCTCCGCGCGCGCCACGAAGGCGGCCGGGTTCATGGTCTTCGACGACCTGTGGACCGTGGAGGGCGCCCACCTCGCGCAGTGCGACTCGGACTGCGGCCGGCCGTACGGTCGGGCGTTGCACACGACAGCAGCGAACGCGGCCGGCCACGAGTCGTGGCCGGCCGCGTTCGCCGGTACCGGAAGGAGAAGAGACGTTGTCCGGACCGTCCCCTGAACTGCCGATCGTGGTGCTCGACGCCCTCATGCCTACGGCTCAGCGTCTGGTGGTGGACCGCCGGGGCTCCACGGTCTGGGACGTGGAGAGCCATCGGGGTCACTACGCCGTGAAGCTCGGCCATCCGATCGAGGCCACGCCCGACTGGCCCGCCCAGCCCTGGTCCGCGCTCGCGCCCGCACGCGAGGGGGCCGTGCTGCATCGCCTCGGCTTGGACGACTTGGCGTACGGCGAGTGGAAGCGCGGAACGTGGAACCTCCAGCCGTGGCACGAGGGGCCGGACCTTCACCGACTGTGGGACCCCTGCCGCGCGAAGGACTCGCCCGTCGAACCTCACGCAAGCGTCGCCCTGGGCTGTGTCGAGGCGCTGGCCGAACTCCACGCCAAGGGCTGGGCACACGGTGACGTGCAGCCCGCCCACCTCATCGTCGGTCCGGAGCGGACGCACCTCATCGACCTCGCTCTTGCCCGGGGCGGGCACGTACCCGAGGGGTACGACTTCCCGTTCCGCGGCTGCCTCGTCCACTACGAGGCTCCGGAGATCGCGCGCAGCGTGCTCGCGTCCGGAGAGGCCGAACCCACGCAGGAAGCCGACGTCTACGGACTCGGCGCGTCTCTCCTCATCTCCGCCACTGGGAGCCGAGCCGTGGAGTATCCGGACGACGCTCCGCGCCCCGTCCAGAGAGAGGCAGTGGCGAACGGCAAGCGCCGCTCTGTGAAGGCTCCTGGTCCGCTGGGTGAGCTGATCGACGCGATGCTCAGCCATGCCCCGGAGGATCGGCCAACCATCTACGAGGTGGGCAAAGCCCTGAGCTGACTCTCAACAGCCAGAGACCGGACCCCCCTCAGCTGGACAGCATCGGAACGAGAGAGGCGAGGGCAACGGATGAGACGAAACGCGGCGGTCTGGACACATGCCCTCTCACTGCGCGATCCGCCTACCGGCACGGTTGCCGGCGGATACTGCCGTCAAGGCAAAAGCCAGAGGCCCCGTGGATTCCTCCACGGGGCCTCTGGTCTGCTGTGCACTCGGCAGGATTCGAACCTGCAACCTTCTGATCCGTAGTCAGATGCTCTATCCGTTAAGCTACGAGTGCTTGTCTTTTCACTTTTGCCGCCACTCTCGGCCCTTCCGGCCCGCTCGCGGCGACAGGAAGAACATTACATGACTGCCGCCGCCATGTGAAATCCATTGGCCACACCCCTTGTGACCTGCGTAAACGCCTACCTGGGGCTTTGTCCGCAGCATGCTCACGACACCGAAGCCCCGGCCGTGTGGCCGGGGCTTCGGTGATCGGTGCGGAGGCGGAGGGATTTGAACCCTCGATGGGCTTTAAAACCCAAACCGCATTAGCAGTGCGGCGCCATAGACCGGACTAGGCGACGCCTCCAGACAACATCACCATCTCGCGTGCGAGCGCGAGTGGCGCGTGCCGATGATGACACAGTTGAGCGCGCTGTCACCAATCGACCCCTACGGTACTAGGCAGGCAGGCCACAGGGCAAAGCCCTTGTGGCGCGCATACGGCCTACTCCGGGGCGGGTCGCGCAACGTCCGGCCGTCCGGCGCGTTGGGCAGGTCATGTTCCAGGCCACCCGCACCCCCGCCGCCCGCCTCCTCGGCGCGGCCGCCCTGTCCGCCGCCGCCCTCGCCTCCGTCTGCGCCGCGCACCCCGCGGCGGCCGTCGACCCCGCCGTCCCGGACGGTGATCACCTGACGGTCACCGTCCGCGACGCCGGAGCGGACACGGACGGCACGTACGAGCTGTACTGCCACCCCGGGGGCGGCGACCACCCCGACCCGGAGGGCGCCTGTGCCGTCGTCGAGCGCGACACCCGGTGGGGCGAGGACGTCTTCGCTCCCGTGCCCGAGGGCAGCGTCTGCACCATGCAGTACGGCGGTCCCGCCACCGCGCACGTCACCGGCACCTGGGCCGGACGCCCCGTCGACGTGACGTACGACCGCCGCGACGGCTGCGAGATCTCCCGCTGGGACCGCATGGTGCCGCTGCTGCCCGAGGTGGGGGCGCCGGCCCGCTCGTAGGGGCACGGACGGCGACCGCGGGCGGGCCCCCGACGGCCGGCGGTCACACGTTCTACGTCACTTTCTCGTGCGACCTCCGTCCCATCCCACGCCGCCCGCCGGGCCCCAGCCCTTAGACTCCCTCGCGTGACACGCTGCGGGCCGATTGACAAGATGGCCCGGGCGGTCGGCAAGTGCGGTAACAGGAGGGAAGCGTCTCGTGAGCAGCAGGCCATCCCGAGGCACTGCTCGCCTCGCAGCCATACTGGACGCGCTGCCGGACGCGTTGGTCCTGGTCAACGCCAACGGCACCGTGGTCAACGCGAACAGCATCGCGCTGGAGGCGTTCGAGACGCCGGGTACCGCGCTGGTCGGTCGCGGACTGCTGGACCTGCTGCCGCAGTTCGACTCGCGGCTCATCCCCGGGTCCATGCGACGGCCGGACCACATCGACCCGCGGGCGCGCACCAAGCCGACGCGGATGGTCGCGCGGCGCACGGACGGCTCCGAGTTCCCGGTCGAGGTCACCAGTGCCAACCTGGAGACCGGACAGCAGGCCTACGACACCTACGGCTACACCGGCGACGAACTGCTGATGCTCGTCGTCCGCGACCTCTCCGGCACCGTCGACACCGAGGCGGAGCTGGCCCGTTCGCAGCGGCAGACCGAAATGATCCTGCGGGCCGCCTCCGAGGGGGTCGTGGGCACCGACACCGACGGGCGGATCGTCCTCGTCAACCCGGCCGCAGCCCAGATACTGGGCTACCGGGCCGGTGAACTCGGCGGCCGCGAGCTGCACACCCTCGTCCTGCACTCGCGCGCCGACGGCTCGCCCTTCCCGTACGACGAGTCCCCGCTCGCCGACACCCTGCGCTCCGGGCGCAAGCACCGGGTGCGCGGACAGGTGGTGTTCGCCAAGAGCGGCGACCAGCTGCCGGTCGACCTGACGACCGCTCCCGTGCGCGACGGCGACCAGCTCGTCGGCGCCGTGATGACCTTCACCGACCGGCGTCCCTACGACGCGCTGGTCAAGGAGCACGAGGAGGCGGAGCAGCGGCACGCCGAGGAACTGGAGCGGCTCGCCGAGGAGCACGCCTCCGAACTGACCGCGCTGCGCCGACGGCATGCCGCCGAGCTGGAGGAGCTGCGGGAGCAGCACGCTGAGGAGATCGCCGCGGACGCCGACCGCTACGCCGCCCTCGGTGAGCGGGAGAAGGACCGGTACGAGGCGATCGCCGCCCGGCACGAGCAGCTGCTCACCCTCCTCGGCGACTCCCTGCGCGGGCCCCTGAACGAGCTGCGCCACGAGCTGGCCGCGCTGGCGTCGGACGACGCCGGGCAGTTGTGGCCGGAGGCCAACCAGGTGCTGCACCACCTGTCGGCCGGTTACTCGCGCATCACCACCCTCATCGACAACGTCCTCGGTTACCAGCGCCTCGATGTCGGCCACGAGCACGTCGCCCGTACGAAGGTGATGCTCGACGCCGTCGTCGCCGCCGGAGTCGACGGGGCTGTCGAGCTGATCGGTCCCGGACGGGTGCAGTTCGCCGTGCACGCACCGCCCATCGAGGCCGAGGTCGACTCCCGGCTGCTGGCCACCGCGCTCGCCCATCTCGTCGCGGACGTCGCGGGCGTCGACGCCACCGGCAACTCGACCGTGTCGGCGACGGGCGGGTACCTGGACAACACCGTCGTGGTCGCGGCGGCGCAGCGCGGTGAGGTCGTACGCATCGAGGTGCGCGGGCCGTACGCCGGGGGGGACCCGGTGCACGAGCCGATCGTGCGCGGGATCGTGCGGGCGCACGGTGGCGTGCTGCAGACGCACGAGGTGCCGGGCATGAGCGGCAGCTCGTACGTGTTGGAGGTGCCGATCGGCGGCGGAGCGGGGGCCGTCGCGGCCCCGGGTGCCGAGATCGCTCAGCTCGCTCCTGTCGCTCAGGCCGACCACGCCGACGGGAGTGCGGCGGCCGGGGGCGGGGGGACCGCTGTGGCCGTTCGGGAGCCGGCTCCCGGGGGCGGGCGGCGGCGTGCTCGACGGGCGTCCGTCGACGCCTTCCTGGAGAGCGCGGCCGCGGGCGCGCCGGGCGAGAGCGGTGCCGGACCCGAGGGGGAGAACACCGCGCCGACCGGGCGGCGCAGGCGGCGCGCGGCCCAGGCCGACGCCCAGGCTCAGGGCGACGCTCAGGCCCACGCCGACGCCCAGGCCCAGGCCCACGCCGAGGCTCAGGCCCACGCCGAGGCTCAGCCTCAGGCTCATGGACAGGCCACTGCATCGCCTTCGCTTCCCGTGCCCGCGCAGGCGGGGCCCGGCGAGGGCGCCGGGTCCGGTGGTACGGGACGTCGGCGCGGGCGGCCCGCGGAGGCACCGGGTTCCGAGGTCGCCGGGGTGCCCCAGGCGATGCCCGCCGGGGTTTCCGAGGGTGCCGTCGTCATGGCCGGCGAACACCGCGGGGGGTCCGCGGCGTCCAACACCGGTCTGGGCGGGACCGTACCGCCGCAGGGCGTGCCCGCGCCCGCCGGACGCCGGGCCGGGCAGGACGGCGGTGAGCAGCACGCGCTGCCCCCGGCACTGCCCGTGCAGGCCGGTGAGGCGGACCCGGCGGACGCGGACCGGCCGACAGGGCGGCGACGCCGTGCCCTGGCCTCCGCGAACGAGCGCGCCGCCGCGCAGGAGGCCGCTCCGCGCCAGGTGTTCGCCCTGCCGCCCGCCGACGCGGACCGGCCCGCCGACGGAACGGTGGGGGCGCCCGGGGTGCCCGTCGCCGCGCCCGCGGGGGAGGCGCAGGGCCAGGAGGGCCGTACCCGGGTGCCGGGACCGGCCGCTTCCGGTGACGCCCTGCCCGCCGACCGCCGTCACGACGCAGGCCGTCACGACGCCGCACCGCACGACCAGGCCGACGATCACACGCCGCCGCAGCCCCATCCGACCGAGGCGCCCACGGGACGCCGCCGCCGGGCCGGAGCCGCCCGCCCGCCCGGGGAGTCGGCGCCGGTGCCCGCGCAGGGTCGTCCGGCGCAGAGCGCGCCCGTGCAGAACACGCCCGTGCAGAACGCCCCGGCGCAGAGCGCGCCCGTGCAGAACACGCCCGTGCAGAGCATTCCGGTGCAGGGGACGCCGCCGGTGCACGGAACCCCCGTGCCCGCGCGGCACACCGCCGCGCACGCCGAGGCGCAGGGCCAGACGCAGGGGCAGCCCCAGCCGCCCCGGCCCGCCGAGGCCGGCACCGCGCACCCCGGCACCGCGCATCCCGGTACCGCGCATCCCGGTATCGCGCCGCCCGCTGCCGCGCCGCCCGCTGCCGCCGGTCGGTCCGGCCCCGCACCGCAGCCGTGGCCCGCCGCCGCTGACACCCAGGCCCCCACGGCCCCCGCGGCCCCCGCGGCCCCCGCGGCCCCCGCGGCCCCGGAGGCCGCGCAGGGCGTCCCCGCCTCCACGCCGAGCCGGGGCACCCCGCTGCCGCCCGAGAACGCGCCCGCTCCCCGCGCGGCACAGCCGCTGCCCGCCGAGGCGTCCGCGCCCGTCGACCCGGACTCGACGCAGGGACGGGCGTTCAGCGTGCGGACTCTGGGCCAGGGTGTGCCGTTCAACCGGCAGGCGGTCCAGGTGCAGCAGCCGTCGGCCCTGCCCGCCGCCCATGGGCCGTCGGCCACACCCGCCCCGCATCAGCCGGCCGGCGGCGGCCGACGCCGCAAGCTGGGGACACCGCCCGAGCCGGCCGCCGCCCGCCCGGAACAGCCGGCCCGCCCGCACCCGTCCGCCGAACAGCCGCCCGGCGCGCAGCCCCCCACGGCGCAGCCGAAGAAGCAGACCCGGGCGCAGCCCCCGGCCCAGGAACCGCAGGGTTCGACCGGTGGCCAGGGGCGGCTCGCGCCGATCGCCGAGGGCGCCGGGCGGTCGTACGCCATAGGGGCACCGGACCGGAACGCCGCCGAGGGACCCGAGCCGCTGGACGGACCGGGCGGGGCCGTGGAGGTGGCCGACCCGCCGCGTCCGCAGCCGATGGACGACGAGCTGCCGCCGGAGCCGCTGGACAATCCGCGCCGGCTGCTGGTGTGGCCCGCGCCGGACGTCTCCACCCAGCAGGCGCTCAGCGACCGGGGCTACCGGCCGGTGATCGTCCACTCGCGCGAGGAGGTCGACGCGCAGATCGCGGCGTTCCCGGCCGCGCTGTTCGTGGACCCGCTGACCGGTCCGATCACGCGGACCGCTCTCCAGTCGCTGCGGCAGGCGGCGGTGGCGGCCGAGGTGCCGGTGCTGGTGACGGCCGGGCTCGGACAGGCCTCGCGGGACGCCGCCTACGGCGCCGATCCCGCCGTACTGCTGAAGGCGCTCGCGCCCCGGGACAGCGAGCAGCATCCGCCGCGCGTGCTGCTGATCGAGGAGCACGCGGAGATCGCGCTGGCGCTGACCGCGACGCTGGAGCGGCGCGGAATGCAGGTGGCACGGGCGGCGAGCGACGCCGACGCGGTGACGCTGGCGGGCCAGTTCCGGCCGAACCTGGTCGTGATGGACCTGATGCGGGTGCAGCGGCGCCAGGAGGCGCACGCCGGAATCGTCGACTGGCTGCGCGCCAACGGACAGCTCAACCGCACCCCGCTGGTCGTCTACACCGCCGCCGTCGACCAGGACGACCTGCCGCGGCTGGCCTCCGGCGAGACGGTGCTGTTCCTGGCGGAGCGTTCCACCAGCGACGAGGTGCAGGCCCGGATCGTGGAGCTGCTCTCGCGGATCGGGACCAACTGACGCCTTCGCGCGCTACCCGTCGACGATCCGGCGGGCCGCCTTCTTGATCGAGTCGCGCAGGCGGTCGTCCTCGCCGTCCTCGCCGCCGACCAGAATCCGTTTCATCTGGGGCACGACGACCGCCCAGTTGGCCATCGCGACCAGCAGGAAGAGCAGGTCGGGCGCCGGGATGGCGGCGGTGACCACGCCGCGCTCCTGACCGTCCCGCACGGCGGCGACCTTGCGGGCGTAGTGGGCCTGGCGTTCGGCCTCGTGGGGCAGCTCGGCGGTGCCGTACTCCATGCCCTCCCAGAAGAGGAGGCGCAGCAGCTCGGGGTGGGCGGCGTGGTAGTCGAGCAAGCGGTCGATCCAGCCCTCGATGTCGTCCGGGTCGACGGGGACGGAGATCGCGAGGTCGAGCATCTTCTTCTCGAGGACGGACGCGAACAGCTCGCTCTTGTTGCCGTAGTAGGCGTAGATCAGCTGCTTGTTGGCCCTGGCCTCGGCCGCGATGCGGTCGATGCGCGCGCCGGCGATGCCGTGACGGGCGAACTCGGCGACCGCCGCCTCGAAGATCCGGGCCTTGGTGGCCTCGGGGTCCCTTGCTGCCATGAGGCAAGGGTAAGCGGAGCGGAGGAGGTAACCAACTATTCGGTTGACAGGGTTCGGGAATGCGGGCCAGACTCCCGGAGTTACTTCCAACCAACCAGTTAGTTGCCAGTGCGCTCGAAGGAGTCGCTCCGCTCATGCCGTCATCGTCGCCCGTTTCCGCGTCCGTGTCCGCAGCCGCGCAGGCAAGGCCCGCGACCGACCAAGCAGGACCGTCTTCCGAGACCGGGGCGTCCGGGACCGGGCCGTCAGGAACCGAGTCCTCCGGAACCGAGTCCTCCGGAACCGGGCCGTCAGGAACCGTGCCGTCCGGGACCGGGCCGTCCGGGACCGGGCCGTCCGGGACCGGACCGTCAGGAACCGTGCCGTCCGGGACCGGGCCGTCCGGCGTCGCTGCCCGGCTCTTCCTCCCGCTGATCGCCCTCTGCACCGCCGTGACGGCCGCCAACATCTACCTCGCGGCGCCGCTGCTTCCCCTCATCGCCCACGACATGGGCTCCACCCCGTCGGCGGTCGCCTGGCTCGCCTCCGTCGCGCAGTTGGGGTACGCGGGCGGCCTGCTCTTCTTCGCCCCGCTCGGGGACAGCGTGAACCGGCGCCGCCTGGTCGCCGTCCTCTCGCTGGTCGCCACGGCGGCCCTGCTCGCCGCCGCCGCGTCGGCCGGGACCGGCGCGCTCGCGGCCGCCGTCCTGGTCGCCTCGGCCGCGACCGTCGTACCGCAGCTGCTCGTCCCGCTGGTCGCCGAGCGCGCTCCCGCCGACCGCCGGGCCCGTCATGTCGCGGCCGTGATCGCGGGCCTTTTCACCGGCGTCGTCGCGGCCCGCGTGCTCGGCGGTCTCGCCGGGCAGGCCTTCGGCTGGCGGGTGGTGTTCGTGGGCGCCGCCGTCCTGACCGCCGTACTGGGGCTGGCGACCGCGTACATCCTGCCGGTGGAGCGGCGTCAGCGGCAGGGGCCGCTGTTCGCGGGGCTCGCCGCGATACCGGGCGTGGTGCGCCGCTCACCCGACCTGTGGCGGGCGTGCGTACGCCAGGCGGGGATGTACGGCGCCTGGAGCGCCCTGTGGACCTCGCTCGCGCTGCTCCTGACGGGCGACGACGGACACGGCTACGGCCTGACCACCGCCGCGGCCGGTCTGTTCGGTCTGTTCGGTCTCGCGGCGAGTGTGGTCGCACCGCTCGCGGGAGGCCTGGTCGACCGGTTCGGGGCCGCCAGGGTCGTACGGTCCGCGTACCTGCTGGCCGCCCTGTCGGTGCCGCTGTTCTGGCTCGGCGGGCAGGCGATGGCGGCCCTGTGCGCGGCGGCCGTCCTGGTGCACGCCGCCCTGGTCGCCTCCCACGTCGCCAACCAGACCCTCGCCCTGACCACCACCTCCGCTCCGGCCACCGCCAACACGGCGTACGTCGTCGCCGGCTTCGCGGGCGGCGCATTGGCCTCGGCGCTCGCCGGGCCCGCGTTCGGTCACTGGGGCTGGGGCGGCGTGTGCGCGGTGGCGGGGGCGTGGCTGGTCCTGGGATGGACGGCCACGGCGGTACGCCGTACGCGGTGAGGGCGGCCACGACCGCAACCCCGTACACGGTCAGGAGGGCGGCAACCGCACCCCGTACACGGCCGGGACCGCCACAACCGCACCCCGTACCTGGGCCGGACCGCCACAACCGCACGCGTAGGCGCGATGAGGACGGACGCCGGGCGGTGGGGGCCGTGGGCCCGCCGCCCGGCGGCGTCGTGCTCGTGCTCGTGCCGGTCAGAGCCGGGTGACGTCGAGACCGCCGTCGGCGTACTGCCTGCGCAGCACCTTCTTGTCGAACTTGCCGACGCTCGTCTTCGGCACCGTCTCGATGACCGTCCAGCGCTCCGGGAGCTGCCACTTGGCGATCTTGCCCTCCTCGGCGAGGAAGGCGCGCAGGGCGGTGAAGTCGGTGGTGGCGCCCTCCCTGAGGACGACGGTGGCCAGCGGACGCTCGCCCCACCTGTCGTCGGGCACGGCGACCACGGCGGCCTCGGCGACGTCCGGGTGCGACATCAGCGCGTTCTCCAGCTCGACGGAGGAGATCCACTCGCCGCCGGACTTGATGACGTCCTTGGCCCGGTCGGTGAGGGTGAGGAAGCCGTCCGGGGAGATCGTGCCGACGTCACCCGTCTTCAGCCAGCCGTCCTCGCTGAACTTGTCGTCGGGACGCAGCGGCTCGGCTCCGGGGCCGTTGTAGTAGGCGCCGGCGATCCAGTTGCCGCGCACCTCCAGCTCACCGGCGGACTCGCCGTCCCAGGGGAGGCGTTCGCCACCGGGGCCGGTGAGGCGGGCCTCGACGCCGGCCGGGAAGCGGCCCTGAGTGAGGCGGTAGCCGAACTCCCGCTCCGTGCCGATCGCGTGGGCCGGCGGCCGGGCGACCGTGCCGAGCGGGGAGGTCTCCGTCATGCCCCAGGCATGGCAGACCCGCATGCCCAGCGCGTCGAACGCCTCCATCAGCGACGGGGGACAGGCGGACCCGCCGATGGTGACCTGGGTGAGGGAGGAGACGTCGCGGGGCTTGGCGGTCAGCTCGGCGAGCAGGCCCTGCCAGATGGTGGGAACGGCGGCGGCGTGCGTCGGCCGCTCGCCCTCGATCATCGCGGCGAGGGGCGCGGGCTGCAGGAAGCGGTCCGGCATCAGCATGTTGACGCCGGTCATGAAGGTCGCGTGGGGCAGTCCCCAGGCGTTGACGTGGAACTGCGGGACCACGACCAGCGAGGTGTCCTCGTCGGTCAGGCCCATCGACTGGGCCATGTTGACCTGCATGGAGTGCAGGTAGATGGAGCGGTGGCTGTAGACCACGCCCTTGGGGTCGCCCGTGGTGCCGGAGGTGTAGCACATGGCGGCGGCGGCACGCTCGTCCAGCTCGGGCCAGTCGTAGGCGTCCGGCTTCCCGGCGATCAGGTCCTCGTACTCGTGCACCTGGACGGAGGCCGCCTCCAGCAGGGATCGGTCGCCCGGACCGGTGACGACGACGTGTTCGACCGTCTTCAGGTGCGGCAGCAGCGGGGCGAGCAGCGGCAGCAGCGAGCCGTTGGCGATCACGACCCGGTCGGCGGCGTGGTTGACGATCCAGGCCAGCTGCTCGGGCGGAAGGCGAAGATTGAGGGTGTGGAGGATCGCGCCCATGGAGGGGATCGCAAAGTAGGCCTCGACATGCTCGGCGTTGTTCCACATGAGGGTCGCCACGCGTTCGTCGTCGCCGACGGCGAGGTCCTCGCGCAGGGCGTGCGCCAGCCGGGCGGCGCGGGCGCCGATCTCGGCGAAGGACCGACGGTGCGGCTCGTCCTCACCGGTCCAGGTGGTCACCTGCGAGCTGCCGTGGATGCTCGACCCGTGGGTCAGGATCCTCGATATCAGCAGCGGTACGTCCTGCATCGTGCTCAGCACGGTGTCCTCCCGGGGCGACATTGCCTACGCGGCGGTAAGGGTTGCGCTGATTCTGCGCACATACCGCGCGGTATGTCACTAGTTCCGGGTGATCGATCAGTGAGCGGGACCGATTGCGCGATCCCACCGGGGGTTCACATACCAGATCAGGACCGGACAATTCCCAGCTCAGGGTCTTCGCGGAGCTTGCCGAGGGCCCGGGAGACCGCCGACTTCACCGTGCCCACGGAAACTCCGAGCACTTCGGCCGTCTGGGCCTCGCTGAGGTCCTCGTAGTACCTGAGGACGACCATCGCTCGCTGCCGGGTGGGCAGCTTCATGATCGCCCGCCACATCGCGTCGTGCAGGGCCTGCCGCTCCGCCGGGTCGTCACCGCCGTGCGCGGGCTCCGGCTCGGGCAGCTCGCCGCACGCGAACTCGTCGACCTTGCGCTTGCGCCACTGCGACGTCCGGGTGTTCAGCAGCGCCCGGCGCACATAGCCGTCCAGCGCGCGATGGTCCTCGATGCGCTCCCAGGCCACGTACGTCTTGGTGAGCGCGGTCTGCAGCAGGTCCTCCGCGTCGCTCGGGTTGGCGGTGAGGGACCGGGCGGTACGCAGCAGCACCGGCTGGCGCGCCTTCACGTACGACGAGAAGGAGGGATACGGGAAGGTCTGCGTCCTTGCCGTGGCCGTGGCCGGTGCCATAGCCGTGACGGGCGCCGTGGCAGTGACGGGCGCCGTGGCCATGGCGGGCGCCGTGGCCGTAGCGGCGTTCGAAGCACTGGTGCAGACGGGTGTGGTCATGACCCAACGCTATGAGCGAGGGAGCGCCCGGCGGATCGGCCGCAGGTCCCGAAGCGGAGTCCGCCTCAGGTTGTAGGGGTGGTGTTGGCCCCACCTCCTGTAGGTGGAGCAGAGGAGGAGAAGTACTGCGGGTTCACCCCTGGGGACTCCCTGTGGGGACTCCCTGTGGGGGGGGCGGGTCAGCGCGGAGACGCGCGGGCACCGGCGGAACACGCGGGTCCCCCTGGAGACGGACGGGCACCGGCAGGAGCACGCCGACCCACGCGGATACGCACGAGGGCCGGCAGGAGCACACCGACCCACGCGGATACGCACGAGGACCGGAGGAAGCACACCGATCCACGCGAGCACGCACGAGGCCCCACCGGAGACGCGGGGGCCGAGCGTGCCCTACGGGTCCGCCGGACACACCCGCGCACGAGGACGTCCGGGCGACGGCACCGAAGCACCGCCGCCCGGACGCACTGCGACCCCATGAAGCACACCCGCACAAGGAACCGGGGGACCGGCACGGCAGCGTACGCGCGCCGGTCCCTCAACTCACCACCACAGCGGGGAGAAGCTGACGGCCACGTTCTCGTTGCCCTGATTGATCGCCGTGAACGCGGAGCCGTCGACCTGCGCGGTGTTGCTCTGGTTCGAGGCCCCCGAGCCGACCGCCTGCTGCTGCGTGGTGGACGAGTTGCCGTTGTTGTTCCCGCCGACGCCGCTGCCGAGGATGCCGGCATTGGCACTGGCGGCGGTCGCGCTCGATCCGTCGTCCGCGAAGGCGCCGTTGTCCGCCGTCGCCACCCCGCCGAGGAGAGCGGCTGCGAGCGGAAGGGCGACGACGGCGGCGACGACACGGGCGGTACGGATGCTTGCCATGTTGTTCCTCCAGAACAAGTGCGCACCGGCTTTCAGCCGACAACGCGAGAAGTACGTGAACTCGGTTTTGTGTCAGGGCAGTTGGCCGACCGCCTTGACTTTGTGCACGACGTCGCGTGATCAGAATTGCCCACCGAATCCCCGGCGAACCACCCCGGAAGCACTGATTCGCCCTCAAGCGTGAGGACAAGTCGATAAACCCCTTTGACTCCCTTACATCCCAGCCCGGGACAGTACGAGCAGCTCCATCCCAAGTCCCGCAAGAGGTGAAGCGTTCCGCCACTTTTCCTGCTCACTCCCGCCCTCCCCGGCGTGTCACCCCTCCACTCTTCCCTTTGTCGAACATACGTACGAACATAGCCCCATGGCCACCACCGACCGGCGGGCCACGACGCTGGCCCTCGCACACGCCCTGTCAGCCGCGGAACGCGGACTGGCCGTCATCCCGCTCGCCCGGACGAAGCTTCCGGCCCTGCGCTCCCCCCACCGCGACGCCCCGACGCCGGACCCGTTCACCTGCCACGGCGAGTGCGGCCGCTTCGGGCACGGTGTCCACGACGCGTCCACCGACCCGGCCCGCATCCGCGCCCTCTTCGCCGCCGCCCCCTGGGCCACGGGCTACGGCATCGCCTGCGGCCTGCCGCCGCACCACCTGATCGGCGTCGACCTGGACACCAAGTCGGAGACGGACGCCTCGGCCGCCCTGCGCGAACTGGCCCTGCGCCACCTGTTCACGATCCCGCCCACCGTCGTCGTCCTGACCCCCAGCGGAGGCCGCCACCTCTGGCTCACCGGCCCGCCCGACCACGTCGTCCCCAACTCGGCCGGCCGCCTCGCCCCCGGCATCGACATCCGGGGCGCCGGCGGCTACCTGGTCGGCCCCGGCTCCCGCACCCGCCACGGGGCCTACGCCACCGCCCCCGGCACGTCCCACCTGGTCCCCGCGCCCTGCCCACCCGCACTCCTGCGTCTGCTGCTCCCGCCGCCCGTCCGGCGTGCCGGTGGCGGGGCCGTCGCGGGCGGCCGGGGCCTCGTCCAGTTCGTCCTCGCCGCGCACGAGGGCCAGCGCAACACCCGCCTCTTCTGGGCGGCCTGCCGCGCCTACGAGAACGGCATCGGCCCGGACCTGCTGGACCCCTTGCTGGACGCCGCACGTGCGACCGGCCTGACCGACCGCGAGGCCCGCGCGACCATCGCGTCGGCGGCCCGCAGGACGGGCCACGGCCCCTGACCGAAGCCTGCGCGCCTCCGCCCACCCGACCCGGCGCCCCACTCGACCCGGGCCCCCACTCGGCTCCCGCCCCACTCCGCACGCGACCGAAAGCCCCCGATGCACGACTGCCGGCACGACCGCCCCAAAGCTCCGACCATGTCACTGACCCGGGTCCTCCTGGCCTCCGGCCGCAGCGTCGACCTGGCCGAACTGCGGCTCACGCCGACCTACGGCGGCATGGCGGAGGGCTACCCGTGCCCCCCCGTCAACGACCTCCGCATCAAGGCACTCCTGCACACCGCCGCGCGAATGTCCCCCACCACGCCGGTGCACCTGCTCCCGCCCCCACGCGAGTACCCGGACCAGTACGCGGGCGCCCTCGGCCCTGTGGAGACGCTCCCGCGTGTGGCCTGCGTGGGCCGTTTCTCCTCCACGCCCCTGACCCCGGCCAACGACCCGGTCAGCTACCGCTCCGGCCTGACCGTCGTCTGGTTCCAGTCCACGCCCCGCGTCCCCGACACGTGCGACACGGCCCCCGCCCTGCGGGAGGTCGACTGGACGGCCCTGGCCCGGGACTACGAACCCTGGGACCTGTCGGACAGGCCGTAGGCGCCCCGGGCCGCACCGCTCACGGCTTCGCGCTCGGGTAGATGTAGAAGTACGTATCTATAAAACGTAACCCTATATGTGCACCGAGGCTGCCGACGCGCGGAGGAACGGCGCATCGGCAGGGGAAACCTGGCCACGAGGACCTGCTGCGCGCAGAACGACGTCCAACACGGTGTCGGCCAGGGCCGCGTAACTGTGAGAGAACCAGGGCGTGTTGACCTCCACCACGGCCCAGCGCTCATGACCGGTGTCGGGGTCCTGGATCAGGCCGACATCGACGGTAACTGCGCTGGGCGGCGACTCCCCCACCGTGACGAGGAGTCCCTGGGGGGACCGGCGCACCTCGCGCTCACGCGGATCCCCGTCGAGCGGGGCGACGTCCAGCCGCCCGTAGACGGCATACCGGCTTCCGGTCGCGATCCGCGGCAACCGCACCAACCAACCATCCGACAGCTCCAGCAATCCCAGCCCCGACCGCCGACGACCCGGTCAGCGGGCCAACGGGCCGAGGGAAATGACCGTAATGCCAGACATAAATGCAACCAAAACTGCAACCAAAGCACGCCGAAGAGCCGGACCGCGATCACGGCCCGGCTCTTCGTTTCGCCTGGTCAGGCGGCTGCGGAGGATACGAGATTCGAACTCGTGAGGGGTTGCCCCCAACACGCTTTCCAACTGTTCGTATGGGGGTCCGGCGGGGGCCGTACCTGTCCTGACCTGTGGCGGAGTGTTCGGGGTGGACTCGTCCGGACGGGCCTGGACGGTGGTGAATGAGACCAGAACTGAGACCACTAAGCGCTGCACTGAGCCTGGTGGCAGGCTGGCTCTGCTCAGCTTGAACTGCAGGGATGCCACGGACGCGACCCGGGCGATCTCGCTGGAGTGATCGGAGTCCTCCAGATGCGTGGTGCCCTCGCGGCATCCTGCCGCCGAGCAGTTGGCGGACCTCCATGACCGTCCAGAACATTTGTGTGCCGTCGGCCTGGTAAGAGTGCATTGCCATGAAGTCTTCATTGCAGTTCTATTGAGGCATGCCATTGCCCGTACGCGTGATAGCCCCCGGTCGCCTTGTGGCGCTGCGGGAGCAGGCCGGGCTGTCGAAGGCGGAACTTGCGCGGCGGATCGGGGTGTCTACGCGCATGGTGTTCTTCTACGAGAACGGACGCCACACGCCGACCCCGCAGCGGTTGCAGAAGATGGCTGCGGCGCTGCGCTGCGATGCGGAGGAGCTCACTGGGGTCCGCCGTGGAGACGAACGGCTCGTCGACCTGCGGTTCGGTGCTGGCCTGACGCTCGACCAGGTGGTGGAGCTACTACGCCGGACGGCCGTCGGGCGTGACCTCTATCTGTCGGCTCCGAGGCTCTCTGCCTTGGAGCAGGGGCGACCCGTGCTCGGCCGGAATTGGGGCGACGGTGACGTGGTGGGACGGCTCCCTGCCGCGTTGGCCAAAATCTATGGTGTGCCCGTGCGCATGGTCGTGGATGCCTGGATGCGTACCCGCCCTGACGAGCTGGCTCCGGTGCGCCCGAGGAGGCGGGCTCAGGAGGGGGCGAGCGGCTCCGCCGATGCTGCCTGGGAGTCTTTGAACGAGCGGCAGCGGGTCTACCTCGGTGAGGTCTTACGGGACGAGCGCATGACGGAGACAGAGGTGTGGATGCGCCGGACGCATCATCTGCCCGCGCCACGCCCTGCGGAGTGGCGCAAGCTTCCTCTGGCTCTTCGTGCACCAGCGCACCTCGTGGGCTATACGCGGCTCCAGGAACGTTTGCGACGTAGTGGAGTTCACGACCCCGGAGTCGGTGCGACAGTGCATGCCTTGGAACGCCGAGGACTGCTGATGACCAGTGCTGACGTGGTGCAGCATCCGGTAGCTGGCGAGGTGACTCGCGTTCGAGTAGAGCTGACGAGGCGAGGCAGGGCCGCCGCGCGCGCCGGACTAGGCGAGCCCGCGGAGCAGCAGCCGGACATGCCGCTGTTGTCCGAGTGGCTGTGGGGCGTCATGGCCCGGGTGGCTGGGGCAGGCCCGGACGGGCTGGAGCGTGACGCGCTGTCTGGGAGGGCTCCGTTCTACCTGGGCGTCGGCTACAAGGACAGGTCCGGAGGCCGGCCGAGCCGGGGATTCATCGACGAGGTTCCCGTACTCGCGGCTGACGGCAGCCATGTCGTCGGGTACCGGTGGAAGCTGACCCCGATCGGCCTACGACACGCGGCTGAGTACCTGGAGGAGTACCGGCATCGGTATCCACGAGTTAATACCACAGGCATCACGCCTTTCGCTGCCGAACCCTCATAATTCATCTTTTCCACACGAGGCCAGGCGAATTGTCAGTGGCGTCTCTTACCCTCTGGGCTCATGACGAACGCGACGAACAATGATGTTCGGCCGGTCGATGAGCTGTGGGTGAAGTCTCTGGTTGCCCGCTCGGTGCTGCGTGCCGCCAACGCGATAACGGCCCCTGGCGTGACGCCTTCCGCCCGTCTCGGGGTCTTGATGGAGTGCCACGGGGCGCTGCTAGCGGCGCGTGGTCCCGGCCGTGAGCTGTCCTTCGCGGACTTCCGGCGGCAGGTGCGCGGCGATCCCTCCCGGCTCCTACCCGAAGGTGTCCCTGGGTGGGATGTCGACGAACTGCGCGCGGTCGATGCGGACGGGCACGTTACGGAGGACGCTTTCGATATCGCCGCAGAGCAGCGCCTGGTGCTCCGCGTCCTGCAGAAACGCGGCCGGGGCGCTGGCCTGCTGGGTGGGCAGGACTTGGACGACGAGGTTGCGCAGGAATCGGCCTTCGCTCAGCTGTGCAAGGCGGGTAGCCAGAAGGTCTACGAGAGCGGACGTAGCGATCTGATCCGCTACCCGGCCGGCCCGGTGAGTGAGCTGAGTGAGCTGAGGCTGCCCCCGCTGGTCGCAGATCTGTACGAGGGCATCCCCTATGCCTCCAGGTATCGGGGCTGGTGGTTCGCGTGCCCTGTATGCAAGTGGCCGATGCGCGTCGCACTGCGCCGCGAGGCGGGGCAGCAGGTCGGTGTGATCGCCTGCTGGCACACGCCGCACCAGGAGATGGGCGCCACATACCGCTTCCGCCCAGTCGAGGGGATCGTGCCGCCCGAACTGCTGCCGGAGCCACCTCCGCCACGCCCAGACGAGCGGGAAGCGGTCCTATGGCCCGACCTTGAGTACATCCCGGAGGCGAAACCCGTGGAAGGACACAAGGCCCTGGTACGGGGCGTGTGGCGGTACACCTGCATCCCCGGGCTGCCGGAGCTGGCACTGCGGGACCGGCTCGTCGAACGCGGCCTCAAAGTGGATCTCTGGCCCGCCCTGGACGCCTACGACCTGTGCGTGCACGTCGGGCGTAAGCGGACGAGGAAGAAGGAGCAACTGCGCGTCGACGTGAAGGACTACACCTCGGGCACCGCGCTTGCGCAGCTGATCCACGCGCAGGAAGGCGACAGCGGGGGAGCGGAGTGGCTGGTCATTCCAGACCACCGCGCTACTCAGGTGCACCTGCTGTCCGGAGTGGGGAAGAAGTACGGGCTGAACGTAGCCACGGCGTCCGAGTTTGGCGCGATGGTCTGCGAGCGTTCGGGGGTGGCCTGGACGTGAGCGAGCCTTCCGTGGAACAGACGGCGCTGTGCGCCTCCCTCGCACTGGCCGCCCACTACTTCCCCGAGACGTCTGAGGACAGCGATGCACCCGCTGCCCCCTTCCGGAAGGCGGCCTTCCTGCTGTCCGGGCAATTCCGGGCCTGGGACCGGTGGCCGGAGCTGACGAGCGAAGAACGCCGACGCATCGTCGATGTGTACAGCAACGCCCCCGGCAAGTTCGGCGACCTCCGGAACTTCACGCCCGCCGCCCGGGCACTACTCACGGATCTCGGTGACGAGGACCCTGGTGAGCCCCAGAAGCTGCTCACCTTCGAACCGGCGGGCGGAGACCCGCTCACCGCCGAGGCAGCCATTCCGCGGGTCGGCGGTGACCTGCTGGCCTACGTCGACCGACAGATCGCCCGGTACCGGCGGCCCAGTGCGCGACCGAAGCCCCCTGAGTTCGTCGGCCCCGGATTCTGGAAAACGGGGGAGATCAGCGTGCAGGGCGTCGGCCAGGTGCATGGCCAGCTGACGATCCCCACCTATCCCGGCTTCACCGAGGCATTCGGCCATGACCGGCTGCCCCATGTCGACACCGCGTCCCCACTGGACGACCCCCGTATTCCTACGGACGATCTGCTCGAACTGGCCGCGCAGATCGAGAGCGGTGAGCCGGAGGAGAAGCGCTACCTCCATGCGGTCCTCAAGGGTCTGTTCTCCGTCCTGCAGACCTCCGACTCCATCAGCCCGCAGGAAGCGTTGCGCATGACGGCTGGGGGACTGGAGATCTTCCACGCGCCGACCGGGACGGGCAAGAGCGTCTTGGTGCGCGTCCTGGCCGCATGGTTCGCCCAGCAGGGCCACCGGGTGGCCATCGTGCTGCCCGACATCAAGGCGTGCCTGGCCATCACCCGCAGGATCCAGTCCGATCTGCGCGTCCTGCAGGATCTCGACGTCATCAAGCACGAGACCGGCTGCGCGCACCTGATGTCGTCATCGGGCATGCACGACCGTGCGCACAAGCTGGCCCGGCTCATCGACGAGGACCCGCAGACACCGGGAGAGTGGGGCGAGAACGGCGAACGGGACGTGGACCCGCTCTCCTACGGGTGCGCCCAGCAACCACTGCTTGAGTCCAACGCCGACTACCCGCCTGGGCGCGAGCCCTGCCTGTCCCTGTACCGGCAGGAATTGGGCGCGTCCGCCTGCCCCTGGATTCCCACCTGCGGCAAGTTCGCACCCGTGTACGAAGCCTGCTCGGCCCACGTGGTTGTGACGAACCACTTCGCCTTCCTCAAGGGCAACCTGCGCATCGGCGTGAACCTGGACGGGCGTCCCGTCCAGGGGGTGAGCGTTGCCGAATTCGCGCTGCGCACCTGTCATGCAGTCCTTGTTGACGAAGTCGACCAGTTCCAGTCGAGGGCAGTGGACCAATGTGCCGGCGAGGTCGTCCTTCACTCGCGGAGGCACTGGACGGCGGCTCCGCAGGAGATGGACACGGATGCGAAGCGGCTGCCGATCTCGGCCGAGGCCAACCTGCTTCCATCGGTCGGCCAGGTACGGCTGATGGCAGAGTTCCTGCTGCTCGCCGTATGCAGCAACGCGCTGCGCCTGGACATCAGGGACGATGAGCGCGCGGGGAACCGCGTGCCGGACCGTACCGGGCTGCGCTGGCACCTGGCCCGCGGCCGTGACCGGCAGCTGATCCGTCTGCTCTGGCCGGACCTGGCCACCTCCGGGGAGGCGGATCTTCCAGCCGACCTTGCTCGGCGTCTCCAGGACCTCATGCCCGCCCGCTACCTGCAGCCACGCGCCACGGAGACCGATCCGACGGAGGTGGGATGGGATGAGGTGCGCCGCGCTCTGGAGGCTTTGGTGGCTCCGCGAGGCCAGCAGCTGCTCGACGCCGTGAAGCTCGACCTGCACCGCCTGCTGGAGTCACGGGTGAAGGACCCGCATCAGCGTGCCCAGGCGGTCAACTTGCTCGTCACTCGGGCGACCATGACCGAGTTGGACGAAGCAATCTCCGAACTGCGCGCCTGCGTGCAGCATTACCGCCCCTCCGGGCTTCGCTCCGCGCAGCGGATCGCGGAGACGCTCAGTCCGAGCGCCGTCTCGGCCGTCCTCCCGCTCGGCCTGTTGGGGCGCTCGATCACGGGATGTCGGGTAACCGGCCTGGACAAGCGGGAGAGCGAGGCCGAACTCGTCGCGCAGAGCATCGCGGGCGACCCGCACACCTTCACCGCCGAACTGGGCGGCGTCGTCTCACTGTGCCTGGCCGGGGTCGAGCGTCCCGTCATGGGGTTGTCCGCCACGGCGTACTTTCCCCAGGCGGTGCGCGAGCACGTCCACGCGCCCGTGCGCTGGTGGATGACCGATGCCCAGGCCCGTTCGATCCGCGCTCGGCGCCACCGGATCGAGTACGGCGAGGGACACCCCATGTACGGCGAGCCGATCAAGATTTCGGGCCAGCACCCCAGCCGCAAGAAGGGCGCCTTGATCGAGCTCGGCACGGAGCTGTACGACCAGTACATCCACCGGGAGCTGGAGCGGCAGCGTGCCAAGGACAAGGACCGCGCGCACGTCCTGGTCGTGGCCAACTCCTACCAGCAGTGTGCCTGGCTAGCCCGAGGCATCGCTCAGGCCGGCACCTACCGGGAAGGGCTCTGTGTGGCCGTGCGGGACGGCGACCGGCACAACCCTGACCCCGACCTGCCTCGGGAGAACATCGCCACTCGCCTCACGGCCGAGCAGTTCGAGGACTTCCCCGCGCACGGCAACGTCCTGGTCGTCCCCCTGGCCCTCATCGCCCGCGGTCTGAACATCGTCGTCGGTATCCGCTCCGCCGTGCGCTCGGTCTACCTCTGCGTCCGACCTTTGGCATTGTTCGCCGAACCCGCGGAGATGTACGCCAGCGTCAATGCTGCCGGGCTGCACGCACTCCCAGAGGGCGGCGCCGCCGACCCCGACGACGCGCTGAAGGAAGCACGCGCCGTCGCGTGGCAGCGGCTCGAACTGATCCTGCGCGCGACACCCCAGTTCACCTCCATGCCGAAGTCGCTCCAGGAGGAGGTCGTCGCGGGTGTCGTCGTCGACCTGATCCAGCTGGCCGGACGGGCACGCCGGGGCGGCACCGAGGCCGTCCTGCACCTGGTCGACTACGCCTTTCACGAGGACACCTGGAGCTCCGACCTGGAAACCGTGCTGCGCCGCATCCACGAGCAGTGGCCGCCAGCGGTGAAGCGGCAGATGAACGACCTGTACGGGGAAGCCCTGAACGCCTTCCTCTCCTACGCGGGCATCGAACCGAACCTCACCCACTGAAAAGAGAAGAGAAGAGTGAACGACCAGAGCCTCGAGCCGGGCAAGTACCTGCACGCACTGGCCTACCGCTGCACTCCTGCTCTGGTGGGGGACGCGACGGTTCACCTGCGCCGGCTGGACACGGAGACGGCCAAGCTGTGGGGCACCTTCACCAACCAGTGCAGGAAGCGCTTCGGCAAGGAAGAGGCCCAGGCGCCATACAGCATCGCCACGACCGTGCTCCAAGTGATCACCGGCGGGTACGTGTACTTCGAGCCCTACGGTCCGGCGCCGTTCCTGGTGTCCCGACAGCCGATCGACAGCAATCTCCTGTCCAAAGCCTTCGCCCTGACCCACGGCCTCGCCCTCGGCCAGCCGGTCGAGACGATCGACCTGCAGCAACCACCCGAGCTCGCACGGCGCATCGCGCGGACTCCCGAGCGGGAACTCGCGCTGAAGGAGCACCTGGCAGGGGCGGACGGAGAACAGCCGGGGGCCCCGAACTGGCTTTACAAGAGCGTGGGTTGGGGGCTGGTGGAGCGTCTCGCAGCCGTTCCCTTCCAGCTCTCCAACGGTCGAGAGATCATGCTGCGTCCCGACACGACCGGCGGCCTGATTGCGTTGGACGACCCTTGGGAGAACGAGGGCGGCGGTCGCTACGCCGTGTGCCGCACGGCGGTGCGGCTGAAGACGCTGCCGAACGTGCAACACCCTGTGTTGCTCCTGGATGCGCGCGTCTCCCGTATTTCGTCCTCGCTGATCTTCAGCTCCACGGCACTTGCCGTCCAGCCCGGTGAGGGCCGCCCCGTCCTGGAGGTCAAGCTCAACGGGCGGGGTGGAATGAAGACGATCCCGCGGCAGACCCTGGAAGCACTCGGCCGGTTGGAGATGGACTACTCGATTCTGCAGTCCATCGCGAAGCGTTCCCAGCAGGAGCAGAAACTTCGCGAACGGGCCAGGGCCTTCAAAGAGAGGCTCCAGTTCCCCCGCGAACACCCCGGCCAGATCTGGCCCATCCCAGCGAAGAACTACCAACACCCCATCGGAACCGGCGTCGGCATGCACCACCTGCGGCTCCTACGCGCCCACGCAGACGCGGCCTTCGGCGATGATGCCCAGCGCCTATCCATGCGCCAGTCCACGATGACCCTGCCGCGACGCCCCACCGACCCTGAGAAGGTCTCGGCCCAGGAGTACAAGCGCCGGAAGGAGGAGCGCGAGCGGACCGGCAGCAAGGAGCCGCTGCTCTCACGGGGCAGCCTCTTTCCGTCAGCAGAGTCGCTCTGTGCCTCCGTCGACGAGGCCGGCTTCAAGAAGCTCCGCATCGCTTGCCTCTGGTACCGGGATGAGACCCGGCAGCGCATGCTGCAGACGTTCTGCCACGCGTTCGGACTCAGCCCCGCCGGCCTGGACACCCAGGAAGGCGTCGAGCTCGACCTCTACCAGGGACGCATCACCGCCGCTTTCCACTACGTGCCGGACTTCCTGCGACCAGGTCGCGGGCGGGACCGGGCAGAAGCACTGGGGGCCGTTGGTGCCTCACTCAGGTCTCGCGACGGAGTCCTGGTCGGCGCATGGTGTGAGACCGAAATTCCGCACGCCGACGACTTCCCTGGTATCGACGCTCGCGACCTGGACGATCTGGACGCCAAGCCGCAGACGAAGGCCGTCATGGCCCGCCTCGACGTCCCGTCGCAGTACCTGAAGGGCCGCGGGAAGGAAGGCGTCATCGAGCCGAACGGCGAGGACCACGCGGCACAGATGGCGCTCCTCGACCTGTATCGCTCGCTCGGTGTCATCGACGAGCGGATCTCTAACGCCCTTCAGAGCAAGAGTTCGTTCCCGGTCGACCGGCTGGCGCATGTCGGCGTGCATGTGCGACAGCAGAATCGGCGCTACGGCGAGAAGGGCGAGCCGAAGATCGTCGTTACGGCCACCGCGCTGGTCCCACCACAGTCCTCGCAGGGAGCATGGTCCCTGCTCGGCTGGAGCTCCACGGCCCCGGTATGGCGACCGTACCGTTCGGCTCAGAACGCCTTCCACACCCACCCATATCCCGAACCCTCCGCAGAGATTACGAGCTATCGGCAGAAGTGGGACGGCGCTGCCGACATGGTGGAACGCGCCCTGGGCGACCTTGCCGACGAACTGGACGGCGTGCCCTACACGGTCACAGTGGATGCACAATCTGCGCGACGCATGTGGGACGGCCTGCAGAACGTACGCCTCGGTGAACATCTCGGGCAGGCAGGAACTGATGGTAAGAGCAGCCGATACCAGCTCCCTGGGGCACGGCTCGGCCAGGACGCCCCGCTGGCCGTCATCCGTCTCAACACGGAAGACGAGGAGGTGCCACAGCCCGTCAGCGTCACCCACCTGGGCAAGAAGGAAGGTGCCGAGCCGGTCGAGAAGGACACCTCGACGCTGCTCTTCGAAGTCGCTACGGACTTCGGAACCCCGGTGTGGCTGCTGTGCAACGTGCCTCGCGCCTACGACGGCAGCGGCGCCGGCCGACTGGGCTCCAAGCGCACCCGGTGGGAAGCGGAGAAATCTGTGCAGTCAGAGGACCGGTCGAAGCGCCGCAAAGGCGAGATGCCGCAGAATTTCTACGCCATGACCGCCACCGAGATCCTCCCCATCGGGGGACCCTCCGACGAGGCACGTGAGGCGCTGTCGGCCATGACCGCACGCCTGTGCCACCAGACCCTCTTCTGGTCGGACCGCTCCCGTTACCCGGTGCCGCTGCATGCGGCACGGCAAATGGACCTCGACCACCCGCAGTACCGGCGCGAGGTGGCTTATGCGGAGCCAGGAAGTGGGGACGAAGGCGAAGAAGCAGCAACAACCGTGTAGAGCAGCGACGCCGTGAACTGGTGAGGGGATGGAGCAGTTCGCTCTATCCCCGAGGCAATGGGCGTGGGCCATCGCCTCTGAAGGAACCTCAGCGAGTGCTCAGTTCCATCAGCTGGTTTCGCAATCACGGGGCGACGGGATCAACAGACCTGGCTCAATGGACCCATGGAGATGGGTGAGCACTGGGCCTACCGAGCGAGGCCGAAGGAGCTGGGCGGCCCGGTGCGGCGGGTCGAGGTCGTACGCGTAGGCGGTCGCGGCCGGGCTGATTGGCTCCACGTCCGGTTCCTCGACGGTGACGACGCCGGACTGCAGGAGTGGGTCGACGCGACTTCCCTCGTGGCGCGCTGGGAGGACGTCGAGGCGTTCCGCGCGGACGACGCGAGCGAGCTCGCTCTGGCCGAGGCGTCGCGGCATGTGCGGGGGAGTGCCGACTTCGAGGCTGCACGGCTGATCCTCGGGTTCGTCCGCCCGAAGAGCAAGCTGCGGCTGCGGCGCAGTGTCGCGGACGCAGGGATCCTGGAGATGGGCAGTCTCGACGGCAGCGCTCCCCTTGTCGGCATGGATCCTGCGGAGCTGCGAGGCGATCCGATGGTCTACGAGAACCGCTACCGCAGGTGTCTGGCAGGATGGCCGGTCACCGAGCGCATCGCACGCCTCGTGGCTGGCCGTCATGCCGAGGACATCCTTCCGGAGGTGGACCGCAGGCAGCAGGCCATCGATCAGGAGCGCACGCAGTCCTCCTGGTACTCCTACAGCCGCCGGGACGACCGCAAGCTGGACACGGAAGCGGCCGTCCTGCGGACCGTCCGTGAGTGGTGTGGTCAGGACAAGGCCGAGCGTTACGACGAGCTGGTCGCCCTGCGCGAGGAGGTCGTCCGGCTCGGGAAGCTCGTGGAGAAATCGGTGAAGGCCCTACGCGACCGCGGGCACGGCGTCATCGCCTCCACCATTGAGCGCGACCTCGGGATCCATATCTCCAGCCTTGATCCAGAGGTTCGTCGGTGAAGCCGCGCCATCGCTCCGGCTCCGGCTTGGGCGGCTCGGCCTCCGCCTTGGGTTCTTCCTGCTTCGGAGGCTTCTCTTTCTCCGGCCGCTGCGGATGCCATCCGTCGAGGAACGGCCGCAGCTGGTCGCCCGTGGGCTCCGCGTGGAGGCTGTGGCCGGTCAGGCTCCTGCCAGCCACGGTCGGGTCGAGCCGGTCAGCCTCCGCCTTCCCCCACGCTGACCACTCGCGAAGCCGCTCGGCTTCGTGGGCGTCGTCCGAGGCGGAGGCGGCCTCGTCGAGCGCGGCGCAGAGGGCCCGCATCTCCCCTGCGGCCCGCCACTGCGCCAGGGCGGTGCCGAACCGGTCGACCCGTACGGCGTCCACTGCCTTGATCGTCGCGATGCTGACCGCCGCTTCCCATTCTCGCCGCGTGCGCTCCTTCTTCTCCGCCTTCCGCCGGCGGTGCTCCTCTTCTTCCTGGGCCTCTCGCAGGCGGCGTTCCTCCTCCTGCCGCTCCCGCTCCTCACGCTGACGCTGTTGTTCCGCCTCCCGCGCCAGCCGGGCCTGCTCCTCTTCCTCCGCGCGGGCCTTCAGCGCTCGGAGGACGGCGTCGATCTGGTCCTCCAATGGCTTCTTGGCGGTGTCGGACCATTCCTTCGTCCAGCCGTAGCGGTAGCCGTAGCTGTACCCCGATTGCTGGGCCACCTGCAGCTCCAGCTCGCCGGACGGTTCGAGCCGGTGGGCCGGGGTGACCCGCTGCCATTCGTACGTCCGCCGGCCCGGCTGCTTGGGCACGTATCGGACCTGCTTCTGCCGTTCCTTGAAGCTGATCTCGTACGTCCTGCCGTGGACCGTGAGCAGTGGCCGCGGCTGCCTGCGCTTCTTCGGCACCGCGATATCGCCGTGCCGTGCGAGTGCCTGCTCGGCGAGGAGCCGAAGGAGGGAGAGTGTCCGTGGGAGCACCTCGTCCGAGATCTCGAAGGCACTGTGGTCCGCGGTGACCGCCGCGATCACGTCCTCGACGTCGGTGATCACACGGCTGCGTGCCAGGCGGATCCGGTTCCACTCGGTGTCGTCCTCGCCCGTCACCCGGAGCAGGCCGAGGAAGAAGTCTCCCTTCGCCCGCCCGCTGTACTTCAGGTGGTAGCCCTCCGGTGCACACTGCCGCGCGGCGTCGAACGCCCGGCGATAGCGGGCCCGCTCCTCGTTGCTCGGGTCCGGGATCCGAAGGAACCGACCGGCCTTCTGCACCTCCGCGATCAAAGCCGCGCCGATTTCCGCCGGCGACTGCCGTGGCGGCTTCGCCGGGCGTGCCGGCGCTGGCTTCGCCTCGGGCGGGGGCGTCGCCCGCCGACGGGGAGGTGCCGCAGCCTCCGGTGTCGGCTCGGCGGTTGCCGATCGTTGCTTGCGCGGAGCTGGCTCGGGCCGGTCCGGGTGGTGGCCGTGTTCCAGGTAGAAGCGACCGTCGTCGGTGATCTCCGCCCGCCACTTCCCACCATGCCTGGGCATGGTGATGAGGCCCCGGCCCTTGAGTGCACGGGCGGTGTGGGCAAGTTCCGGGCTCGCCGAGGTGACGGGATCCGTTCCCTCTCCGATGCGGGTGAGCAAGGCCAGCTGTCGATCGTTGAGCGGCGACCATCGGTACATGGTGACCGTCGTACCGGTCCCGCCGAGCGCCTACAAGCAGAATGGCGATGTTCCCGCCTCCGCCTGCCGAGCAAATCCACGACGTGAACTTCCGACTGCGCCTTCTGGGGGAGCCGGACCCGCTGTCGGCCAGAATGCGAGCCAGGAGCCGACACGCCCTCCTGGGTTAGACCGCTGCTCTGGTGTTTTGAGCCATGGCCGCCGTGTTGTCGTCGCGCACTCGGGGGCTGGCTGGATCACCGGCCGCTCGGAGGCTTCGGCCACGCGCTGCCCTCCTTCGCGGCGGTGAGGATGTCGCCCAGGCGCAGCCAGGCAGTCGGCCCGGAGTAGGAGGCAGGGCTGGTGGCGAAGCGCGCCCAGGCTTCCTCGTCTTCGCCGAGCGCGGCGGTGACGACTGACGCCACCGCGGCGTGAGCCGTGCCGTGTTCGGGACCACCGACGGTCAATGCGGCCCAAGCGGGCAGCGCGCAGATGAGTTTCGTATCGCACTCGGGGAGTCTGAGCACTTGCCGAACCCATGCCTCGCGGAGGTGAGGGCCGCCCCCGAGGCGCTTACGCAGGCCAGCGGTGACCTGGAGCAGCGCCTCCTGTGGTGAAGAGTGCCGTCCCAGCACGTCGGAGAAACCGAGCTTCGGCCGGTAGCTGTCGCGACTGACGAACGACAGCAGCGCCTTCTCGACGAGCTCATCGATTCCGGCGTGGCGGGAGAGATAGTCGTCCAGCACTTCGTCGGAAGCGGTTGCCAGATCTCGTACGGTGACCTGCTGTGGATCGCCGAGCGCCGAACTGCGGGCAGCTGTGGTCGGGTCCCCGAGGATCCGGTCGATGGCGGTGCGAAGATCGGCAAACTCGCGATCGTGCTGATCTGTGGCGAGGTCAGTGACCTCCCAGCTTCGACGAGGCTGTGGTCTCGCATGCCGTAGGACAGCACGAGCCTTGTCCTTCACCTCGTTCGTCACCTGAGGGAGGTGAAGGAGCATGGAATGCAGCCATCGCAAATCGCGGGGAGTCCGTCGGCCGGGGCCAGGGTCGGTTTCCCAGAGATCCAGAGCCTCTTCGGCTACTGCCGCGAAACGCTCTCCGAGCGTCACCAGCAGTTCCTGCGGCGCGCGCCAGGTGTGCGCGCGGCCGAATCGGTCCTTGGCGTCGGACGGGGTGAGGATGTGGCGCCAGGAGGTGTCGGCCCTGGACTCCACCCAAAGGACTGCGGCACGCAGCCCCGCGGAGCGGACTTCAGGGGACTCGTCGAAGAACTCCTCGACGTGGCGGCGCTCCTTCGGGGACAGGGATGCGAACTCACCGGCAAACCGCGAGCGCACATCCGCCTCCGAGGCGCCATCACGGAGTAGCCGACTGATGCGCGTGATCAGGGAGGCGCGAGGGAAGTCCGCAAGGTCGCGAACGGCGATCTCTTCGAGGAGGGAGCCCTCGACATCCCAAGGGATGGTGCCGAGCAAGTGCTTCCGGATGTAGTGGCTCGCTCGCGTGCCCTGCGCCCACTCGACCAACTGACGATGACGGTCGATATGGACTCGCGTGATCGCCTCCCACATCGAGCTGCCCGCGTCCAAGGTGGCCATGTACGCGTCGAATCGGGCAATGACATCGCCGTCCCCCTCGTCCAGCCGTGGGGAGGAGGGAAGTACTGGCAGCAGGCCAAGAGCGGCGGCGAAGACCGAGTCGTCGAGCGTCGGCTCACGGAGGATGACTTGTGCCGTGCCGGGATCTTCAAGGAGCGCCGGCGTCATCGGCTGGCCGTGCGGTCCACGCCGGCGCAGCTCGGTGACAACCGCCGCCGTCAGTGTCGCCCCGCGGTCCCGTCGGCCGAGTGCGCCGAGTTGGGCTACGGAGCAGCGGCGCAGCGTCTCCGCGCGCAGTTCGTCCGGGCATGAAGGATGGCCGAGCGCCGCGGCGGACAGATGCATCGAATAGCTCGCGTAGGAGGCGGCCTCCTGTCGAAGGTCACTGTCGATCGCGGCGCTGAGCATCCATTCAGGAGCGGAGGCACTGAGCGCCCCAAGAAGAAGCGCGAGCAGGAGGTCGTCGCGCGCGCTTCCCTCAGGTAGCTCGTGTGCTCGGGCGACCGCCATGCCGACGGGCGGTGAATCCGGCCCGGACTGCGCGGCGATGGCACGCAGGAACTCGATGGGCAGCCCTGAACGTGGCTCTTCGACGATCATGGTTCTTCCCCCACGTTGATCACAGCACGTCCGCCCATGGTGAGCCATACCACGGACACCGCGGGCGATATGACCTGATCAGGTCAGGGACGGGGTGGATATTCAGCCGCGGTCCGACAGGGCTGTCTACTCCAGGTGCTGCACCGTCTAACCTGCGGAGCATGATTCGTGCGGTGGTGTTCGACGTGGGTGAGTGTCTTGTCGACGAGACCCGGGAGTACGGGACCTGGGCGGACTGGCTGGAGGTGCCGCGGCATACCTTCGCGGCGATGTTCGGGGCGGTCATCGCGCAGGGGCGCGACTACCGCGAGACCTTCCAGGAGTTCCGGCCGGGGTTCGACCTGACCGAAGAGCGCGAGAAGCGTGCGGCGGCCGGGAAGCCGGAATGGTTCGGCGAGGACGACCTCTACTCCGATGTGCGCCCCACGCTGGCCGCGCTGCGAGAGGCCGGCCTGTGGGTGGGCATCGCCGGGAACCAGACCGTCCGTGCGGGCGGCCTACTTCGCGGGCTGGACCTTCCGTCCGACCTGATCGCCACCAGTGACGACTGGGGCGCGTCGAAGCCGGACGTGAAGTTCTTCGAGCACGTCATCGAGGCGACCCCTGCCGAGCCGGGCGAGATCCTGTACGTCGGGGACCGACTCGACAACGACATCCGTCCGGCCGTGCAGGCCGGGCTTCTGACAGCTCTGATTCGGCGTGGGCCCTGGGGCACGATTCAGCAGCGTGACCCGGATGCGGACTCGATTACCACGATGCGCATCGACTCGCTCGCGGAGCTGCCTGAGAAGATCGCCAAGTTCAACGCTGGAGAGCGCTGACAGTCGTTCCCCAGTCGTAGAGACGATCGTCGAGGTCTCGGACGCACTGCTCGTTCTGCCATGGGGCGAGCGTGCGTCGGACCTCGCGGATGCGCTCCATGCCCGTGGCGTACCAGGTGATGGCGAGCTGGTCGAGGGCTTGCACGGCGTACCGGCATGCCGCTTCCGGGTGGCCGTCCGCGGCTTCGACTGCGGCGAGATCGCCGAGGACGACCGTGCGCTGCTTGTCCGACTCGGGCGGCAGGTCGTCGAGAACCTCCTGAAGAGTCTGGCGGGCTTGTGGCAGATGGCCGGCCTTCAGCTGCGTGTTCCCTTTGAACGCGGACAGGCGCACGGGGCTGAACCAGTCCAGCCACTCAGGGGCGGGGTGCTCGGAGCCCGAGGAAAGGGCGTCCTCGGCGTGTCCGATCAGGCGGAGCGCGGCGCGAGGGTCGCCGCATCGGGTCTCGCATTCCGCCTCGACTGCATCCAGCCATGCCCAGAGCTCCGCGGAGGCGTCTCCGCGTCGAGCGTAGGTGCGGGCGGCCATCATGCGCTCGATCGCCGCTTCCCGGTCATCGGTCCAGCCGGGGATAAACGCCATGTGCGCGAGGATGGCCGATCCAAGGAGGGGGTCGTCGGCTTCGCCCGCCGCTTGCAGGGCACGCAAGAGGGTTTCCGAGGCTTGGTCGGGCTGGCGTAGGTCGAAGAACTCGATGCGCCCGGCCAGTAGATAGGACTCGGCAAGGGCGCCGGCCAGGGTCTGGCGGGCAGGGTTCGCCGTCTCCGGCAGGAGAGCGCATCCCAGACGGGCGTGCTCGAGCACCGCGGGGTGCAGTACGGCGGGCGCTACGGACCAGTAGAGGTGCCGGTGAGAACGAGTGACGGCCTCGAAGTCCTTGCCCACTGTGACTGGCTGCGTTGCGGGGCCGGCCTGCGCGGGGACGTTGGCTAGCCGCGCTCCCTTCAGAGGCGCATGCGGGGTGTTGCGGACCGTCGAGCCCGCGTGGCGGCTCTCATTTCCCCAGGGTGGGGTGAATCCCAAGTCCTCCATGCTCTGGCCCAGGAGGTGGGTCAGAACTCGGTGGACGTCAGGCTGAGGCCAGGGCGGTGTGGCGGACTCCCAGCGTCGGATCTGACGCACGCCAACAGCGAGCCCCCTGATGCCCAGCTTGGGTGCCGTCTTGGTGATGGCGTCGGCCAGAGCCTGCTGTGAGTTGTATCCGGCCGCCAGGCGGGCGGACTTGAGTCGGGTGTTGCCTGCGGGACGGGACATGGATCTCCTCCGGGGACGAGTTCTCGTCAGAGAGTGACATGCGATGTCCCCGCCGCGGCGCAAAATCATCCACAGGAGCCCAACAAAGCCCTGTAGAGGTCCTCTTGATGACCTGTCAGAGCCCTCGAATAGGACCTGAAGGGCCAGGAAGATGGCACCCACGGACCGAGGACATCGGCCTCGTCACCACCCACGGCACTTACCGCTCGTCCAGGCGTTCTGCGCCTGCGCTCATCCCCTTCTGTCCACCCTGAACGGGAGTTCGTGATGCTTCGCACGAGCACGACCATCGACAACAGCCACCTCGTCATCGAGACGGGCGGGTCCGCCCCGGATGCCACGACCATCGTGGAGCGCAAGGGCCTCGGCCATCCGGACACCCTCGCCGATCAGTTGGCCGAGCGACTGTCCCGCGCGTACAGCGCCTACACCGTCCAGCACTTCGGCGCGGTGCTGCACCACAACTTCGACAAGCTCGCCCTGCTGGGCGGAGCGAGTGAGGTCCGCTACGGCGCCGGCCGCATGACCGCCCCGGTCCGGGTGCTCGTCAACGGCCGCGCAGCGCCCATGTGCGGCGGTGAGCGGATCCCCGTCGAGGACATCGTGGAGGCCGAGGTACAGGCGTTCTTCGCTCGCCGGCTCCCCGAGGTCTCCGACCACCTCGACATCACCTTCAACATCACCAGCAACTCCAGCCCCGGTGCCGTCCTCACGGGCGACGAGGTGCCCGACCGGACGCGATGGTTCAACCCGCGGTCGATCGACGACCTGCGGGAGCGGCGGGTGCGGCTCTCCAACGACACGTCGCTGGGCACGGGCTGGGCGCCGGAGAACGTCTTCGAGTCCTTCGCGCGGGATCTGGTCGACCACTTCTCCGGGGAGAGCGACTTCACCCTCTCCCACGCCTGGTGTGGGTCGGACGTGAAGCTCATGGGCTACTGGGACGGGGAGCGGGCGGATGTCGTGCTCTGTGTGCCGCAGAAGTCGCGGCACGTCGCGAGCCGTGCGGAGTACGTCCAGAACACCGAGAGCGTCCTGGCCGAGTGCTACCGGCTCGCCGGCCTCCACCTGCCCGGCGCCGAGGCGAGTTTCCGGCTCAACGCGCGCGACGTGCCGGAGAAGGACGAGCTGTACCTCACCTACACCGGTAGCTCCATCGAGTCCGGCGACGAGGGCGTCGTCGGCCGAGGCAACCGCGTCAACGGCCTCATCACGCCCCTGCGGCCGATGAACCTGGAGGGCGCCAACGGCAAGAACCCCGTCTACCACGTGGGCAAGCTCTACAACATCGCTGCCCGCCGGCTCGCCCAGCGGCTCCACGAGGCGACGGGAGGGCACGCCGAGGTCCATCTGGTGAGCACGACCGGGCAGCGCCTCGACCAGCCGTGGCGTGTCCTCGTCCGTCTGTCGTCCCCCGACGCCGAGGTGGACAAGGTGCAGGCGCTGGTGGCGGAGGCGCTGGGCGAGTTCCCGGCGCTCACCGACGAGCTGGTCTCCGACGGGATCGTGCTGAGCTGATGAAGAAGCGGACGCTCGGAGAGGTCTCCCCGGAATGTCGGCGCAGGCTGATCACTCACTATGGCCCTGAGGTCTCCGGGTGGCTCGATGCTGTGCCCACCTTGCTGGAGGAGGTTGCCGAGCGCTGGAAACTCACGCTCGGGGCTTACCACGACGCCGGGCACGCCTCCGTGGTCGTCACGGCCGGAACCCTCGAAGGTCGTCCGCTGCTTCTCAAGGCGTGGGCCGATCCCACCCGGTTCCGCAACGAAGTCACCGCTTTACGTCTGTGGGCGGGCGGGCCGACGACAGGGGTCGTCGAGGCGGCGGACGACCTGGTCGCGGCGGCCCTGGAGATGGTTGGGGGCCGCCCGGGTGGCTGCGAGCGGCCGCCTCGGGAGCTGCAGACCGTGGCCGCCGCTCTCCAGGGCCTCCACACCATCGGCCGGCGCCAGCGCCGACCGCGTGAGCTTCCTTCCTTGACCTCGTACCTGTATCAGGAGGTTCGTCCGAGGGTGCGCCGCCGTCTGGAATCGGTCGATGCCGGCCCGTGGCAGGGGCTCGTCAACTCGGCCGTCCCGGCTCTGGTGGCCCTGGAGGAGGACGGCGGTCGGGCGACGGTCCTGCACGCGGATCTCTACCGCGAGAACGTCCTCTTCGACTGGCTGGGCCACCCGCGCCTGATCGACCCGCTCCCGATGGTGGGCGACGCGGCCTTCGACTGGGCCTTCTGGACCGTGTACTACGACCTCGGACACGGCACGGACGCTCGCTTGGCCACAGCCGCCCGGATCTCACGCATCCCCGTGCCCGTCCTGGCGCCATGGTGCAGGGCCCTGGCCCTGGACGGCCTGCTTTTCTACCTCGACACCGGTGATCCGCGCGCGCCGAGGATGGCCGACGTCCTCGCATGGCTGTCGGCGCCGACCCCAAGGAACCGATCATGACGACCTACGTCCTCCGCCACGGACAGACGAACTACAGCCGGCGCTATCTCGTCAACGGCGATCCGACCAAGCCCATCCGCCTGAGCGAGGAAGGCCGCCGGTCGCTGAACAGGGGATGGAGCAGCGTGCCCCTCCACAGCGTGAAGACGTGGCTGGCCAGCGAATTCCCCCGTGCTCAGCAGACCGCCAACCTCCTGATGGGAGTCCCCGGGCCGGAACTGATCACCGATCCTCGGCTGAACGAACTCGACTACGGGGAATTCGAGGGAAATCCGTTCCTGGAGTACGCCGTCTGACTCGATGGGCACGGCGCCGACGAGCGCCCGCCCGGCGGGAGTGAGTCGCAGCGCGAGGGCATCCGCAGGATGCTCTCCGGGGTGCTCGCGGCCCTGGAGCATCCCGGCCCCCGCGTCATCGTGGCCCACGGCCTGCTGGTCTCCGTGCTCCTGTGGCACCGCGACCGGACTTCTCGCGGGGCCATGCCCCTGTTCTTCCCGGAAGCCCCGTACATCGATCCCGTCGCCATCCCCGATGACGAGCTGCCGGAATTCATCGGGGCCCTGATGAACGATCTTGAAACTGGCGTTCTCGATCGCGCCGTCGGCGACGGTGACAGGGAGGTAATGCGGATCGGCGAAGGGGCCTCGGTTGCTACCGTCGATCCCGTATCCCACCACTCGCCGGATCAGAAGGATCTTCCTCATGCATGATGCCCGCGCCCTGATTGAAATGGGTGCCGAAGCGGTTCGTCGGCTCGCTCGTCGCGGTTACTCCCTGGACCTGTCCGAGCTGGAGTCCCTCCAGTCTCGTCGCAACCAGAACATCCGCTCGGCCGATGAGCTGCGGGCCGAGTCCAAGCGGGTGGCGAGTGAGGTTCAGCAGACGGCCAAGCAGGGCGGCGACATCAGCAAGCTGAAGGAGCGCGCCCGCGAGATCAAGGAGCAGGTCCGCGACATCGAAGCGGGGCAGGAAGAGATCGAGGCCCAGCTCCGTGATCTGCTCCTGAGCATCCCGAACCTGCCGGACGACTCGGCCCCTGATGGCGACTCCGAGGAGTTCGCCATTGAGATCCGGCGCGTCGGTACGCCCCCCGCGTTCCCCTACGAGCCGAAGGACCATGTCGATCTCGGAGAGGCCACGGGCATCCTCGACTTCGGCCGCGCGACGAAGCTGTCCGGCCCGCGCTTCGCGGTCTCCCGCGACGCCGGCGCCGCTCTGGAGCGGGCCCTGGCCACACTCTTCCTCGACATCCACACCCGCCGACACGGGTACACCGAGTACGCGGTCCCCTACCTGGTCACCCGCAAGACCATGACCGGCACCGGCCAGCTCCCGAAGTTCGAGGAGGACCTGTTCAAGACCGGTGTCGCCGACCGCGAGCTCTTCCTCATCCCGACGGCCGAGGTCCCGCTGACCAACCTCTACGCCGACGAGATCATCCCGCCCGCCGAGCTGCCGCTCGCGTTCACGGCGCACACTCCGTGCTTCCGGTCCGAGGCCGGCTCGTACGGCCGCGACACCCGCGGTCTCATCCGCCAGCACCAGTTCGCCAAGGTCGAGATGGTCAAGATCGTCGACCCGGAGACGGCAGACGCCGAACTGGAGGAGATGGTCGGCCACGCCGAGGCGTGCCTCAAGGAGCTCGGCCTCGCCTACCGGGTCATCAAGCTGCCCGCCGGCGACACCGGCTTCTCCGCCCAGCTCACGTACGACCTCGAGGTATGGATCCCGAGCCAGAACACGTACCGCGAGATCTCCTCGGTCTCCAACTTCGGAACCTTCCAGGCCCGCCGGGCGAACATCCGGACCCGTGGCGAGGACGGCAAGCCCAAGCTCGTCGCCACCCTCAACGGCTCCGGTCTGCCTGTCGGCCGCACCCTGGCCGCGCTCCTTGAGCAGTGCCAGCAGCAGGACGGCTCGATCGTCCTGCCCGAATCACTCTTCCCCTATCTCGGCTTCCGCCGTATCTCGGCGGACGGAACACCGGAGGCATAACGTGCTCGTCGGCGTCTGCGACTTCCCTGGTAGCTACGCCTTTCCAGCCGCCGGGTACGGCGGGATCGAACGATGGCTGTGGGCGGTCGCCGAAGGCGCCCGTGCCGCAGGCGCCGACGTACACCTCCTCGGGCCGGGCTGGCTCACGGAACTGGAGCACGACTGGGTCCGTAAGCCGGTCCGCCTGGAGGACATCTCCACTGGATCGCTCGCTGAACGCGAGCTGCGCGACACGGGGTACGACCTCCTGGTCGTTGGTCACGAGTACCCGTCGCTTCCCGCGTGGACGCGCACCTGGAGCGAGCTGGACTGCGACGTCGCCACCTTCCAGCACTCGCCCGTCTTCCAGCACGCCGCAACCGCCTTCGATGGCAGGCGGTCGCGCCTGTACTGCTACTCGCCCGAGATGATCGAACGGTACGCGGACCACCGGCCGATCCCTGAGCTTGCCGTCCATCTCGGCCTCGACGAGGAGGAGCCGCCGGCCACCCCGGGTACCGATCTCGTCTGGCTCGGCCGGATCGACGAGGAGAAGGCACCGCACATCGCCGTGCGGGCGGCCCAGATCCTCGGTCGCCGCATTCGGATCGTCGGCCCCGTCTTCGACGAGGCGTATGTGCGGCGCCACGAAGGGCTCTTCAGCGCCGACCACGTGAAGTGGATCGGGGAACTCGGCGGTCCTGCCAAGACCGCAGCCATCGCCGACGCCTCGGTCTTCGTCTACACGTACGCCCGCACCTACGTGGAAGCCGGTGCCGCGGTCTTCGGTGAATCCCTCCGCGCCGGCACTCCCATGGCCGCCCTGACCTGGCGCGAAGGAACCTGCGCCCACGCGGCCCTGTGCGAAGAGACGGGCGCGGTCGCGGTCGTCGACCCGCGGGAGGAGGACGAGACGGCGGCACGAAGGCTTGCCGACGCGATCGAACGGGCGGAAAGCCTCGATCACCAGCGTGTCCAGGCGATGGGGATGCAGCGCTTCGACCTGGCGCGCCACTTCCAAGCGATGTCGGCCCGATCGTGCTGACCCGCGCGGTCGGCACCGTCGGAGACGACCTGGCCCAGCGGATACCCGGCGTACTGAGCGCCGCGTTAGGCCCCCACTGGGAGTTCACCGCCGACGGCCCCCACATCGAGATTCTTCACCCGCACCGGGGAAGCCCCTACCAGCCGCCGCGCAGATCACCCACGTGGAGGGAGATCCTCGACTCCCTGGAAGCCGGCTTCGCGGGGGACGGTGCCCCACGTGACGCCTGCCTCCCTCTCCGGTGGGGCAGAGAGACCGAACTGACGATCTCCGCTATCCAGGCCCTGGACCCGGTCCTCAAGGACGGCCAACCTCGCACGTATCGAAGCGGATTCATCCCGCAGCCGGTCGTCCGCTTCACAGGTCAACGGGACGCGGAAGGCCAGTTGATGGACGGCTTCCTGACCTCCTTCGTCAACGTCTCCCGAGTCCAGCCCATAGGGGGCCTGGAGGAATACGGCGCCATCCTCGACGGCTGGCTGACAGTCCTCTCCCAACTCGGCTTCCACGCACGGCACCTAAGCATTTATGGAACGCTCACTCCGTGGCGCCGACGGCAGGTCGAAGGCATCACACTGCGCTTCCGCCACCTGGACCTCACCCTCGGCGACATCGTCCTCCTGTGGAACACGGATCACCCGGACCGGATAGCCGTTGACCTCGGCACTGGGCTGGAACGCCTGGCCTGGGCGCGCACCAGGGCGAGCTGGCACCCCCTGATCTTTGGGCGCTTCGCACAGATGGCGACACCACCGACGCTGGATGCCCTCCGTACCGCCACACTCCTGCTAGGCCACGGGATCGCCCCAACAGCTCGGGGGGCCGGCGGAATCACACGGCGCGTCCTAGGCGCCATCGATCCCGAAGCCACCCGCCTCGGCGTCAGCGCCATGGTTCGAGCTGCCTACGACTACTGGTCGCTCTTCGGCGCCTTGCGTGCTCCATGGCCGGAGATCGCTCGCGTCATCGAGGGAGAGGGAGAGGCGACGCGCTCGACCCTGGCGGCATAGAAGGTGCGGGCAGCGCTCGTTCTCGCCCCAAGCCTCGAAACGGCTGAAGCTGGTAGGTCGAGCCGTAAACGCGCAGGTCGAACGATGAGCGGCTGATGGGGTGCGGGGTTCTTCTGACCGAAAACCCATCACTCGCGGTGATCGACTTCTTACATGCTGTCGGTGGCGCGTGCTGTCATACGACCGGCGCGGGGATGCACCAACGGTCTTGGACAGAGGGGGAATTCCTTCATGGCGGTTCAGCTTGCGGACCACGTTCGGGGTGACGTCCCGGTGTGGGCTCAGACACGGTGGCATGTGGGATCAGCCGCGGTAGGCGTTGCCACGTGCACGCCGCACTTGTGTGCTTCCTCCGCCTCGGCGCAGCCGGGCGGGACTCGATGAGCCGCCGCCCGATACGGCGCTCGGCCCGGCGCCGACCGGTCCGTCGTTCCAAGAAGCAGGACGAGCAGGTCGCCCTGGTCGTGGGTGTGGTCGTGGCGGTCGGCCTGGTCGTCACCGTCGTGCAGTGGCTGCTCATGCACTGGTGGGTCCTTGTCATCGTCGCCGTGGCCGCCTCGGCTGCCGGTGGCCTCTGGTACCAGAAGGCACAGCAGCGGGCAGTTTGGGCTCGCGTACGCGCCCAAGCCTTGCGGCTGCGGATTGCCGAGCTCGACGCACTGGATCACCGCGCGTTCGAGTTCGCTGTACGGGACCTGATGCGCCGCGACGGCTGCAAGGCCGAGCAGCTCGGAGGTGCTGGCGACAACGCTTGCGATGTACGCGCCGTCGACCCCGCCGGTCGCGTCTGGGCGATCCAGTGCAAGCACCGTCGGGATGGGGACCGTGGTGCCGCGGTCGGTGTCGGGGTGCTGCAGCAGGTCAACGGCACTGCACGCCAGATCCACGGGGCGGACGTCGCGGTCGTCCTCACCAACGGCCGCTTCTCCTCCAAGGCGATCCCCTGGGGTAAGCAGTACCGAATCCACCTCGTCGACCGCCGCGTGCTCGGCGAGTGGGCCGCAGGATCCCGCCCCTTGTGGGACCTGCTCGACCGCATCCCACCGCCGTGCCGGCCGACTGCTCTGTCCTGACGTGACAGGTGCCTGGCAAATCCAGCCCAAGACCAGCGCTTTGTTGCCAACCACTGGTGACCGAACCCTTTCACCGCCCAGTTCGGACTATGCAGGAAGGCTGGGATGAACCGCACCGGTTCCAGTAGAGACTCGATTTCATGAAAGGATCGAGTCATGGCACGACCTTCCCGTTATCCGCTTGAGCTGCGCCGTCGCGCG